>NZ_JCBDHJ010000023.1:0-133086 GCF_059834135.1 Vibrio sp. R10-SG-ISO4
AACCCCAGTTTGTCCAAATTTTCTCGTTATCTATGAACGATAGCTCAGACAGATCTAGCCCTGTTTTATCTGCCAATAAACTATAGAAACCTCCAAGCGAAGATGATGATTTATACAGCTCACAGATCTCTTTGACTGTTATCTCTTCTTTTAATAACTGGAGACGCCGCAACCGTCTTTCTTCTTTTTTTCTTGCACCGACATGCGCTTCCTGACAGAGCTTCTCAATCCACTTACCTATTCCGTGCCAAGATTGTCTGTGATGGTCCCCCCATACATCAAGGTCGACAACCAGCGTAGGAGATTCGTAATCAAAAGCGTGATCATTACCAAAAGGAAAAACAACATCAACAGAAATACCTTTGTTAACAGTGCCTTTTGCAATAAAGGTATTACCTACACGCTCTATTCTGTTTTCGACCGTGATTAAGCAAATTTTTTTTGTGCAATGATAAATAGATTCACCACATACGCCCTTCGCTGCTATCACGGCACCGAGATCTCGTTCGGCTACCATCTCATCAATATGCTCAACGAGAATCTCTTCGTGTATTCGGCCACTTTCTTCTAGAACACCTTCAGAAGCTCCCCCTATTTTTTCATCGGTTACCTTCAGCCACCTTCTAGGAGCATCGTTCAGTACAAACTGTTTAAGCTCTTCTCTGTTAAGGAGTAGATTCATGTTTGAGACATCTATCTCTAACGCAGAAATGCCCAATTCATGGTAGAGCTCGGTATGTTTGGAATCTTTACGGTTAGTATAAAAAACCTCAATGGCGAAGGGCTCAGAATCACTGTTTACGAAACAATCAGCGATAATTTGACCGTTGTGTAAGTTCCTTTCCAACTCGACGGTTTTAATCTTAACGGAGTTGCTCAGAGATCGGAGGGGAGCGTTTTTGGGCGCAGTAGAGATTTTCTCGTTAATGCTCTCCGCAATAATAGCTTTCGCAAGCTTATGCTGGATGCTCTCTATACTGCAGTTACTCGTTGAATTATGCGCAAAGTGATCAGCTTTCTGCTCGCCCATTTTTGAAACGAGTTGCGAACCACATGATATACAAAAGCAGTTGCATTTTTTCCCTCGCTGTTGCTCTCTATCCAGTTGAGAAATATTCACTAGCTTTCGTTCTGAGCTAAGCGCCCATGCTGTTCTTATTGCCATATTAATTTCACTCAGGAATCAATATGCGATAATGAGACACAATCAAAATTGAACCAACATCATCGGCTTTCCGACCAAAGTCAAACAGCAAATCTATACTCCTCATTCAATACCAACCTCTAAACATGAATCAAGGTGAGCTATTCTGGGTTATTGTAGGAAGCATGAACCCCGTCAAAGTACCCCTGAGCAAATGCAGCATGGGGACTCTTGTGTCTCACTGATCCTGCCTGACTTTCGGGAAGAGAGTCTATATCTAGATTCAGGACTTCCTCCCTTGTTAGTCCTGCCTGATAACCCCTTTCGTAAGCACACCCTGCACACTTATGACGACCAAACCCTCCTTGATCTTTCGGCAATGATTCAAAAAAAGGCCAGTGACGATGGCTCTCATTACAAATTGGCATGTAACACCTCATATTCAATCAAAACAATATATTACTGCCACCCGACCGAATATTATGCACTCTGTATCACACAATCACAATTGAGCTCGACTTCACCGCAACCAACCAGGGAGTTGAACTGGCGTCCAAATATTAATGAGCCAATCTTGCCATCCAACTTGACAGAGGAAGTGACACACTATAACTTACTGTTAGTTAAGCTTTTATTGAAAAGAACGGTAAAACTCCCGCCAGCTCCACCAAACGTCTGAAAAGGCGGTAAGTTATTGACTTACCGCCTTTTTTTGTCTTTATTTTTCGTTCGTGTACCACTTGCACTAAAAGTTAGTACTAAAAATGCGCTATCTAAAGATATCCTCATCTGGTATTTGGCAATTAACTCGCCCCTATCGCAGCTTTCATAGCTAAAACAATCCATTCTGCTCATCAATAATTTTGACTTACGCTCTATGAGTAATCATTTACTCATAAATAGTCTATCTGCATATTAATGAGTAAAATTTTACTCATTGCTTGAAAACAAACGACTTTACGAGTAAAGTTTTACTCATTGATAAGTAGAGGTGTTGTCAATGGAAGAACTAACCGTACAAGCTTTTATCAGAGGTGAATGGATAGATACTGGTATCATCTCATTCCCTAAAAGTAGCCAACATAATTTCCGAGTGACTGAACTCAACTACCTCAGCGACTATGCGCTAGAACATCACGATAAAGATGACTTTCACGCTGTTTCACTAAACCACCCTGTCTCATTCTTTTTTAATGACATGGGTAAACCTGGATGGTTAACGTTTCTAGACGATATTATGCCTAGTGGTGCTAGTAGACGATACTGGGTCAAACACCTAGATATTGACGACCTTAGTTCTGATGAACAAGACTATGTTTTGCTCAAGTTTGGCACAATGTCGCCTATTGGTAACTTAAGAGTAAAAGACTCTCTTCCTGAGCGCTACGAAGTAGCAGACAACCTCTACTTCTCTGTTGATGATGTTAAAAATCGAGCTGGTGATTTCCTCGACTATGCACAGCAAAGAGGGGCCGCCGCAGGTGGTGCAACAGGGGCTGGAGGTGAAGCGCCAAAACTGATCCTCCGATGCGGTTTCGATCATGGATCGGGCAGCGAAAAAATATGGATTGACCCATACCAAGATGACAATAGTAACCACGACTTACATTACTTAGTAAAGTACCCTAGAGGCTCAAGAAGCACCATCGACTGTAATATTCTAAGAGCTGAGTTCTACTTCTACCACGAGCTAACAGAAATGGGAGTTGAAACGATCTCCACCGACGGGATGCGCTTGGAGGAAGGATTAAACTACCCTTCCTTGTGGCTTCCTCGATTTGATGTTCAAGTTATTGATCAACAAATCGAAAGATTTGGTATGGAATCTGTGTATTCCATTTTGAACAAAGGCGCTGGAGTCACTCTTGATCACGAAACAACAATCCGAACTCTTATAGAAAAAATGACTGAAAGCAATATGGTTAAACACCAAGGGTATAGGTTTGATACTCAAGCTTTCGTCATTGAGTGGGTGAAGAGAGATCTGCTCAACATATTGTTTGGTAATAGTGATAACCATGGCAGAAACACTTCATTCTTAAAAGGTGATGGAGTCATAAAGCTTGCTCCCGTTTACGACTTTGCACCAATGAAAGCTGACCCTGAAGGCATCCCAAGAACAACAAAATGGAAAGCCCCACTAGAGGTTGGCGGCACTTACGACTTCGTAGGAATAGCGGACACCTTATCTGATCTCGTGCCAAAAGAAGTGTTATTACAAGAGCTAGAGGTTACTGCAAGTCAATGCATTGACTTAAAGCAGAGACTAGCATTACGAGGAGTGCCAGAACAAATCTTAGAGATGCCAGCCGTTGGACTTAATCATATATCAGAAAAGCTCACTAAATGGGGGCTACTATGAATCAGCCAAGCAATAAAGAGTCCGTACAAGATACAGTTGCTCGTCTAAGAGCAAAGCGAAATCAAAATCAGCACAAGACTGGGACGAATGCAACTCATTCGACCAATGAACGATCGCAACTTAATACTCCGACGAGATCGAAAACTTCAAAAAACGCCAAAGCAGTCAGTGCAGTAGAACGCAAAACAGAGGCAAACAAAATCATCAAACACTTATTGCTTGGAGAGCTAACACAAGGCCAAGCGTTGAAAAGTTTACGCATTAATATACTGGGACTCAAACAGGATGTGTTCGCAAGACTTGTCGATGTCTCAAGAAAAACACTCTCAGATATAGAGAATGATCGGGGCAGCTACAACACAGAGATTCTCAACAAGGTGTTCAAACCATTTGGCTTAAAAGTCGGACTGCTCCCTACTTCTGTCAGTACGTTAAAATCGCTGATAGATGATAAGCAAGCAGACTAAATTAGGCTTATGACGCTCACTGAGCCTCAACGGCTTGTTGGCTTAGCTTATGCTTCATATGACCGAGTACGTAGCGCAGCGTGCCATAGTCGTATTGTTCATTGAACGCTTCAAACAAAGGCTTTAACTTGTTTTCATTGATGCTGTTAAGCGCAGTCGCTTTCTGTTCAATATCGCTGAGCGCATCAGAGCTAAGTTCCACTAATTGTTCGAGTTGGCACGCTCCACTCTCAATGGCGGCGCTGAGGTGACTCTGTATCGTGGTCTCGGCCAGTTGACGGTGGGCAGCGACACTCGCAACCGACGCCATCTGGTGAAAGAGCTCAACCGACTGTTGCTCGGTATCGTTCAAGCGGCGCAGCTCAACGGGTTTGTCTTCCATTACGGCTAACAGCGCTTCACCATATTGACTCACTTTGGTATCACCAAACCCTGAAATATGACGAAGCTGATCCAATGTTTGGGGTCGAGCTTTGGCTATGGCTTTCAAACTGACATCTTGACAGATGACATACGCTGGCACGTTTTGCTCTTTCGCCAAGCGAGCACGTACGGCTTTCAAAGCAAGAAATTGCTCCGTATCTGAAGGAGATAATGAGTCTGCGGCGCTC
Organism: Vibrio sp. R10-SG-ISO4; assembly: GCF_059834135.1. Classification (NCBI taxonomy): domain Bacteria; kingdom Pseudomonadati; phylum Pseudomonadota; class Gammaproteobacteria; order Vibrionales; family Vibrionaceae; genus Vibrio; species Vibrio sp. R10-SG-ISO4. The sequence continues at coordinate 4,585 of NZ_JCBDHJ010000023.1, forward strand.
GATTTCGTCGATTGGTTCGACTTCGCTTTGCGCAGTGCGCGCAACTGGACACTCTGCTCGCCTTTTAAGATGGGACGACATTGCGGCGTGAGCACTAAACGGTTGTACTCACCTTCCACCCGTAGGTAATTCATCGCGATGAGTTGACGAAAGACGCCTTTCCATTGATTGGCATTGAGCTCGGTGCCAATCCCAAAGGTAGACACCTTGTCGTGACCAAATCGTTCAATGCGATCGTCGCGCTTGCCTAACAAGACATTGATAAGATATGTGACACCAAAACGCTGCTCACATCGGTATACCGTCGACAACGCCTTTTGAGCCGCCTCTGTGCCATCCCAAGTGGTTGGCGGCGTCAGGCAGTTGTCGCAGTGGCCACACGGCTCCTTCATCTGCTCATCAAAGTAAGCGAGAAGGGTTTGCCGGCGGCACGTCACCAACTCACAGTAACCAAGTAGGGCATTCAGTTTTTGAATTTGCACTTGTTTATAGGCGTCACTACCGTCTGAGTTTTCTACCATCTGGCGCTGCATCACCATATCTTGCATCCCGTAGGCCATCCAAGCATTGGCGGGTTCGCCATCTCGGCCCGCGCGCCCCGTCTCTTGATAGTAGGACTCCAAGCTTTTCGGTAAACTCAAGTGAGCGACAAAACGCACGTCGGGTTTATCGATGCCCATACCAAACGCAATGGTCGCGACGATGATCACGCCTTCCTCACGCAGAAAACGTTGTTGATGCTCATTGCGCTTTTCAACCGACATTCCGGCATGATACGCCAATGCGGTTCGACCTTTGCTCGCTAACCACTCTGCTGTCTCTTCCACTTTTTTACGCGATAGACAGTAGACGACGCCCGCATCGTTCGCGTGATGCGCAGAGATGAATGACCACAAGTCATTCTTTGCATTGCTTGGCTCACTGACGTAGTAGCAAATATTGGGGCGATCAAAACTGTGGACAAACACTTGGGCCGATTGAAGCGCTAGCTGACTGATGATCTCTTGCTGCGTACGCTTATCAGCCGTTGCGGTAAGTGCAATGCGCGGCACGTTCGGAAAGCGTTGATGTAAAACAGAAAGCTGTTGATATTCTGGTCGGAAATCATGTCCCCATTGGCTCACACAGTGTGCCTCATCAATCGCAAAGAGCGATACGCGGCACTCGGAGAGCAAGTCGAGGGTTTGCGGCATCATCAAACGCTCTGGGGCGATGTAGAGAAGCTGAATCTCTTCACGTCGAATCTGATCTTCAACTTCACGCTGTTCATAGCGATCTAATGTGGAGTTGAGGTAGGCAGCGGCCACACCGACTTGCGCTAATGCATCAACCTGATCCTTCATCAAGGCAATCAACGGCGACACAACCACCCCCACGCCTTCTCGCACAATGGCTGGAATTTGGTAGCAGAGCGACTTTCCCCCACCGGTCGGCATCAAGGTAAGCACATCACCGCCTTCAACCAACGTCTCGATGATCGATTGTTGCTGATGACGAAACTGATCGTAACCAAATACAGAATTGAGTACCTCTAACGGGGTCGGGCGATGCACGGCGAATATCCAAAGTCTGAAAAATAGTGCCACTATCCTACCTCAATAAGCGCATCAATTCAGAGGAGATAACTGAGGTGTCTGCGGGTAACATCACCGCTTTCCATACTTACGTGCAGCCGTTTCATTCACTTACTTGACTCAGCAAATATGATCCAACTCTCCCAATGCAGGTTAATCTTGTCGTACAATATGAAGTGAAACGCAATTTTAAAAAACTTCACTCCCTCTTTTATAGTTAGGTTCCCTTGTGACACATCTCGACTGGTTCGTACTTGCGCTCTATTTTGTTTTCTTACTGATCGTGACCAACGCGTTCAAACGCCACGCTTCTAATGCCGACGGCTTTATTAAAGGCAATGGCGCAATGACGTGGTGGATGGCGGGCGCCACCGCCTTCATGACGCAGTTTTCGGCATGGACATTTACTGGCGCGGCAGCCAAAGCGTTTGAAGATGGTCTCAGCATCATGTTTGTCTTTTGGGGCAATGCGTTAGGCTTTTTTGTTTCAGCGCTCTTTTTTGCGTCGCGTTACCGCCGCTTAAGGGTTGCTACGGCGATGGATGTCGTGCGTCTGCGTTTTGACAAGTTGTCTGAGCAAGTCTTCACTTGGTCGAGTTTTCCCATCACACTGATTGGCGCAGCGATTTGGCTTAATGGATTGGGCGCCTTTTTGTCGGCCACCTTTGGCATTAGTATCGACATCACTATCGTCTCTATTTCTCTGCTGGTCACCTTTATTGCCCTCACCGGAGGGGTTTGGACGGTCTCTGCGACCAATGTGATCCAACTGGTGCTGTTGGTCACTATCACCATGGTCGTTGGGGCCACTGCGGCCAAGCACGTCGTTAGCCTACCGGTTGAATCTTTGTCAAACACCGTCATGGGCGAGAGCATGCACACCTGGCAGATTTTCATTACTTGGGTGGCCATCATGCTGCTGAAACAAACGCTAACCACGAATAATGCCCTCAGCAGCTATCGATTCCTCACCACCAGCAATGAGAAAGAAGCATCACGCTCGGCGTTGCTGGCTGGCGCGCTGTTTCTCGTCGCACCGCTGCTTTGGTTTGCCCCGCCTTGGTTTGTTGCTTCACTCAATATTGATTTGGGCTTGAGCTACCCAGAGCTCGGAGGTGGAGCCAACAACGCCGCCTACCTTTACTATATCGAACACTACATGCCACAAGGGCTATTAGGGCTGGTGATGGTGGCGATGTTAGCGGCGACCGTGTCTCCGATGACCACTGCGCTCAATCGCAACGCCGGCATTGTGGTCAACAATGTCTATCTTTCCCTAATCAATCCGCACGCGAGCAGCGAGCAACAGATGCGTCTGGGTAAAATCGCCACAGTCCTGACCGGTCTGTTGGCTTGCGGCGTAGCGCTGTTGTTTGCTCGTATCGAAGACTACAGTCTGTTCGACATCATGATGATCTTCTCTGCCTTGCTGCACATGCCGATGTCGATTCCCTCACTATTGGCCATGCTCAACTTACGTACGCCGCCTTGGTCTGGCTGGGCGACGGTTCTGGTCGGCATCCTGGTTTCCGCATGGATGCATTTTGTGTTCGATGTTCATTGGCTTGAGCCTTTCATCGGCCCGCTCAATCATAGAGAAAGCGTTGATATGATGGTGGTGTGCAGTCTCTTGGCACATGTTATTGTCACTGGTGGTTTTTTCCTTTCTACCGCTTTGATGACCAAACGCCCCTATTTCAATCACACCGTGAGTGAGCGAATCCACACTCCGATTTCCACGCAAGAACAAACGCCGATTGATCACGCCAACGGCATTTTTATGGGGAAAGCAATGACGGCGCTGGGCATCATCGTGGCGCTGTTTGCTGTCACCACTGACAACTTTGCCGACGGCACGATTTTCGTCGCGATCGGTGGAGCGATATTGGTATGCGGTTTTGCCTTGATGTCGATGTCTCTGCGTTTGCGAAAACTCGAGTCAGCTCACGCTGCTGAGTGTTAATTACTGGCGCTCTCCATTTAAGCAATCACGTGCTTATCTCACGGTGTAGAGTTCGGCTGCACCTTTTTTGGGGTTGTGGGTTGTGGGTTGTGGGTTGTGGGTTGTGGCAAGATTTGATGGAAACCTTACACAGAATCAAGCACTTCGCAAAACGAGGTTCGCCTAGCAATGTAAAAAGGAAAATAAGCATCGCAAATTTGAAAAAGATAGCTAAAATGTGCGTTTGCTTTTATTTGACTAGAGCAAACATGCCTATGTAACCGTCCGTTTTTCTGAGGAAGTGACATTGAAAACGCTACATCTTTCCGCACAAAACCAAAACGATATCGAACAAGCGAAGTCGCTTCTTGCTTCTGGCGAGTTGGTGGCTATTCCGACCGAAACCGTTTATGGACTCGCGGCAGATGCCACCAACCCAGAGGCGGTAAAGAAGATTTTCGCGGCGAAAGGCAGACCGGCAAATCACCCGTTAATCGTACACATTGGCCAAGTGCAGCAGTTATCCGATTGGGCGACGGAGATCCCAGAGGAAGCGTACACCATTGCTAATGTCTTTTGGCCTGGTCCGGTTACCCTGCTCCTAAAGAAATCGCCACAAGCTAATTCTGTTGTCACGGGCGGTCTAGAGACCATTGGCGTTCGCATGCCGGCGCACGACGTGTTTAACGAGCTGCTCTCTAGCGGGCTGGCCGTTGCCGCCCCATCCGCTAACCCTTATAAGAAACTGAGTCCAACCTCAGCGTCGCACGTACTCAAATCGCTAGGCGGTCATATCGCTGCGGTGCTTGATGGCGGAGATTGTGCTCATGGCCTTGAGTCAACGATTGTCGATCTCACACAACGTCCATTTCGAATCCTTCGCGCAGGTCCCATTAGCGCGGCGCAATTGTCACACACATTAGGTGAAGAAGTGTGTTCGCCTCAAGCGCATAATGTCGCCGTCCCGGGTAACGTGACCAGCCATTATCAACCTAACACCTCAGTGAAGTTGGTCGACATTGATCATCTACCGGAAGTAAAGGGAGAGGTGGCTTTGCTGCACTACTCACCGTTACCTACGGATTTGAATGTTCGCGCAATGAAAATGGCGGATAACGTGGCTCAGTACGCACACGATCTGTACCGCGCGCTTGATGATGCTGACCAATGGCACTGCGATGAGATTTGGGTAGAAACGCCACCTCGCAGTGACGAGTGGGTCGCGGTGCACGACCGCCTTGGCCGTGCACAATCCAAGCTGTAATCAGTACAGGCTGCGCTAGCGGGTCATTTTTTTTACAAACACCACCACAAACAGGGCCATGGTGAAACTGCCTAAAAAGGCCTCAAGCGCAGCAATAAACCTCGCAACACCAACCGGTGAGATGTCACCGTAACCGAGCGTGGTAAAGGTCACCACACTGAAATAGAGTGAGTTAAAAAACTCCAACAGATAAAAACGCCAGCCCGTCACCCCTTCGTAAATCGGATGCGCCCCTGTGGTATCAAGAAAGAAATAGGCCATCGCGCACACCATGATCAAAAAGATCGAAAACAGCACTACGCGGACGGGATCTTCGCCATAGCCACAAAACAGATCGACCGCTTTGGATATACACCGTTTGGTACTGAATTTGGGTAACTGATAACGACGAAAACGCATCTCACGTTTAAAGAAGTCTCCCGCCATCTCAAACAGTCCTTGTTTTTCGCACTGTTTACGAATGTTACGACACACCTCTTCCGCCTCCTGATAGAGACTGGCGGTGAGCGTTCTATCGTGCTTTTTCTTTGCTTGCCTGGCATCGAGTTCTTGTTTTAGGAAGCGTCCCCACTCGACATTTTCTAGCTTGGCACGCCCAATATCTGCGCCCAATAAATTGCATTTATCCAATTTCGCACAGTGCAGATTGGCGCCGAGCATCTTGGCTTTCATCAAAGAGGAGCCTCGAAGATCTAAGCCGAAAAAATGCGCATCGGTGAGGTCTGCTCGATAAAAGTCGGCCTCACGACAAAGATACCCGTCTTTACTGCCTCGATTGACCAAGTCTACATCCGTCAAATCGGTTTTCGCTAACTGAAAGCCATCCAGTGGCTTGCCCTCTGCGGCCCATTGCTCCACTTGCTGTTTGATGTCGTCGTTACTTTTATCGATGTTCGGATCATGCCAATAGCACAGTCCTGACTCACCACTAACTTGATCGCAGCACCAACCATCTGGATTACGATAGCTGCATAACCGCTCATTCGAATTCATACATGCCGCTCCCTCACTCTGCCAACAAAAGGCTATCCCGTTGACTTTTTAAGTGTAGAGCCAACAAGACGCAGCGCCAGATTAATTGGCGATGGTGGCCATCACCGTAGTTTACTCACCCACATCGCACTGCGCTCTTAACCACTGTTTGAAGACCCGCGTGTGTGCGTTGTCCACATGGGTCAACACAAAATACCCCGCACCTGCTGGAATGGGCTCATAAGGTGCGACTAACCTTTGCATTGAGATTTCATCGCCCAGCAACGCCATACGGGCCAAGGCGACACCCACGTTCGCCTCTGCTGCCGACATCGCCATATCGGTGCGATTGAAAAAGTGACCACGTTGGCAGTCAAAATCCATCCCTTGCTGCTTGGACCAATAGCGCCACTCATGATCTCTAACGGCCCCTTGCCAAAGCATCGCATCATGCAGCAACGTCACCCGCGACCACACCTCATTGGACGAATGCGACGAAAAATGCTGCTGATAGTAATGGGGGCTCATCACAGGGAGCAGTGACTCCGCCATTAACAGTTCAGCGCGATCATCTTTGTAGGGGATCGGACCATAGTCGATCGCAATATCAAAGTCCTTATGCTGGCTATCCACCAATGCGCCCTCGGCAAAGGTGTGAACCTGAATCGTCGGGTGTAAACGATAAAAGCTCTCTAAACGAGGGACGAGCCATTTAAACGCGAAAGAGGGAGTTAGCTTCAGACGAATCTGCGCTGCTTCGCCGGAGGATCTCACTTGCGCGGTCACGTCTTCAATGGCTAACAGATGCGGCGTTACCCCCTCGATCAGTTTTTTCCCCTGCTCGGTTAAGCGAATCCCGCGCGGATGACGTTCAAAAACACTAAAACCCAAATGTTGTTCAATGGACTTTACCTGCTGACTGATCGCTCCCGGCGTGAGGTTTAGACGACTTGCTGCTTGGCTTATCGTCGGGTACTGCGCGACTTGGCACAGTAAATGAACACCTTGAAATAACATCTGGGTCATGAGCGCGCTTTTAGTTTTTCTAAATGATGTGTTTAATTTTTATCGATTGTTACGTAAATGTAAATCGCAGATTCTTAGCCAAAATACCAATGAGGAGAATGATGTGAAGGTTGTGGTGATGGGCAGTGGAGTCATCGGACTCACGAGCGCTTGGATGCTCAATCAAGCAGGATGTGATGTGACGGTTATCGATCGTCAATCTCGCGCAGGCGAAGAAACCAGTTTTGCCAACGCAGGGCAAATCTCTTATGGCTACTCTTCTCCTTGGGCCGCTCCCGGCATTCCGCTCAAGGCGATCAAATGGTTATTCGAGCAACATGCGCCGCTAAAGATCAAACCTATGGTGAGCCGCGAGCTATTCATTTGGATGACGCAAATGCTGCGTAACTGCCAGCTAGAGCGCTATCGAGTGAACAAAGCCCGCATGTTGACGATAGCAACTCGCAGCCAGAAGAGCTTAAAAAGGCTCAACCAAACGCACAAGCTCGATTATCAAGGACGCCAGAAAGGCACACTGCAACTGTTTCGTCATACTCAGCAATTGCAAGCGGTAGAAAAGGACATGGCGCTGCTTGCCGAGGCAGGCACTCGCTTTGAACTGCTCGATGCTAATCAGTGCCTTAACCAAGAGCCCGGTTTGGCTCATATGCAGGGTGAGCTGGTCGGCGGCCTCTATTTACCGGACGATGAAACCGGTGACTGCCACCTTTTTTGCCAAGAGCTCCAGCGTCTGTGTGAAGAAGCTGGCGTGCAGTTTCATTTCAATACCCGTATTCAACGTCTAACTGCGTCTCAGCAACGTGTCTGCGCCATTCACACCGATGCCGGTGATTTCACCGCCGATACCTTCGTTGTCGCAATGGGCAGTTACAGCAAGGCATTGTTAGAGCCAATAGGGCTAACCCTCCCGATATACCCCGTCAAAGGCTATTCGCTTACCTTACCTGTCAGCGATGATCAGTATGCCCCCTCTTCCACCATTATGGACGAGACCTACAAAGTCGCCCTAACGCGCTTTGATGACAGAATACGCGTGGCGGGTATGGCTGAATTGGCTGGCTTTGACGGTAAGCTAACGGCCAAACGCCTGGCGACGCTCAATCATGTCGTCAGCAACCTATTCCCTCGCGGTGCCTCTTTTGAGCATGCACAATATTGGAGTGGGTTTCGCCCAATGACGCCCGATGGCACGCCGATCATTGGCCCAACACCACTGAGTAACCTCTTCACTAATACTGGTCACGGTACGCTAGGATGGACGATGGCGTGTGGCTCCGCCGAAATATTAACCGACCTTGTCACCGGAGATCGTCATCAATACCCGCAACTGAGCATGAGCCGCTACGGCAAATAGTAGCATTCACTAAATCAACCGGCATTATCAGCATATTTAACAAATAGAATTTGCACTTTTCCATAAAACGCATCGACCACCAGATGCGTTTTACCATTCTCAGTTTTGGCACGAGAAGACTAAATGATGAAGTTTTAACCTATCATTTCTCTTCTGATTGGAATTTTGTGGATGGAATCACGCCAAACAAGATTAATAGATAAATGATTTAACATTAAGGTTACAAAAAGGTTAATATGCTGTTCGAAATTAAACACAACCCCCCTTTAAGCGATATGCCGTTTTGTCGCTAAAGGGACTCAACAACTAACAGGGAAATTCATATGCAGTCATTTGTTGATTTTATGAATGGGATTATCTGGAGCCCGGCACTGATTTACTTGTGCTTGGGCGCGGGTTTGTTCTATTCAATCATGACTCGATTTGTACAAGTTCGACACTTCACCGAAATGTGGCGTTTGCTTCTGTCTGGAAAAAGTTCTTCTAAAGGCATCTCTTCATTCCAGGCTCTGGCCGTTTCACTCTCTGGTCGTGTCGGTACAGGTAATATTGCCGGTGTCGCTGCAGCGATCGGTTTTGGCGGCCCAGGTGCTGTCTTCTGGATGTGGACAGTCGCATTTTTTGGCGCGGCAACCGCGTATGCAGAATCGACACTGGCGCAAATCTATAAAGAAGAAGATAACGGCGAATTCCGTGGTGGTCCGGCTTACTACATCGAGAAAGCAATGGGTCAGAAATGGTATGCGTGGATTTTCGCAGTCGCGACCATTTTTGCGTGTGGCTTCCTACTTCCTGGTGTGCAATCGAACAGCATCGGTAACGCAGTCGAGGCAGCATTTGGCTCAGGTGACATGATCGAAACGGCCATCGGCACCTTCAGTTTCGCGAAAATCTTCACCGGCACACTGATTTCTATCATTCTTGCGTTCATCATTTTTGGTGGTGTAAAACGCATTGCGAGCTTCACTCAGATTGTCGTGCCTTTCATGGCATTGGCGTACATCGTCACCGCTTTCATCATCATCCTACTGAACATTGGTGAAGTGCCACGCATCTTCTCAATGATCATCGGTGATGCATTCACGCCGATGGCAGGTGTGGGTGCCGCGATTGGCTGGGGTGTTAAACGTGGTGTTTACTCAAACGAAGCGGGTCAAGGTACAGGGCCTCATGCGGCGGCAGCGGCAAGTGTTGAGCACCCAGCTCAGCAGGGACTAGTGCAATCTTTCTCTATCTACATTGATACTTTGCTTGTTTGTTCAGCCACAGCGTTCATGATCTTGATCACTGGCGCGTATAACGTTCACGGTGCAGAGGGCTTCATCATCCAGAATGTCGCGGCTGATATCGCGGCGAACGGCCCAGTGTTTACTCAAATGGCGATTGAAAGTGCACTGCCAGGCATCGGCAAACCGTTCATCGCTATCGCGCTGTTCTTCTTTGCCTTCACGACGATTCTGGCTTACTACTACATCGCAGAAACCAACGTTGCGTACATCCGTCGCCACTTCAAAGTTGACGGCTTGATGTTCATCCTTAAAGTCGCGTTGATTGCCGTGGTGTTCTACGGCACCGTCAAAACCGCAAACCTCGCATGGGCGATGGGTGACGTCGGTGTAGGTTTGATGGCGTGGTTAAACATTGTCGGTATTTTGATCATCTTCTTTATGTCAAAACCTGCCCTAAAAGCACTGAATGACTACGAAGAGCAGCAAAAACAAGGTGTTGAAGAGTACACGTTCAACCCAGTGAAACTTGGCATCAAAGGCGCTGACTACTGGGAAGAAAAATACCGCAGAAAAACAGGACTCGATCCGAAAGCAGAAGCGGAATCAAAAACCAAAAGCGTTGAGCAACCTTCAACCTAATCGATAAATAAAAAGCAGTGGACGACCGTTTCGGTCATCAATAGAGGCAAACCAAGGTTTGCCTCTATTTTTTGCTTGGCAGCTCATCCAAAGACGAAAAAAAACCAGCCTGATAGGCTGGTTCTTAACATTAGTCGGAAAAATTATTCCCACTCAATCGTCGCTGGCGGCTTACCTGAGATGTCGTAAACCACGCGAGAAATGCCGTCTACTTCGTTGATGATACGGTTAGAGACTTTACCAAGGAAGTCATACGGTAGGTGTGCCCAATGCGCGGTCATAAAGTCAATGGTTTCGACTGCACGCAGTGACACAACCCAGTCGTACTTACGACCATCACCCATAACGCCTACGGAACGAACTGGTAGGAATACCGTGAACGCTTGAGACACTTTGTGGTAAAGGTCAGCAGCATGAAGCTCTTCAATGAAGATCGCATCCGCACGACGCAGTAAATCACAGTACTCTTTCTTGATTTCACCAAGTACGCGCACACCAAGACCCGGTCCTGGGAATGGGTGGCGATATAGCATGTCGTAAGGTAGACCTAATTCTAGACCGATCTTACGCACTTCATCTTTAAACAGCTCACGTAGTGGCTCAACCAAGCCCATCGCCATATCTTCAGGTAGACCACCCACGTTATGGTGAGATTTGATCACGTGCGCTTTGCCCGTTTTTGACGCCGCAGACTCAATCACGTCTGGGTAGATGGTGCCTTGCGCTAGCCATTTCGCGTTTTTCAGCTTCTTCGACTCTTCATCAAACACGTCAACAAAGACGTGACCGATGGTCTTACGCTTCTCTTCAGGATCCGACTTGCCTTCTAATGCGGTGAGGAAACGCTCTTCTGCGTCGACTTTGATGATGTTTAGGCCAAATTTATCACCAAACATATCCATCACTTGTTGACCTTCGTTTAGGCGTAGCAGACCGTTATCAACGAAGACACAGGTTAACTTGTCGCCAATTGCGCGGTGAACCAACATCGCCACAACCGAAGAGTCAACACCGCCGGATAGACCAAGGATAACTTCGTCATCACCCACTTGCTCTTTGATGCGCGCAACCGCATCTTCAATAATGGATTCAGAGGTCCATAGACGCTCACAGCCACACACGCCAAGAACAAAGTTCTCAAGCATTTGTAGGCCTTGCTTGGTGTGCGTCACTTCAGGGTGGAACTGCACGCCGAAGTATTTTTTCTCTTCGTTGGCCATCGCCGCGTAAGGACAGGTGTCCGTTTCGCCCACTTTGACGAAGTCTGCTGGAATCTCAACAACCTTGTCACCGTGACTCATCCATACATCTTGGGTCAGGTCTAGGTCTTTAAATAGTGAAGATTCACCTGACACTTTGACTTTCGCATAGCCAAATTCGCGTTCATTGGAACCGGCAACTTTACCACCTAGCTGCTCTGCCATTGTCTGCATGCCGTAGCACACACCGAGCACTGGCACGCCAGAGTCAAATACGTATTGAGGTGCACGTGGAGAGTTCTCTTCGGTAACGCTTTCTGGTCCACCAGATAGGATGATACCGTCTGGATTGAACTCACGAATATCTGATTCTTCAACGTCCCAGCTCCACAGTTCACAGTAGACACCGATTTCACGTACACGACGTGCGACAAGTTGGGTGTATTGCGATCCGAAATCGAGGATCAAGATACGTTGGTCATGAATATTTTTGGTCATTTGAGCAGTCTTTTTAAGCTGGGTTAAGAAAACGAGGCGAGTGTACCCGCCTCTCTTCAATGCTTCAAGGAAAAGCAAACGTTTTCGTCGAGGGTTTCTTGTCTAAGAAATTAACCGCGACGGTAGTTTGGTGCTTCCTTAGTAATTTGAACATCGTGGACGTGAGATTCCGCCATACCAGCACCAGAGATACGAACGAACTCGGCTTTGGTACGCATGTCTTCAATCGTCGCGCTGCCCGTTAGGCCCATGCTTGAGCGTAGACCACCCATTTGCTGGTGAACGATCTCTTTTAGGCGGCCTTTGTACGCGATACGTCCTTCGATACCTTCAGGGACAAGCTTATCTGCGGCATTGTCCGTTTGGAAGTAACGGTCAGAAGAGCCTTGAGACATCGCGCCCAATGAACCCATACCACGGTAGGATTTGTAAGAACGACCGTTGTAAAGAATCACTTCACCCGGGGCTTCTTCAGTACCCGCAAACATCGATCCCACCATCACACACGATGCGCCAGCAACGATAGCTTTACAGATGTCGCCTGAGAAACGGATACCGCCGTCAGCGATAACGGGAATACCGTGTTGATTTGCCACTTCCGATGCATCAGCGATGGCCGTTACCTGAGGGACACCCACGCCCGTTACGATACGAGTGGTACAGATAGAACCTGGGCCGATACCCACTTTCACTGCGCTAACGCCTGCATCGATAAGGGCTTTCGCACCGGCACCCGTTGCTACGTTACCGCCAATGATATCGAGATTAGGGTATGCCGCGCGAGTTTCACGGATACGGTTAAGAACACCTTCAGAGTGGCCGTGTGAAGAGTCGATCAAAAGCACGTCAACACCCGCTTCAACCAATGCCGCAACACGCTCTTCGTTGCCCGTGCCAGCACCCACTGCCGCACCAACACGAAGACGACCGCGCTCATCTTTACACGCGTTCGGTTTACGTTCTGCTTTGTGGAAGTCTTTTGCGGTGATCATACCTGTGAGTTGGAACTCATCGTTAACCACCAACACTTTTTCAACGCGCGCTTCGTGCATCTTCTCTTGCACTTCAGCACGAGTTGCCCCTTCTTTTACTGAAGCAAGGCTCTCTTTTGGCGTCATCACTGAAGAGACTTTCTTAGTGAGGTCGGTAACAAAGCGCACGTCACGACCGGTGATAATACCGACCAGCTCTTTGTTCTCTGTGACAACAGGGAAGCCTGCAAAGCCGTGCTTGTCTGTCAGTGCAACCACATCCGCGATGGTCGCTTCAGGGTTAACGGTAACAGGGTCAGTGACCACACCCGCTTCAAATTTCTTAACTTTACGAACTTCTGCCGCTTGCTGCTCAATCGACATGTTCTTGTGGATAAAGCCAATGCCACCTTCCTGCGCAAGAGCGATAGCCAGACGGGCTTCCGTCACGGTATCCATAGACGCAGAAATCATCGGAATATTAAGAGTGATATTTTTCGTCAACTGAGTGCGAAGATCAGCTGTGTTTGGGAGAACGGTGGAGTGTGCTGGCACAAGCAGTACGTCGTCGAATGTCAGCGCTTCTTTGGCAATTCTTAGCATTTGCAATATCTCACAATTAGAGGAGTAAAAAGAACAATCCAATCTCATCGTTTCGCATAATGAGGGCAACCTATTCACACTAGAGTGTGCGAGAACAATGTTGCATTTGGATTAGATATTGCGGACGGATTATACGGTCAACGCAAACGCTTGGCTACACATTTTTCTACTTTTTATTTGCAATCACCCCCTTGCTATGTATTATATTGCCGCTAATTTCCATACCCACGTCCATGGGATTAGCTGTGCCTAGATCCACCAATCAAAACATTTTCACTGTCTCTCGCCTCAACGCAGAAGTTCGCCTGCTGCTTGAAAACGAAATGGGTATCGTTTGGTTGGTCGGAGAGATCTCCAACTTCTCTGCCCCGGTGTCTGGTCACTGGTATCTCACCCTTAAAGACTCCCGAGCTCAAGTCAAATGCGCGATGTTTCGCGGCAATAATCGTCGTGTCACGTTCAAGCCGGCTAACGGCAATCAAGTATTAGTCAAAGCGCGTCTCTCGTTGTATGAACCTCGCGGCGACTATCAGTTGATCATTGAAAGCATGCAGCCGGAAGGCGATGGCCGACTCCAGCAAGAGTTTGAAGCGCTTAAAATGAAGCTAGCTGCTGAAGGCCTGTTTGCACAGACTAACAAGAAGCCGCTGCCTGAGCATCCGAAACGGGTTGGCATCATTACCTCGAAAACCGGTGCGGCGCTCTACGATATTCTGGATGTACTGAAGCGACGTGACCCTTCACTGCCGGTGATTATTTACCCGACATTAGTACAAGGTGACGATGCCGCGATTCAAATCGCGCAAGCCATTGGCTGTGCCAACAGTCGTAACGAATGTGATGTCTTGATCGTCGGTCGTGGCGGGGGCGCTCTAGAAGACTTATGGTGCTTCAACCACGAGGTCGTAGCGCGAACGATTGCGGCGAGTCAAATCCCGATTATCAGTGCGGTTGGACATGAAGTGGATGTGACCATCGCCGATTTCGTCGCCGATATGCGCGCGCCTACCCCCTCGGCAGCCGCTGAGCTAGTGAGCCGCGACAACAGCCATAAAGAGCAAGCGCTCGCTAGCCGTGAGCATAAACTGCTCAGTGCGTGGCGCCAGAGAGTGTCTGAGCAACAACGCAACCTGACTGGCCTGCTGCATCGTCTCGAACGTCAACATCCCACTCATCAACTTCAACGTCAGAGCCAGCAGTTAGATGAACTCGACATTCGCCTCAAGCGAGCGATGGATAATGGATTGCGCAGTGCAGAGCAACGAGTCGAGCGACTGCACTACAAACTCAACCTGCATAGCCCTGCACATAAACTCGCCAATCAACACGCAAGCATGATCCGTTTAGAGCAACAACTGATCGACGCGATGAATAAACGTTTGACCTATCAACGCCATCAACTCGCGTTAGCGGCGGAAACGTTAGATGCGGTCAGCCCACTGGCGACATTAAAACGTGGCTACTCGATCAGCCAAAACGCACAAGGCGATGTAGTGACCTCCACAAAGCAAATGAAATCAGGTGACACCTTAGTCACCCGTTTAGCCGACGGCACCCTCTTTTCTACGATTTCTTAGAGTCAATAGGACGGAACTCAAATCGAATCGCTGATTTCGATTTGAGTTCGTTGCACTGATTACAAAAATAATTTGCCGCGCCGCACGCTTGCAGCTTCTCTAATTCACTGTCGCACTGTGGGCACCAACCGATCTTGTTGTAATCATGTTGGCACTGTGTGCAGTGGTAGTGGCCATTCCACTCCAGCTCTTGCTGACAACTTGGGCATAGATTGGTGTTCATGATCTGTGTTACCTTTTTAATTTAGCTTAAACTAATATACAAAAATCCCATCTCCAACTCAATATCACACCGACTGGCTTGCTCTCATCGCTCTATGCTTCTATAAATGATCATAATAAGATCATCGGCAAAAGCCGCTGTGATCAGCGATCTCCCCCTAAAAGAACATTTATATAACCACACACCGAAAGCATAAGTTACATATGCTGCATTTCAATTTTAAAAAGCACAATTAACCAATAAAGATTAAAAATACACACTACAACCAGACTTAATAAAATGATCACTCATCCAAATACACAGTATGTAACTCGAAAATGAGTGGAAAAGAGGGATAGGCTCTTTGGTGGAGCCCATTGATGACATAAAAAAACGCCTTAGCAAGCTAAGGCGTTTTGACCATCATGTGATTATTCAGATAGGGCTACTTCTTACGGTTTTTCACCATGCCCATTAAGCGTTTGCGTTTACGCTCTTGTGATAGGGTCATCTTGCTCGATTTACCTTCATACGGGTTTTCACTGTTCTGGAAAGTAATTCGAATCGGTGTGCCCATAATCTCAAGCGATTTACGGAAGTAGTTCATCAAGAAGCGCTTGTAAGAGTCTGGAAGCTCATTCACTTGGTTGCCGTGAATCACCACGATCGGTGGGTTGTATCCACCAGCGTGGGCGTATTTTAGCTTCACACGACGTCCACGTACCAAAGGTGGCTGGTGATCGTCGGTTGCCATCTTCATGATTCGAGTCAAAACAGAAGTACCCACGCGAGTGGTGGCAGACTTGTACGCCTCTTGAACCGATTCAAACAGGTGACCTACACCCGTGCCATGCAATGCCGAAATAAAGTGAATGCGTGCAAAATCAACGAAGCCTAAGCGGCGATCCAGCTCTTTCTTGACGTGCTCTTTCACGTCCATATCAAGGCCATCCCACTTATTGACCGCAATCACGATCGAGCGTCCAGCGTTGAGCGCAAAACCGAGTAGGCTTAAGTCTTGGTCTGATATGTTTTCACGCGCATCAATGACCAGAAGAACCACGTTTGCATCTTCAATTGCTTTCAATGTTTTCACCACCGAGAACTTCTCAACGGTTTCATTGATGCGTTTACGACGACGCACACCAGCGGTGTCAATTAGGACATATTCACGGCCATCGCGTTCCATCGGAATGTAGATAGAGTCACGAGTGGTACCCGGCATATCGTACACAACCACACGCTCTTCACCCAGAATACGGTTAGTGAGTGTCGACTTGCCAACGTTAGGTCGACCGATGATCGCCAATTTAATCGGCTGATCTTGTAGGCGTTTAAACTCTTGCTCCGCCTCTTCCTCGCTGTATTCCAGTTTTTCTTCTTCATCAATGAAGTCAGTGAGGTCTTCAATTTCGCCGTTGGCTTCTTCAAGCAACTGCTCAGCAAACGGGTTAAGCGCACGGTCAATCAGTGCACCAACACCACGGCCGTGAGCGGCAGCGATTTGGTACATGTTGTCCATACCCAGTTGCCAAAACTCAGCGCTGGCCGCTTCGGCATCAATACCGTCGACTTTGTTTACCACCAGCATCGCTGCCTTTTCAATCTTACGTAGATGAAGGGCAATGGCTTCGTCCGCCACGGTCAGACCCGCACGGCCGTCCACCATGAATAGCACAACATCCGCTTCATCAATCGCGGCGAGTGACTGCTGGGCCATTTTGGTTTCAACGCCCTCTTCCGTGCCGTCGATGCCGCCAGTGTCTACGACGATAAATTCATGCTCACCAAGTTTCGCTTGGCCATATTTACGGTCGCGAGTTAAGCCAGGGAAATCCGCCACTAACGCATCACGCGTACGCGTTAGTCGGTTAAACAACGTCGATTTACCAACGTTTGGACGCCCTACAAGAGCAACAACAGGTACCATAACAACCTCTACAATCTTTTTCTCATATGTAGTTATAGGTAAGGACTGATAACGAGACCAATTTTTACCTATAACTACGTAGCGTTAACAATAAAACGGCTCCCAACTGAGTAACCAGCTAGGAGCCGAATGTGAATTATATCACATGATTATGGGTTGATCGTCTGTTTCTTTACATCGCCATTGCGAGTAACCGTGACAAATCCACCCGGCACAGCGATAGGTGAGACCGCGAAGCCGCTGTCATCTAATTGCTGCTGAGCAACAAATTCGCCGGTACGTCGATCAATCCAGTGCAAGAAGCCTAGACTATCACCCACGACTACGTAACCGTTGAGCATGACTGGCGCCGTTAGCAAACGGTGCTCAAGCTGATCATTGCTCCATAGCTCAGTACCGCTGCGCGCATCAACCGAGACAATGTGGTCTTTATCAGTCACCAAGAATAAACGACTGCCTTCACTCGCCATATCAGTGGATGAAGAGTAGTTGCGCTTCCAGCTTGGTGTACCTGAACGCAGATCAATCGCGGTCAACTGCCCGTTGTAACCGACAATGTATAGCGTGCTGCCCAAAATCAGTGGTGAAGCATCAACATCCACCAAACGATCGATTTCGGTCGCCCCTTGCGGTGTACCAATGGGTTGCTGCCAAATCAATTGACCAAGCTCGACAATCGCTGCCGCCAAACGACCGTTCGCCGTTCCCCAGAAGACGCCACCAGACACCGTCACTGGCGCGCTGTTACCACGCAGAGTCAGGTTCGGCACTTCAGTGCTGATGGTCCATTTGCTCTCGCCCGATTCTTGATCGAGAGCGATCAGCACACCGTCACTGGTATGAACAATCACTAAGTTACTGTCTACTGCAGGGGCAGCAAGCACTTCACCTTTGACAGCGGTCTGCCAATTGAGCGCACCGGTTTCTTCATCAAGGGCAATCACTTGGCCATTTTCACTGCCAATAAACAGCTGACCATAACCGGCGGTAATACCACCAGATAAACGTGCAGAGCCCTCTTTTTCCAGATCCGCTTGCCAAATCGCTTTGCCCGTTTCAGGGTTGAGTGCTTTCACCACACCATCACGACTGGCAACAAACACTTTATCGTAGGCGTATTCGGGTGAAAGTTGCGAGTAGTACATGCCCACACCTTTCCCTGCCGACGCACTCCATGCGCTCTTGGTCGTGAACTCATTGTCCACAACCGGTGTCGGCGCCATGATAATGGTGTCTTCCTCTCCAGCACACCCTGCAAGCAAACCAAGAACAAGCGCCGTAGAGAGTGCTTTATTGAGCATTGTCTTCATGCGCATCCTTACTTAGCGAGATCGTCCAGCTTCATTTGCAGAGCCTGACTTGGCTCGCCAGACTGTTGAGCTTGGGTGTAGGCGGCATATGCCCCTTCTTCATCACCCTTGAGTAAAAGAATATCGCCTTTCAACTCTTCTACGCGCCCCATCCAACTTTCGTCGTTGATGTTAGCCAACTCTGAGATCGCCGCATCAAAGTCTGTTTGCTGAGCTTGAATACGCGCAATTCGGTAGTGAAGGACACTCAGCAGCGCTTGGTCTTTAGTGGCCGATTTTGCCCACTCGAGCTGTGCTAGTGCTTCATCCAAATTACCTGCATCAACCTGAGCTTTCGCCAATTGCATCGCCGCCAATACCGCGTATTGCGACTCGCCATTCGCCTCAATAAACCCTTGCACGTTAGCAGTTGCATCTGCGCCTTTGGCTGCCAACTCTTGAATCACTGTGGTGTAACTCTCAGAGGCCGCTTCCTGAGCTGCTGTGACGGAGTCTTGGTAATAACGCCAGCCAAACAGACCACCCAAACCAATGACGGCACCGAAAATGACCGCTTTGCCATTTTCTTTCCACCAATCTTTAATCGCTTCTACTTGTTGTTCTTCAGAATCGTAGAGTTCCACTTCCTGTCCTCTTAAAATCGAAAAAAGTGGCGCATAAAGGTCGCCACTTCCTGTTATCGGGTTATACCAACTGCGCTAGTTTGCTCGCCACATCGGCATGGCTGATCGTTTCTTGTGTACCACCAATCAGATCTTTCACGACGACCGTGCTGTCTGCGACTTCATTCTCGCCGAGAACCAGCGCCACCGCTGCGCCCACTTTGTCCGCACGCTTGAATTGCTTCTTAAAGTTGCCGCCGCCAAAGTGATTCATCACTCGCAGCCCTGGCACTTGCTCGCGCAACTGCTCAGCCAACTTCATTCCAGCCATCATGGTGCCTTCACCCGCGGTGACCATGTAAACATCGACGCTGCGACGCACATCGGTCAACTCAAGGGTTTCTAGCATCAGAACCAAACGCTCAAGGCCCATAGCAAAACCAACCGCAGGCGTTGCCTTGCCACCGAGTTGCTCAACCAGGCCGTCGTAGCGACCACCGCCACACACCGTACCTTGCGCACCAAGGCTTTCCGTTATCCATTCAAATACCGTGCGGTTGTAGTAATCCAAACCACGCACCAAACGCTCATTGACTGTGTATTCGATACCTGCTGCGTCGAGAAGTTCACAAAGGCCGGCAAAATGTTGCTTTGAGTCTGCATCTAAGTAGTCAGACAGACGAGGGGCATCACCGAGTACCGCTTGGATTTCTGGGTTCTTGGTATCCAAAACTCGCAGCGGGTTAGTGTGCATGCGACGCTTGCAATCGTCGTCCAGAATATCCATATGCTGAGTGAGAAACTCGATTAACGCTTTGCGGTATTCAGCACGCGCGTCAAGAGAGCCAATCGAGTTCAACTCTAGACGCACATGTTTATCAATACCAAGCTCACGCCACAGACGCGCCGTCATCATGATCAGCTCTGCGTCGACGTCAGGGCCATCTAAGCCAAACACTTCGACACCACACTGGTGGAATTGACGGTAGCGACCTTTCTGCGGACGTTCATGACGGAACATTGGGCCCATGTACCATAGGCGCTGCTCTTGATTGTAGAGCAAGCCATTTTCAATGCCGGCGCGAACACAGCCCGCAGTGCCTTCTGGGCGAAGGGTTAAGCTGTCACCATTGCGGTCTTCAAAGGTGTACATCTCTTTTTCAACCACGTCGGTGACTTCACCAATCGCGCGGCTAAATAGATGAGTCATCTCAACAATCGGCATGCGCACTTCGTTGTAACCGTAAGCGCTGATTACGTTTTTTACTGCGGCTTCAAGTTTTTGCCACAGTGGAGATTGAGTTGGGAGACAATCGTTCATGCCTCGGATTGCTTGAATTGTTTTTGCCACAATAATTACCGTAATCGTTGGTTGAGAGTTATTACTCTTGTACTTTTACATCAATGCGATTTTGCGAATCCATCAACGCGGCTTTAGCGCGGATCTTCGCTTCGAGTTGACTCACGAGATCATCGTTATCAAATCGCTCTTTTTGACGTTTGCCATCTTCATAGAAGGCACTTTTCTTGTTACTGCCTGCCAAGCCCAAATGCGACACTTCCGCCTCACCGGGTCCATTGACCACACAGCCGATAATTGAAACATCCATCGGTGTGATAATGTCTTCAAGACGCTGCTCTAGTGCATTGACGGTGCCAATCACATCAAATTCTTGGCGAGAACAACTCGGACACGCAATAAAGTTGATCCCGCGAGAGCGGATGCGCAGCGATTTTAAGATATCAAAACCGACCTTGATCTCTTCAACTGGGTTCGCCGCAAGCGAGATGCGCAGCGTATCGCCAATCCCTTCTGCCAGCAGCATGCCGAGTCCAACCGCAGATTTGACTGAACCCGCACGCGCGCCGCCTGCCTCAGTAATACCAAGGTGTAGTGGCTGATCGATTTTTTTCGCCAACAGTCGGTAGGAATCCACCGCAAGGAAAACATCGGATGCTTTGACACTCACTTTAAACTGATCAAAGTTGAGGCGATCTAAGATATCAACATGACGCATCGCCGATTCCACCAAGGCTTCTGGGGTCGGCTCGCCATATTTCATCTGGATATCTTTTTCCAGAGAACCACCGTTCACGCCGATACGAATTGGAATGTTTTTATCCCTTGCACAATCGACGACCGCACGAATGCGATCTTCTTTACCGATGTTACCTGGGTTGATACGCAAACAATCGACGCCGTATTCTGCAACCTTGAGTGCGATGCGGTAGTCAAAGTGAATATCCGCCACCAGCGGAATCGACACTTGCTGCTTGATCTGCTTGAAAGCCTCGGCAGCATCCATTGTCGGCACCGAGACGCGGACGATATCCGCACCCACATTTTCAAGGGCTCGAATTTGCGCCACGGTGGCGTCAACGTCTGTAGTACGAGTGTTGGTCATCGACTGCACCGCAATCGGCGCACCGTCACCAATAGGTACGTCGCCCACATAGATACGAGTCGAGGGGCGACGTTTGATAGGAGATTCGTGTTGCATAGTAATGTCTAAGGTAAGGTGAATCTTGCTACTTTGCCTGAAGTATACCCAGAAAGGTCGACAGGTTCACTCGCTAATGTCATTGAAACGTTTTCTGGTGCACCTAAAATCACGCTGTAAGGAGACTGACCATCCAACTCAACCGACTCGCCACCTTTTTTGATGCCGGTCACGAGGGTTTTACCACTAGCGTCTTTCACCTGAACCCAGCAATCATCGCTAAAGCTCATCTCTAGACGGTTCGTCACTGCAACCGCCGTATCCGTTGTGCTCTCTTGCGGCGCATCAGCTTGTTCTGTTGAGTCTGATGCGGTCACTGTTTCAGCTGGGGACTCTAGCGCACTCTCTTCACGGATGATTTCAGTCTCTGACGACATCTCAGTTTGCGTGTTTTCGATCGTCTCAATACTGCTCACATCGGAATCTTCACTAAGGATAGGTTCCATCGTTTCTTGAGTCTCTTGCGAAGGCTCATCTGGCATCGCCTCATCAAGCGAAACAAAGTCCAAGGTATCACTGCTGCTTGGGTCTGCACTCTGCTGCGTGGTTTCCTGCGCCGAAGATTGGCCCAAATCCAACATGTCATCCTGCTGATTTTGCCACCACCATAAGGAAGAGATCCCGGCAATCACGGCAAAAATACCCCACGTCAGAATCATAATGCGGCTGTCGTGCTTCTCTCGCTTGGTTTTACGTGAAAAGCTCTGCATCGATTGCTCTTTATGCTGAGCGGTGCCGCTGTGATCGAGCGCAGCCAATACGACTGACTCTTTTAGCCCCACTGCCTTTGCGTACGAACGAAGGTAACCGCGGGTAAAGGTAGCGACTTGGTCAGATTCGAAGTCATTTTTTTCCAAGTTTTCGATGATGGAGAGGCGAAGACGAAGCCTATCGGCAATCTGCTTTTGCGTTAATCCTAACTGCTCGCGCTTTTGCTTAAGTAGTGTACCCGCTTCAATATGTTCTTGTGGTTGATTGGTTTCTGTCGTTTCGTGTTCGGCAGTCATTATGAATTCATCTCTTTTAAGTGCAGGGCCTCTTCCGCGCGTGCTTTTCGTTATTCATTATTGGTAGCAATGGGGCAGAATTGGCGAAGTATCCGGGCAGCTAACTCATCAAAGAGGCAATATACGCCATCAAAAGTGTGAGGAAGCCACCAAAAGCATTAACTTTCAATTCTAATCTATATCAGAGATGAAACAACATGACAAAAGGTGATAATTCACAGCCAGCTCAAGGTTTTTCCTTAAATTGACATTAAGACGCAACATCTGATTACAAATTGTCGATAAAAAAGCCAGAGCAAAGCTCTGGCCTCCGGATTCATGTACATTTAAGTATTCAATATGCGGTTAAACGGCTTTCACCTCGATGGTTTCACCTTTGGCCGCTTTTAACATGGCAGTACGTTTGGTGCGGTCAATGACATCGCCGACCAACTGTCCGCACGCCGCATCAATATCATCCCCACGCGTCTTACGCACGGTCACGGTGTGATCGTACTGCATTAAGGTTTTCTGGAAGCGATCAATGCGAGAGTTGCTTGGCTTCTTATAAGGCGAGCCCGGATACGGGTTAAATGGAATCAGGTTGATTTTACATGGTGTATCTTTCATCAGCTCTGCCAATTCACGCGCATGGTCCATATCGTCGTTAACGTGATCCAATAGCACGTACTCTACGGTCACCTTGCCACGGTTGGCATTGGAAGAAGCAATGTAGCGGCGCACAGACGCAAGAAAATCCTCAATATCCCATCGGTCGTTAATCGGCATGATTTCACTGCGCAATTTATCGTTCGGCGCGTGCAAAGAGATCGCCAACGCCACATCAATCTTACCTGTCATCTGATCAAGGCCAGAGACGACACCCGATGTGGAGACAGTAACACGACGTTTAGACAAACCAAAACCGAGATCATCTAGCATAATCTCTAAGGCTGGAATGAGGTTTTTCATGTTCAGCAGAGGTTCACCCATGCCCATCATCACGACGTTGGTAATCGGGCGACGACCGGTCTCTTTTTCTAAGCCGATCTCACGGGCAGCTCTCCATACCTGACCAATGATTTCTGAGACTTTGAGGTTGCGGTTGAACCCTTGTTGAGCCGTCGAGCAGAACTTACATTCCAGTGCACAGCCCACCTGAGAAGAGACACACAAGGTCGCGCGATCGTCTTCAGGAATGTAGACCGTCTCGACATCTTGATCGCCCACCTTCATTGCCCACTTGATGGTGCCATCAGAAGAGTGTTGCGCCTCAGCGACTACCGGCGCTTTGATCTCACAGCGCGCGTGCAGTTTCTCGCGTAACTTTTTGTTAATGTTGGTCATGTTGTCGAAGTCATCGACACCAAAATGGTAGATCCACTTCATAACTTGATCGGCGCGGAATGCTTTTTCACCTAATTCTTCAGCGAAAAATTCACGCAAGCCCTTGCGATCGAAGTCGAGTAGATTGATTTTTTCAGTGCTCATGTAACCTCACAAACGACAGAACATTAATTAAGGGCGCGAATTGTACAGCCTTTATTCAGCGACAACAAGCGTTGTAAAGCCCTGTATTTCCTAAGGCGTTAATTCCACTTTGTTTATTAATTGAACATGCTATTTACGCCGCGGTGATTTGCTTAATTTGCTCCACAATCGCTTTCAGCCCATTGCCGCGCGAAGGACTTAGATGCGCGATAAGTCCAAGCTTTTCAAAGTACTCATCCATATCAAAATGTTGGATTTGCTGCGCTGTTTTGTGGTTGTAAGCCGCCATCACGAGGGCAATTAAACCACGTACAATACGAGCGTCAGAATCGGCACAAAAGGTCCACACGCCGTCGTGCTGCTCGCAGACCAGCCACACTTGGCTCTCACAGCCTGACACCGTCACTTGTTCACTTTTCAGCGCATCAGGCACCACGGGGAGTAGCTTACCCCACTGAATCACTTGTCGGTAGCGATCTTCCCAGCCTTTTAATCCTGACATAGTTCGAATGACATCGTCCGCCGTTATCGTCTGGCCAAACACTGAGGAGGGTGCTTCACTCATTTCATTTCCACTCATTAGCGATATTTCTGAATCAATTTTTCCACAATACGCGAGACCGCCACAAAACCAAAAGTGGCCGTCACCACCGTGGCGGCGCCAAAGCCACTGGCGCAATCCATTCGCTTTGGCCCTTCTGCCGTTGACTTCACCCCACACACGCTGCCATCGGCTTGCGGGTACTTCAACTGCTCAGTGGAAAAGACGCAATCGATGCCAAACTTACGCTGCGGATTTTTGGGGAAATTATGGTGTCGGCGCAAGGTATCTTTGATCTTTTTCGCTAGCGGATCTTGAATGGTCTTGGTTAAGTCTGCGACTTGAATTTGAGTCGGGTCAACCTGGCCACCCGCACCGCCCGTCGTAATCACTTTGATTTTGTTGCTGCGACAGTAGGCGAGCAACGCCGCTTTTGCTTTGACGCTATCAATCGCATCTAACACATAATCAAACTCTTTGCTGAGGTACTCATGCTGATTGTCTGGCGTAATGAAGTCATCAATTAAATTGACTTTGCATTCTGGATTGATGAGTTTGACGCGCTCAGCCATGACCTCAATTTTGCTCTGCCCAACAGTGCCTGACATCGCATGAATCTGGCGATTAATGTTGGTCACACAGACATCATCCATGTCAATCAAGGTCAACTCACCAATCCCTGTGCGAGCCAACGCCTCTACAGCCCAAGAGCCAACGCCGCCTATTCCGATAACACACACGTGCGCAGCGCGCAGGATCTCCACTTCACTCTGTCCGTAGAGTCGGCGTGTACCGCCAAAACGTTGGTTATAGCTGTCCGAGGCGGGGGTATCAAGTTGGCGCATGGCAAGGCTTCTCCGCTACAAATTTGGTGATGAGTAAATAGAAAGAGTGCGATTTATACGCACTCTTGTTTCAAATGTCTAGAATTGGCCAAGCCAACGCTTAACTAGCCGAAGGGAAAGATCCCCCTAACCAGCGGCCACTAATCGCGCTTCTCTGGCGGCATGGCCCAAGGCGCTTCAGTCGCGCTGCCTTCTAATCCGAGTTTCCACACCCGGCCAAAGTGTTTGTAATGGCCCGCCTCAATACCGGCTCTCGGCCCCATGCCGTGGTACAGATCAAGGTGATTCTGTTTCACTGCGCCACCAGTATCGAGTACGATCAACAAGCGAAGTTGATGGGCACCACTCCAGCTGCCGTCAGGGTTGAGCAGTGGTACTTCAGCTAAAATAGGCGTACCCATTGGAAAGAGGGAGCGATCCCCTGCCACCGACGCCATTGCCAATAACGGGATACCCGCCGAACCGGTCACCGGCGCATCGGCGCGGGGCTCAAAGAAAACAAACGATGGGTTTTGCTCTAACAGCTCACGCACCGTGGCTTCATCGTTGGCCATCACCCACTCTTTGATCGCTTTCATCGACATGTTTTCGCGAGCCACGAGTCCGCGGTCAATCAGAACTCGACCTATGCTCACATACGCTTTGTTGTTTTTACCGCCGTAGGCAAAATACTCCAGCGTGTCGTCATCTTCAAAATGGACAAAACCGCTGCCCTGAACTTCCATCAAAAAGGGGTCAATGAGATTCGCGGCATACCCAAGTTCGAGCCCTTGTCCTTCCAAAGCGCCTGCATAGATTTGCGCGCGAGTTGGGCAGTCTTGGCTGCACTCAGGTTTGCCATACACTGGGTACTTAAAGACATCATTCGGTTGATGACGAAGTTCCATCACTGGTGAAAAATACCCGGTAAATAGCACGTTACCCTGCTTATCCCCGCCCCCTAATTGCGCTGCCTGAATGCCGTATTGGCCAAGCTCTGTCGGCTCGCCACTGAGTAAAACCCACTCGTTGAGCGTGTCATAAAGCGGTTGATAGAGCGAAGCCATACTTGGTGAGTTGATGACCACTTGCTCCGCCTGACGATGAAATTCGGTGAAATCTCGTGGTTTGTCGGACACCACTATATCGGCTGAATTGAGCACATTGGTCAACTCGCCATCGAGATACTGCTGAGCGCGATCGGTTGGCTGAGCACAGCCAAACAAAACACCGGCCGCAAGCAGAGGTAAGATTTTTTTGAGCACGTTGGTTTTCCCTTATTGTCGTTGGCGTTAAGCATGGCAAAGTGCCTGGCCGATAGCAACGAAAAAGCGTTAGCGAATGTTATGCTGGTATTTGGCGTCAAGACGATAGATAGGTTGATAATGAGGCTGTGAAATCAACTTCATTTCAGAGAACTCTTGATTGAGGATCTGAAAGCGCTTGGTGTCATCACCGAAACGGTATTCAAAGAACTGACCATCAAAGGCAAAATTGGTATCCACGACCCGCCCGTTGATCACGACACCATTTTCATTGAGGACGAAACGATCCGTCGCATACCCCGCGACATTTTGCTCAATCCAAGTACCGTAAAGGAAAGACTTAGGATAAGTGACCTGTAAGTAATATTGATAGAGCTGCGTGCCCAGCAGCGCAACCACTAACGCAAGTCCGGCAGCCATCAAAAAGAAGCTGCGCTCTTTCAGTTTGTTTTTTATCGCGCCGTTTGCGTCGATGTTACTCTTCATGAATGGGTTCCAAACTTGCTCTTAATAGTAAGTCTTAGACCAAAATGCGCACTTTGGCGAGTCTAGCCAAGGTCACTGTTTGCTTTCCATCTCAAGAAAATCCGCTCGAGATAAGAAAAGCACTTGCCGAAACAAGAATAAAATTGCAATATTTCCACATACTAATTCACTTGTAACTTTGGACGCTTCTGTGAAAATTCGAAATACCGCCCTTGTGAAAGGGTTCAGACAATCGGCACCTTACGTCAATGCTCACCGCGGTAAAACCATGGTAGTGATGCTCGGAGGCGAGGCCGTCGCAGATGCAAATTTTCCGAATATTATCAGTGATCTTGCTCTTCTTCATAGCCTGGGCGTGAAAATCGTCGTCGTCCATGGAGCAAGGCCACAAATTAACGACATTTTGCAGCACAATCACAGCGAAACCCCCTATCACAAGGGAGTACGAGTGACGCAAGAAACCCATTTGAGCTACGTGATGCAAGCCGCCGGTCAACTGCAACTGGCCATCACGGCGCAGTTTTCCATGAGCATGAGCAACACGCCGATGGCGGGAACACAGCTCAACGTCGTCAGCGGCAACTTTATTATTGCCCAACCGTTGGGCGTCGATGATGGTGTGGACTACTGTCACAGTGGCCGCATTCGGCGTATTGATGTCGAAGGCATCAATCGCATGCTCGACCATGGCTCCATTGTGCTGCTTGGCCCGATCGCCAGTTCAGTGACTGGCGAGTCATTTAACCTACTCTCGGAAGAGTTGGCTACACAAGTCGCCATCAAGCTCAAAGCCGATAAGCTGATCGGTTTTTGTTCTGAGCAAGGGGTCATTGATGCCAATGACAATGTCGTGGCAGAGCTGTTTCCTAAAGATGCCGAGGCCATTTTGTCCTCACTGGAAACGGAAGCCAACCCTAGCAGCGACGACACCTCTGGGACACTGCGTTTTTTGCGTGCCGCCACCAAAGCCTGCCGCGCTGGAGTGCCACGCAGTCATTTGGTCAGTTATAAGGTGGATGGCGCGCTGATTCAGGAACTCTTCTCGCTTGATGGTATCGGTACCCAGATCGTTCATGCCAGCGCTGAGCAAGTGCGAATGGCGGACATCAATGACATCGGTGGGATACTCGAGCTGATTAGGCCACTGGAAGAGCAAGGCATACTGGTCAGACGCTCTCGTGAACAACTGGAGCAAGAGATTCATCAGTTCACCATCATAGAAAAAGACGGCTTGATCATCGGCTGTGCGGCGCTTTACCCCTACCCGCAGGAAAAAATGGCCGAGATGGCCTGTGTCGCGATTCATCCAGAATATCGTGATGGTAACCGCGGCCTGCTGTTACTTAACCACATGAAACTGCAATCCAAAGCACAAGGAATTGAGAAGATTTTTGTACTAACCACTCACAGTTTGCACTGGTTTAGGGAGCAAGGTTTCTTCGAAATGGGCGTTGAGTGCCTACCATCTCAAAAACAGAATTTGTACAACTATCAACGCAAATCAAAGATATTAAGCATCAAACTTTGATTTTTTACTGCCGTTTTTCTCATTAGGAATGAAGGGGAAAACGGCAGTTGCCAAGATTTTCAAAACTAAATTATTAGCCATTTTAATAGGTTAGCCACCGAGCTATCGATTTTTATCGATAAGCACTTTATTTAATATATTGAATTGGTTAATATTTGCGCTCCCGATTCGGGAGCTCCATGGACTTACCTTCACTTACGACCTGAGAGAACTCGGCGTAAGTCGCACGGATTGCTTGAAGTAGATAAACACGATACTAAGAGCATATAACTTGATGAAAACCATCATCTGTAACTCGATTCAAAGTTTTTGGGATATGGCAGACAACGAACTGTTAGCCGGGCTCGACGTACATTGTGTCTTCCCAGTCACAGAAGGGTTGAAGGCGTTTATCCTCAATTACCAAGAAAAATACGCGATTCGCAGCATCTCATTTACGCAAGCGCTGTAACCGACGGCGCTCGACGCTGCCCAAGCGCAGCCAGCAATCAGGGACGATTGCTCATCCCTTCTCTCACCTTACTCTTTTTCCTTCAAGCGCTGTGTCAAACCACTGGCCCGAACCGTTCGCACTTTTATTCCTCTTGCCATCACCGACTCATCCACATACAGACTTAAACGTGACTTAGCGCGAGTGACGCCAGTATAAATGAGCTCTCGAGTTAAGATAGGGCTGAACTCCGGCGGCAAAATCATTAAGGTATGATCAAATTCACTGCCCTGCGATTTGTGAATCGTCATCGCGTAGGCGGTTTCATGTTCGGGTACACGGCTGGGTAACACCGCCTTTACGCTGCCATCTGGCAGTTCAAAAAAGACTTTCAGCTTGTGCCCTTCTTCGTCAGGATCACGAATGCACAAACCGATGTCACCATTGTAGAGGCCTAACGCGTAATCGTTGCGCGTCACCATCACGGGCCTACCGTGGTACCAAAGCTCATCTTGTACCTGAATCAGCTTGCGCGCAGCCAAAGCGCGCTCAATACGGGCATTGAGCCCTTGCACACCAAAGTCCCCTTCTCGAACGGCGCACAACAAACGACAACGTGCAAATGCCGATAACGCGTTGCGAGCGAGCGTATTGAGATCTTCCTGCGCCTGATTCGCCTCATTTAACAGCGCAAGGTAGCCGCGATACTCTTCCACCAGAGATTTTATCAGCTGTTGATAGTGCTCTGTGTCGATAGGGTATTTGGCAATATCCTCAAACCCTTGCCGCCAAACTTGCTCAACCTTGCTTACGCCTCCCAAGTTGATGGCTTTGGCCAATTGACCAATCCCCGAGCGCGCATCAAATCGATAACTCTTTTGCAGCATACAGAGACTGTCCGCCATCCCTGATTGGCTGGCGCTTGCTCCATGCGCGAGTGAATCAAACCCTGTCAGTTGGGCGAGTAGTTTGCCCTGCAAGGCGCTATATCCCTCTTGATGGAAAGAGCAGATGTCGCCCAATACCGCGCCCGCTTCCACTGACGAAAGCTGATCTTTATCGCCGAGTAAAATCAGCCGAGCCTGCTTGGGCATTGCATCCACTAGCTTATGCATCATAGAGAGATCGACCATCGACGCCTCATCGACGACCAAAATGTCCAAATGCAGAGGGTTATCGTGATGATGGCGAAACTCGGCGCTGTCTGGAATCGCGCCAAGCAAACGGTGAATGGTGCTAGCTTGTGTCGGTATGGCCGCTTTCAACTCTGGACTCACCGCCAATTGCTCCACCGCTTGGCCGATAGATTCAGTCAGGCGCGCGGCGGCCTTTCCTGTCGGCGCCACCAATTTGATGGTTGGCACATGACCATTAATGCGATCTTGTTTTGCTTGCTCAATCAAGGCAGCAAGTAACTTGGTCACAGTGGTCGTTTTGCCTGTACCGGGTCCACCAGAAATCACAGCAAATCGACGAGTGAGCGCCACCGCCGCCGCCACCTTTTGCCAACTGACGCATACCGCTTGGGGGACGAGCTTATCTAAAGCAGATAACTCGGCCACGGTTTTGGCCTGCTGGAGTATTTGGCCTATGGCAACCCAATCGAGCTCATCAGGCGTAACCACATCTAAATGGTCACACACTAATTGCTGAATCATGACGGGGGTCACTGACTGATTTTTTCTCAAATCATCAAATAGATAGCGATAATTTCGCGCAAATAGATGATCAAGAAGTTCGGTCAACTTCGCTTGCTCATCAGGCTTTAGGATCATAGGTAACCCAAAACTCAATAAGCGTTCGGATAAGGTCGTTTCATAATGCCAGAAACGGTGCAAGTAGAGTCGCTCACCATCGAACATCAAAGGCAGGGCCTCACCCGCACTCCCCACCCACGGCGAATTCCCTAAATGGGCAGCCCAATCAAATGTATGTAAGGTCTGATTGAGGTTCAGCGCTGCCTCGCCATACAAACCGAGCTTGTGTGCCAGATCCACCTTTTGACCATTGGCGTCAAAAAGGGGTAAACAGATATTGCCTTTCGCCTGCTCTGCGCTGGTCAAACCGGCGATAAACGCCAAGTGGTCATCGTTAGACTGCTGATGGATAAAACGCGCAAATTGGTAGTCCAACTGGCGAATCACGCCTTTTGCTGCCAAGAGTTGCAGCTGTGAAACAAGTAGCGCCATGTCTAGATCAACTCCCCTTGGCCCGCTGGGTTAAATTTGGTTTCAATCGGCTTACCCTCTATCAATCGATCTAAATCCTCCAACATGGCTAAGCTCGGTTTGGCCGAAAAAATGCCGTGTTCACTCTGGCCATCCATACCGCGTAAAAAGAGATAATAGACACCGCCAAAATGGCGTTGATAGTCATAATTCACCAAGCGGCTGCGCAAGAAACGGTGTAGGGCTAAAGCATAAATCTGATACTGGAGATCATAGCGATGATCGGCCATCGCTTGGTTAAGCGCCTCACCATGGTAATCGCTGACATCACTGCCAAGGTGGTTTGACTTCCAATCCAGTACGTAGTAGCGACCTTGGTGCTCAAACACCAAATCGATGAACCCTTTTAACATGCCGCGCACTGTTTGGAACCCGAGCTCACCGGCGCGCGCGGACAGGGTATCGTGACGCGTGATCACTCGATTCAGGGATGGCGCGTCTAAAACGGTAATGGGCAGTAAAAACTCCATCTCCACCAAACGCTGAGATGGCCCTTTTTCATTCAGTCGCAGTGCATCACCATCTAAGGGCGTCGCTAGCACGGTATCGACCAACGATTGCAATACAGGAAGCCAGCTCTCATCCAACTGCTCCGCTTGCAATAGCGATTCGATGATGGCGCGATTGTGATCGCTATGGGCAGACTCGGTAAATTCAACGTCTTCAAATAACGTATGTAAGAAAGTGCCCGGCCTTGCGCCGCGGGGAAAAGTGAAAATCGACTTTTCTGGTTCAGTGAGTGACGCTTCGTCGTGATCCTGCGCCGAGTCCACATCAAGGCGCAGTACATCCTCAAACCCTTGCGCCGCATGACTAGACGATTGTTTAACGAGACCGGAATAACTGGTGATGCGCCAATAGCGGTCCAGTGGTGTGGTAAATGCTTTGGCGCCAAGTGGCGGCATCTCTGGTGGAGGAATCATCAGCGGCTGAGCGTGCGAATTTGGCAGGTCCGCCACAGCAACACAAGCCAACGCCTCACTTTGCCGGCAAAGCGCCTTAGTCAAATCTGAGATGCCCCCCTCTTGGCCATCTTGCAGTAAATAACCCATCGCACTTTTGTGTACGCCCGTCGGCTCTTTGGTCGAGCGACCATTACGCAGTGGTGCGGCGCCGACAAAACAGCCATATACCGCACGCGTCAATGCCACGTAAATCAGACGCAGATCTTCTGCAAGACGTTCGTTATCCGCAAGCGCCAAAGCCGCGCTTTGCCCAGTAATATCAAGCATGGTCACATCTTGCTCGGCATCGTAATACTTCGCCTCGCTCGCTTCACGATAGCTCAATGCAAACGGCAGAAAGACTAAGTCGTACTCTAACCCTTTCGATTTGTGGATGGTGACGATCTGCACCAGATTACGCTCCGATTCCAAGCGCTGAATTTGCTCATCACTGCCACTAAGCCCTTGCTCCGCATCGCTGATGGATTGCGCTAACCAACGCAACAAGCCATGATCGCTGTCGAGTTCACCACTCATCTGTTGCAATAACTCACCCATGTGCATCAGATCCGTCAAGGTTCGCTCACCGTTTTGCTCTTCTAGCAGGCGCTCTGCAATATGACGCTTGCTGATCACGCTGCGCAACATCGGCAATACACCGCGTTGCTGCCAAAGTTGGCGGTAACCTTTAAACTCATTGATCGCGTTTTCCCACTCGTTTTCATCGTTGTTCAAGCTATCGAGTGTGGCCGCATCAAGGGCAAACAGTTCGCTGGCTAAGCACGCTCTTAACGCTCTGTCGTACTCGGGCGTCAGCACCGCTTGCAATAGACGCTGCACATCGGCGGCAACAACAGAACTGAACACACTGTCTCGGTTGGAGAGATAGACACTGGCAATGCCTTGATCGGCCAGCGCTTGTTTGATCATCCGACCTTCATTCCCAGTGCGCACCAACACAGCAATATCACCGGCCTCAATCGCCTGCTCGCCTTTCGCGCCTACCAACATGGCCTCATTATTAGCCGCAGCCTGAAGAATTGTCTGGATCTGGTTGGCCGTCGCACTCGCCATCGCCTCAAGGTACTCACCTTTGGCCAGCGGTTTCTCTTCAGCTTCTTGTAACCAATACGTCAACGCTGGTTGTCGTGTGCCGCTTAAAGTCCAACCTTTGCGCTCAGAACCCGGAGAGGCGTTGACGGGATAAAAAGGAATATCTTGATCGTAGATAAACGGGCTTTTCGGCACTGAAAACACTTGATTGACCGCTGCCACCATATCGGCGCTTGAGCGCCAGTTCGTGCCTAAAGTGAAATGCGACGTCACCTGTTGGCGCGCTTTAATGTAGGTAAAAATATCCGCGCCACGAAACGCGTAAATCGCCTGTTTCGGGTCGCCAATCATAAACAGACCGCACTCAGGGCGATCAAGGTAAATACGACTGAAAATACTGTATTGCAGCGGGTCGGTATCTTGGAATTCGTCGATCATTGCAACGGGATAGAGAGTGCGAATCCGCTCACGCAGTAGCTCAGTATCATCAAGGTCGATCGCCGCAGAAAGCTGAGTCAACAAGTCATCAAACGAGAGCCACTGCTTCTGAGCTTTGGCCGCTGCCAGCATTGTGCGGCAATGCTCTATCGCATGAGCCAACATCGGCGCTTTGAGATCCACCGGGTGAGCGAGGTGGGCTTCAATACGTGCAAATAACGGGTGCTCAGGCGCTTGGCCTTTCGGTGTTTTTTCAAGCAGTGCGTTTTGCGCAAACTTCTCCAGCGCCGTGGGTATCTCATAGTTTGTCGTCGCCTGGGCAGCCCAGGCAGAAACACTCTCTATCCAGGTCGGTAGCGATTTTTTACTGTAACTGCGCTTATTGACGTCTGACTCGTTGATGATCGCCTGCACCTCGTCTTGATGCGCTCGCCAAAGTGCCTTGAGTTCATCAATTTGAGCCAGATTACGCTCATGCAAATCCGCTAAGCTGCCCCGCATTGCAGGCACGCTTAACGCCAAAGGTGCACCAGTCAAATAGTTCGAAATCGCGGCTAACAGCTCATTCGGCGCCCGCCAAATTCGGCGAATTTCACCTGCCAGTTGGGGGGGTAATGGATAGAAATTACGCCGCCAATAATCTGCGACCACTTGCGCTTTTAGATGGCTTTCATCAGTGACAAATTCATTGCTAAATCGACTGCCTGACTCAAACGCATTTTGCGTCAGCATCCGCTGGCAGAAACCATGAATCGTGTAGACGGCGGCTTCATCCATCTGCCTTTCCGCTTGCAGCAATATTTGCGCAGCTTGGGCGTGATCCGTCACCGCTTCAAGCAAAGGCTCGATCACTGGGTCGCTGCTTTGACCACGAGCAAAAGCAAGGCGCGCGTCATGAATACGCGCCCTGATCCTATCGCGCAGCTCCGCCGTGGCAGCCTCAGTAAAGGTCACCACCAAAATCTGATCCACAGTGAGCGGATGCGCGTGCCGAGTCTGCTCGTCGCCATGCCCGAGCAACAAGCGCAAATAAAGCCCTGCAATGGTAAAGGTTTTTCCTGTTCCAGCTGAGGCTTCAATCAGCCGAGCACCATGCAATGGAAAAGTCATCGTATCGAGTGCGGTCGGTGTGATATCACCACCACTAGAAAGAGTGGAACGAGACGATGCGGTCATAAAATTCTGCCCTTTAACTGTACGAGTTCACACATTGGCTCAATGGCACATTGTATGAATTCATGGATGTTTCACCTATCACGATTCAGCTCGACAATATTAGTGCTAATACTCAATGTGATCCGGTTAATAAAACGCTATTTTATCTGTTAACCCCATAAAAATACGGGGAGTTCTGCGATCTTACTCACAGCAGCCTATAGAGTGAGTCGTTAGTATTCGCAGCACGAGTTGAGGCAGTGTGTCTGCCCATCAACCCAACAAATCATGGTCCCTCTGACCTGTGGCCGTACAGCGAACGCCCTACACTATAATGATTTTCTGGCGGCCACTTTACCTTCTGCTATTTTTACTTTTCATTTTCACTGCCCCTCTACGACACATCGGCAGCATCTTGTGCAGCGAGACGAGGTGCTTGAATGACGCGAGCAGCCAATGTACGCACTCGAGCGGCCAGTTCCTCATCCCATTGCGGCCAAATACGACGAATGTAACTGTCGTTGCCTTCGCCACTCGACATGTAGCCATCATTGAACGTATCGGCCATTTTTTTCAGCGATTTGTCTTCATCGTCCACCCACTTTCCGCGACTAAAGCCCGCTTCTATCGCCGCTAAAGCGGTACGGGGGAAATAAGGTAAAGGCTCACTCATGCCTTGGTAGTAAAGACCCACCAGCTCATTGAGTAGTGCGTACGCTTGCTCACGAGACTCTAGTGCAGGGTAGACCAGATGCTGCGCCCCTTCTTTTTTGTCATAGCCGATCAGGTGAGTGCGCAGCGCACGACCACTGGCGGCCATAGCCAAATGATCAAGCCAAGCGGAGAGATAGTCTTGAGATCGAATCCGCCCAGTACGAAAACGCACTAGCCCAGATTGGTACACTTGAGTCAACCAGCCGACCAGCTGTACGGGTTTGCCATCGCCAAGCACATCCAACGTGAGAGTGACTTCATGATCCTCACAAGGCGCTTGACACAATCCGTGCAAGGTTTTCGCTAACTCTTCACTTTGCACTCGGTTGGTTTCAAACTCAATGTCACCAAAAGCGCCAATAGGCAAACGCCCTTCGGCGCGATGCTTCGCCACACATTGCGCCATCAAGCGACTAGGATCGCGATCAGCTAATGTGTGAGCGGTCAGCAGTGTCGTAAGCAGCTCATCGCGCAACTGATAGCTTTCCAGTCCGCCCAGCACAAAGGGCTCTTCATCGTTCATCACAGGTTGCGGAGGCTCAAACGTCACCTTCAAGCGGCGGTTGAAAAAGTACTGAACAGGCAGGCGCCAAAAGCGTTGCAGCTCGACTAAATCCAACTCGAGTGGAAAGTGCGCGCCGAGTAGGTAGTCACTCAACTGACGCTGAAAATCACCACTCTTTTGCCCCTGGCGCAAGGCGGCAGGTAACCACTCTTGAGCGTAACTTGCCCGCTCGCCAATAAACGCCTCAGCGCTGAACGGCACCATAGGATGAGACGTGCTCAAGTGGTGAACAAGGCGCGAGCCGGACTCATCACAGCCTAAACCTGAATCGCCTTCCAAACAGTAGTTTTGATGACAATATTCCATTAACTCAGAGACCAACACCGATGGCATGCGCGGCGTGTTGTCTTGAATGGAGCGCCCGACATAACTGATGTAGAGCGTATCCTGCGCCGATAACAGCGCCTCTAAGAAAAGGTAGCGGTCATCATCACGGCGCGAACGGTCGCCATGCTTGGCGCGACCATTCATCAAATCAAACCCTTCCGGCGGCACAGACCTTGGGTAAACGCCTTCATTCATTCCCAATAGACACACAGTCTTAAATGGGATGGAGCGCATCGGCATGAGGGTACAGAAATTGACTTGGCCGGCAAGAAAGCGCTGACTAACCCGCGTACCAGAGAGCTTGTCACGCAAATATTGCGTCACAATCGCAGCAGAGAGCGGCGCACTGAACGCGGCATCATTCAGCTGCTCTTTGAGCATCGCCAACGTATCACGAATGGATTTGAGCGCCGCTTCACCATCCAAATCCACCAAAAAGAAATCATCCAACAGTTGAGTCAGCACTTCGCGCCACTGATCCACCCCCTGGCTCTGCGCTAACTTAGCGCGATAGTGAGCAACGGTTTCAATATAGTGAGCCAGTTTGCCCGCCAGTTCGGCACCAAGGCCTTGAACTTCGTTGAACGGCGCCAGTTCACCTTGTTCGGTGTTCAGCAGCCCTGCCGATGAAGGCATTGCATAGCCCAGCAACATGCGGTTGATACCAAATTGCCATGTATTTTGGCCGGTTTTAGGCAAATCAAATTCTTGCGCGGTGTGGCCGTCGAGTCCCCAGCGAATCCCCGATTGCTCTACCCACTGTTTAGCGCGAATAAACTCGTTATCGTCGAGACCAAATCGCGCCAAGATCGCTGGTGTTTCCAGCAGCTCAAGCAGCTCCGAGGCCAAACAGCGCGATTGCGGCAGCATGGTCAATAATAAGAAAGCGTTCAAGATCGGGCTTTCTTGGTTGGCACTGCGATCCGAGATAGAAAAAGGGATGAATCGTTCACCCGGCGCATTGCCAAACACCGCTTGAATGGCCGGACTGTAGGCATTGATGTCCGCCACCATCACAATCACATCACGCGGTTTGAGCGACGGGTCCGCTTCAAACATTGCCAACAATTGATCGTGCAACACTTCCACTTCTCGCATTGGGCTATGACAAGCATGTAAGGTCAGTGAGCGGTCTTGCAGCGAAACGCGACGTTTATGGTGGCTCGTGTCGAGCAACGTATCATCTTGATGCTCTTCAAGATTGAGGATATCGGCCTGCAGTTCGTGCAGTAATGAGTCTCGCTCGATATCCACAAAGGCTTCAATCTCATGGGATTCCAATTGAGAGAGCAGATACATATTGTCGCGCCCCAACTTGCCCATTGAGGCCAGCAAGCTGTTCCCCACCACATCGGTGTGCAGCTCATCCATTATATTCTCTTCAAGGCTACCTTTGAGCGGTTCGCTCTCGCCTTGCCACTCTGAGTGATCCTCTTGCCACACCAGATGTTTGCGCCGCTTCGCCGCCAATTTTGCTAAGAATTTACGGTCACGGACCTCCCCCCAATAGTAGCGACACGGGTTGGTGAACATGAGGTGGACATCAATGTGCTCACCAATGGCTTTAAGCGCATCCATATAGCGAGGCGGTAAAGAAGTGATACCAAACACAAACAAGCGTTTAGGCAGATGGTCAAAACCACCCGTTCGATGTTCAAGCGCTTCGATAAATTCTTGATAGAGGTTGGCACGATGGTAAGGCGATTGCCCTAGCGCCAGAGTCTGATCGTAGAGCGCTTGCCAAAGGATGGGTTGCCAAGGGTGTTCATCGTGTATTTCAGCGACACCTTGCCCCGCCTCCCAACTGGCGATCCACTCAGGTCGATAAACCAGATACCCATCAAAGATGTCGGCAATTTTTTCTGCCAATTGATAGCATTTACTGCTGTCTTGATCGTCAGCCAAGTAACGGCGTAACGGTTCAAATTCGTCCCTTTCTAGCTGAGATGGCAACACTTGCATCAACTTCCATGTCATCGCCTCTTTATTAAACGCACTGCGAGTCGGCACATCGGGCAAGACCTGGGTAAACAAGTTCCAGATAAAGGTCGCGGGAAGAGGAAACTCTATGTTTGCAGCCACGCCGAACGCTTTCGCCAGTTCCATTTTCAGCCATTGAGACATGCCGGGGCTCTGAACCAAAATCTGCTCGGCTTCAAACGGGTTCTCAAGCGGCTGATGGCGAATGAGCTCCACCAACAAAGATTTCAACACATCGACTTGATTGGAATGATAGACAGTAAACACAAGGCGCTCACACGATAAGAGGACGATAGGGTGAGATTAGCATAAGTAAGTGAATATAGTGACGTTTACAAGCTGACGAAGTCGGGTTTCATTCGACTTGCACGATAGTCTAATTTCGCCAATGATAGCCATTATCGCTTCTATTTATCGAATCAATATTATGGCTGTAAACCTCACACTGAAACAACTGAAGGTGTTCCTTGCTGTCACTCGGCATGACACTCTCACCCACGCTGCTGACGCGCTGTATCTCTCCAAAGCGGCGGTTAGCATGACCTTGTCAGAGCTTGAGAAACAGCTCGGACACTCGTTGTTTGATCGTGTGAATAACCGTCTGCTGATCAATCAAGAGGGCATCAAACTACTGCCGATGGCCGATGAACTGTTAGAACGAGCCAGAGATATTGAACATCTGTTTGATGATACTCAAGGGTTAAACGGCGAGCTGCGAATTGGTGCTAGCGATACCATCGGCAATCAAGTAGCACCGTTTCTCCTGCGCTCCTTTCGTGACGCAACGGGCCATGAGCAGCAAAGCTTATTGATCTCCAACTCCGCTTTGATCTGTGAAAAGCTGGTCGACTATGAACTGGATATCGCCTTGATTGAGGGTAAAACGCTTCATCCGGCTCTAAACTCTACCCCATTTAGTCGCGACGAGATGTGCGTTATTTGTTCGCCCTCATCACCGCTCGCACGTCACGAACGAGTAGCAATGGATGAGCTGGAACACAGCCGCTGGGTGCTGCGCGAGGCGGGCTCTGGCTCTCGCGAGTTCTTTCTGCGCGTTATCGCGCCGCGATTAGAGCGATGGCAGGAATCATTTGAACTCAATACCACCGAAGCCCTGATCAACAGTGTCGCCGCTGACTTAGGTTTGGGCTGCCTATCGCGCTTATCGGCACAACCAGCGATCAATGATGGCCGAGTGATTGAGTTGCCGCTGCCCCTCGATATGACACGCCGCTTTTGGTTATTGGTGCACAAAGAAAAGTATCAAAGCCCGCTACTCAAATCCTTTATTGCTTTTTGTCAGCAGTGGAAAAATTAAGCATCTGTCTCTCATAGCGAACACGCACACCTAGACTTAAGTGACTTAAACCTGTATAAACAGCCAGTAATAAAACCTATCAATTTAAGTTAGAGGACCAACCATGGCTGTAATCGTCAAGTACGTGGTAGAACGCAACGGAGAAGAGAAAATGACTTTTACCTCTAAAGCGGAAGCGGACGCCTATGACAAAATGCTCGATATGGCGGACGAGCTTTTCGAGCTTCTAGGTAAAAGTGAACTGATGGAAGATGAAGCCAAGCAAGAAGATTTGGCGATGTTCCTAGCGCAAAATAAAGAAGAAGTGCTCTATGCATTAGGGGCAAAGCGCAAGCCCACTCCGAAGAAGAAAAAAGTGGTGGCCGTAGACACGGAAAACACCCCAGAAGAACAAGACGACGCGGCGTAATGCCCTCTCTTTATCGTTACCAAGCCTCTGCGATTGCAGGGGCTTTGTTTTTTATACATCCTCATAAATACCATGCTCACCAACAGGGCATCCCCAGAAACAAGGCCCCCATAAACAAGGAAAGTATCCTTGCAGCACTTTACCCTAATACCCAACACGTTCTCTCGCTACAATAAAGTAAATCCCTTTGGTAACAGAGCCTATGACCACACACATTGAAGTCTGTATCGATCACATTGAATCTCTTCATCACGCCCTCAAGGGCGGTGCGACACGAATTGAGTTGTGCAGCGCGTTAGCGCTTGGCGGCCTCACCCCCAGTGCCGGATTGATGCGCCTGGCGGGCCGTTACCGTGCCCTGAGAGATATTGCCCAGAAAGAAAGTATCCAGAGAGACTTAGATTCAAACGCAAAAGGCATCCCTATTTACGCCATGATTCGTCCTCGCCAAGGCGACTTTATTTTCAGCGAACAGGATTTAGAGTGCATGTTGCACGACATCGACACCGCCGCGCAAAGTGGCCTACAAGGCGTCGTAATTGGCGCTCTGACTGCCGATGGGAAAGTGGACACCCACATGACCTCACAACTCGTCGAACGCGCGCACGCCCATCAGTTGGGTGTGACCTTCCATCGCGCGTTTGATCAATGCCAAGAACCCGGTGAAGCCTTGGAAACCATCATCTCGTTAGGCTGTGAGCGAGTCTTAACCTCTGGCCTTGCGTTGACAGCCCCTGAAGGTGTTTCGGTGCTAAAACAGTTAGTGACCCAAGCGCGCGAGCGCATTGTGATTATGGCGGGAGCGGGAGTGAATGCCAGCAACGCGCACGAGCTCATCAACCAGACCGGCGTGACCGAGCTGCACCTATCAGGAAAAACCCTGCGCCCAAGCTTAATGCGCTCACACTCTCAAGCGGCGATGGGCGAGATTGATGACTATCAGATCCCAGTCACGGATCCAGATGCGATTGCCCAAGTGGTCAAAGCGGTAAAATGTGCCCATTCAAACACTATTGTCCCGAATAAGTGCTAACATATTGATAATAA
The DNA here is from genome assembly GCF_059834135.1 of Vibrio sp. R10-SG-ISO4. Lineage (NCBI taxonomy): Bacteria > Pseudomonadati > Pseudomonadota > Gammaproteobacteria > Vibrionales > Vibrionaceae > Vibrio > Vibrio sp. R10-SG-ISO4. The sequence continues at coordinate 45,707 of NZ_JCBDHJ010000023.1, forward strand.
TAAAAGCTTAAAAGGATGCACCATGGCGAAGAACAAACTTGATAAAGCCTTTTACGAAAGTGAACTGGAACGCTTGCAGATTGAACTGGTCAAGTTGCAAGAGTGGGTAAAGCAAGAAGGTTTGAAAGTCGTGGTGATCTTTGAAGGCAGAGACGCGGCTGGGAAAGGGGGCGTGATTAAGCGCATCACCGAAAAACTCAATCCGCGCGTGTGTCGTGTCACAGCGCTCCCTGCCCCAACAGAAAAAGAGAAAACGCAGTGGTATTTTCAGCGCTATGTCGCGCATTTACCCAGCGCTGGCGAAATAGTACTGTTTGACCGCAGTTGGTATAACCGCGCTGGTGTTGAAAAAGTGATGGGCTTTTGTAGCGAAGCGCAATACGAAGAGTTTCTCCACTCTTGTCCGGAATTCGAGCGCATGTTGCAGCGCTCAGGCATCATCTTGATAAAGTACTGGTTTTCCGTCTCAGACGAAGAACAAGAAAAGCGCTTTCTTGGTCGTATCAATACCCCCATCAAACGTTGGAAATTCTCGCCCATGGATCTTGAGTCCCGCAACCGCTGGGCGGAATATTCAGAAGCGAAGGATAAGATGTTTGCTTACACAGACACCAAACAATCGCCGTGGTGGGTCGTCCCTTCAGATGATAAAAAACGCGCGCGCCTCAATTGCATCAGCCATCTCTTAAGCCAAATTGACTATCAAGAAATCTCTTATCCAGAGATCGTCTTACCGGACATCAACAAAGAAGGCTATATTCGTAAGCCGATGGACGACCAGACGTTTGTCCCAGAGAAGTATTAACGCTTAGGTCCAGAATTCAACGCATCATCAATGCTTTGTTCGCCCAAGTGGCGAACATCTTTGCCTTTGACAAAGTAAATGATGTATTCGCAAATGTTTTGGCAGCGGTCACCCACACGTTCAATTGCCCGGGCAGACCACATCACTTGGAGGATGTTGGGGATGTTTTTCGGGTCTTCCATCATGTAAGTCATCAACTGACGAATCACGGCTTCGTACTCCGCATCTAACTTATCATCGAGCTTATACACTTCTGCGGCGGCATCGACATCCATGCGAGCAAAGGCGTCCAACACTTGATGAAGCATGGCAATCGCTTGGCGACACAAAGGCTCGAGGGAAACTTGAAATTGGCGCTCTTTGGAGGATGGGCTTTCAATCGCAACGTAAGCCATCTTGGTGGCAACGTCGCCAATACGCTCCAGATCGGTAATGGTTTTGATGATGGCCATAATCAGGCGAAGATCTTTTGCGGTCGGCTGACGCTTGGCGATAATCCGAGTACACGCCTCATCAATCGACACCTCCATCGCGTTCACTTTGTGATCGTCACGTACTACTTTTCGCGCCAATTCGATGTCCTCTTTATGCAGCGCTTGCATAGCAAAAGAGAGCTGCTGCTCAACTAAGCCTCCCATGGTAAGTACGTGGGTACGAATCGACTCTAGTTCGACATTAAACTGACCTGAAATATGACGACCAAAATTCATAAACTGTGTGTGACTCCTCTTTGATTATCCGTAACGTCCGGTGATGTAATCTTCGGTTTGCTTTTTCATCGGTGAGGTAAAGATTGAGTCGGTATCGGAGTACTCAATCAGTTTCCCCATATGAATAAATGCGGTGTGATCGCTAACCCGCGCCGCCTGCTGCATGTTGTGCGTGACAATTACCACAGTATATTTGGTTTTGAGGTCATTGATCAGCTCCTCTATGGTCAAAGTGGAGATAGGATCAAGTGCCGATGTCGGTTCATCGAGCAAAAGGACCTCTGGCTCTATGGCAATCGCGCGCGCAATCACCAAACGCTGCTGCTGACCACCCGATAATCCAAACGCATTTTCGTGCAAGCGATCTTTCACTTCGTCCCATAATGCTGCGGCGCGAAGCGAACGTTCAACCGCATCATCAAGAATTCGGCTGTTTTTGACGCCTTGCAGACGCAAGCCATACACCACGTTTTCATAAATGGATTTGGGAAAAGGGTTAGGACGCTGAAACACCATTCCAACTCGGCGGCGCAACGTCGCAACATCGACACCCGGATGGTAGACGTTTTTTTTATGCAGTTTCACTTTGCCTTCGACGCGGCAGCCTTCGACCAAGTCGTTCATACGATTAATGCAGCGCAGCAAGGTCGACTTTCCACACCCCGATGGACCGATGAACGCCGTCACCTGACCTTTAGGAATGCGCATTGAAATATCACTCAGCGCTTGCTTGTGACGATAAAACAAGTTGAGGCCATCAATCTCGATCGCCGTTTGTTCATCGCTTAGGTTACGCACATCTAGCGGCGCTCGGTAGCCTAAGGTTTGGTTCACTGAAAACATGCTTAATCTTGTCCAAAGGTTCGATATTTTTCGCGTAAATTATTGCGAATACTGATGGCGGTTAAGTTGAGCCCGATGATGACCGTGACCAATAAAAAAGAGGTGGCGTACACTAAGGGACGCGCGCTTTCGATATTGGTGGTCTGAAAACCGACATCGTAGATATGAAAGCCCAAATGCATAAACTTACGCTCAAGGTGCAAAAAGGGAAACTGGCTGTCAACGGGCAAACTGGAGGCCAACTTCACCGCTCCGACCAACATCAGCGGCGCCACTTCTCCCGCGGCGCGAGCAACAGCAAGAATCAATCCGGTAATAATCGCAGGGCTTGCCATCGGAAGAACAATGCGCCACATGGTCTCAAACTGCGTCGCGCCTAATGCCAAAGAGCCGTGACGCACCGAGTTCGGGATGCGGCTTAAGCCCTCTTCAGTGGCCACGATGACCACAGGCAAGGTCAATACTGCCAAGGTGAGCGCTGACCAAAGTAGCCCTGGCGTTCCAAACGTCGGGCTGGGCAGTTTTTCAGAATAGAAGAGTGCATCAATCGAGCCACCTAAGGTGTAGACGAAAAAGCCTAACCCAAAGACACCATAAACGATCGAAGGCACCCCAGCCAAGTTGATCACCGCCACACGAATCACTCGAGTAAACGCGTTGTTGTGCGCATACTCATGTAAGTAGACTGCCGCAATCACGCCCAGTGGCATAACAATAATCGACATGATGATCACCAGCAACACGGTACCAAACATAGCCGGAAATACGCCCCCTTCCGAGTTGGACTCTCTGGGATCATCGGTCAGAAACTTCCAAGCTTGCACCGACCACTGGCCAAGTTTTTCGAGCAGAGACATATCATTGGGATACCACACATCTAACATCTCACGCAGTGGAATCGTCACCTGTGTACCCTGCATATCCACCACGACCAGTCCTTGAAGATCAAGCTCATCACGCCAATCATCAAGCCTCGCTTCCATCGCCATCAACTGCTGGCTAAAACCTTGGGATTGCAGCTGATAACGCAGCAAAAAGGCATCGTCCAAATTTCCGTTGAGTTCTCGCTTTCGATACTCCAAGCGTAGCTTATCTGCCTGCGCACTGAGCACTTTGATCTGCTTCTCGACTAGATTCTCTATGTTGCCCCGCACCTCTTCCGCGAACGCCAGTCCACGACCAATCGCCACATCCACATTTTGGCTCATCTCGCCATCGGCTTGTCGATAAGCGATGGGTCGACCAAAAAAATCACCGCCGCGCGTGCGCTCAATCACCGCCCACCCGGAAGGGGTCGTGCGATCTAACACCTCAGTTTCAAGTACAGACACAAAATCGGCAGAATAGAGATCGCGGTTGGCGACTTTAATACTCAAGCGCTCAACCAACCCTCGCTCTTCCACCTCATCTGACAATTCAATAGCCATCTCTTGTAAATGATTAATGGGCACCGATTCAGTGGCGTAGAGTTGCCCCACCAGCACCTCACCTTGAGAGGTCTGCCATTGATAGAGTGGAGAGGGCCAGAAAAACGAGAGACCTTTCCAACCAATCAGCAGCAATAAGCCCAGTACCGAGAGTAAGCTCACGCTGACCGCACCGCCGGTGAGCCAAATCCAAGGAGAGCCGGATTTCAGCCATTGATAACCTGGTTTTATACTAATCATGGCTCACCGCCTGAGCGGTTTTGACTCGCTTACAACGCACGATACTTCTCTCTTAACCTCTGACGCACCCACTCCGCTATCGAGTTCACTGCAAAAGTAAACATCAGCAAAATTAACGCGGCTAGGAATAGCAATCGGTAGTGGGAACTGCCCACTTCCGACTCCGGCATCTCAACCGCGATCGTCGCGGATAATGTGCGCATTCCTTCCAATATGTTCCAATCAAGGATCGGGGTGTTACCGGTGGCCATCAGCACGATCATCGTCTCACCAACGGCGCGGCCAAGCCCCATCATGACGGCCGAAAAAATACCCGGACTGGCGGTAAGCAACACCACGTGTACTAAGGTTTGCCACTGCGTCGCACCCAAGGCCAATGACCCATCCGATAAGTGTTTCGGTACCGAGAAGATGGCGTCTTCTGCAATGGTAAAAATAGTGGGGATCACCGCAAACCCCATCGCAAACCCGACCACTAAAGCATTGCGCTGATCAAAACCAATCCCGTGCTGCGCCAAATACGCACGCACATCGCCGTCAAACAACCACTCTTCTAAACCGCTAGTGTGAGAAAGCACCACCACCGTCAGCAAGATGATCACCGGCATAAGAATCACCGCATGCCAGCCATTGGCAAAGTGACGCTTCCATATTTTGGGTAGACTTTGCCACAGCGCCCCGGCCACTACGGTAGACAGCGGCAAAGCAATCAACAGCACCACCACAGACGCGAGATAATTCTCAACAATCGGTGCAAACCACAAGCCCGCCAGAAAGCCGATGATGACCGTCGGTAGCGCCTCCATCAGCTCGATAGAGGGCTTGACGACTCGGCGCATCGCTGGCGTCATAAAATAAGCGGTATAAATGGCGCCCAATACCGCTATCGGTACCGCGAACATCATGGCGAACAATGCCGCTTTGATGGTGCCAAACGCGATCGGCACCAAGCTGAATTTGGCTTCAAACTCATCATTGGCCGAGGTGGTTTGCCAAACAAACTCTGGCTCTGGGTAGCCTTCATACCACACTTTTTGCCACAGAGAAGACAATGAGATTTCAGGGTATGGATTATCGAGATGCGAGACAGACAACTGGTCGCCACTTTGGGTCAACAAATATTGTTCATTGTTGGACATCGCCGCTAAGGTGGGCGCTTTATCAAAGGCTCGGTTAAACAGCACCAACTTTTCACTGGTGGTGTAGTGGCTTTGAACCGTGCCATTGGTATAAAAACTGTAGAACCCTTTGCGATAGGTATCAGGCAGCAGCAGCTGTAACTGCGGCGCGAGTTGAAACTCTCGAATCGGCACCAAGTGGCGCTCACCCTCTTTGAGCACATCAAACCACTGCGACACTTTGCCGTCTTGGTGGCTGACCAACAAAGAGTAAGCGCCCGCTAACAGCTGCACCTCACTCACCGCATGTTTGACGTCGCCTGCACTTAAATCGACCACTTCACGAACCAAGAACCCCTGACGCTGTTTGGTGGCAATGACCAGCTCAGATGCGCTGCGCAAATATAGCGTGTCACCATTGGGGGTGAGCAAAAGCTGATCTAAATCGATAAAAGGCTGTGGAAACTCAAATTCTTGGCGTTCCTCATTGGAATCTAACCAACGGACACGGATGCGATTGTCGTCATAGTAACCGACCAAAGTGAAAGTATCGTGCGTGAAGGCATCGCGGTCTGCAAAAGCAAATGCGCGCAACTGAGCGTCAGTGACTGATTCACCCATGAGCAAATCCAGCGGCGGCGTAACCACATCGACACTCGGTGTGAGTACTCGCTCACCGTTTGCCAACCTGCTGCTTAATTCAGGGCGAAAGAGCGTCACTTGCCCTGATGGCGTCGCCATCGCATGCCAAGGGTTTACACCAAGACCAGAGGCAAACAAGGTGTGCTGCGCCCCTAAGTCATAGTGATAAATCGCGGAGCGGCGCTCATCATTGAGCGCCCAAAACTTGAGTGTACCAAGAGAAGATAAGGTATAAGCGGAGTGACCATAGTCATCGACGCCCAGCGCAACGATAGACTGCTCATCTATCGTTTTAGTCGCCAAATTGGGCGTGATCTTGGCGTCAGAAAACAGAGGCAAGACCATCATGGCCAGATAAACAAAGATCAGCACCAGCGCCGCAAGCACGCCGACGCCCCCCGCAGAGACAGCCAGTTTTACGATTCTATCTTTAATAAGTCGTTTTCTGTCACGTTCTCGTAACGAAAAATCGCCTTTAACCATCTGTCCCACTTACCTAAATTAACCCAAGTGTATAATATTTCCATTAGGTGACAATTATATTACAGCTCACATTAAGCAACTGAAAGTAGTGTAATAAAAACCTGCAATAAAAATGTCATATAAAGATCTTAGCTTGGCTACCAGTTTGGTCTTATTAAGTCCTTACTCTATAGCGCCCCTTAGAGAAGGCACGTTGCAAAGGTTGGGTTATGAGTGCTGAAAAACTGTATATCGAAAAAGAGCTAAGTTGGCTGTCGTTTAATGAACGCGTACTCCAAGAAGCGGCAGATAAAGAAGTGCCACTCATCGAAAGAATTCGATTTTTAGGCATATTTTCCAACAACTTGGACGAGTTTTATAAAGTTCGATTTTCCGATGTCAAACGTCGAATTTTAATCAATCAAGAGCGTGGAGGCAGTGACAACCCCAAACACCTGCTGAGTAAAATGCAGAGCAAAGCGCTCAAACTGAATGATAAATTTGATGAGCTCTACTCTGAGCTGATCCGCGAAATGGCGCGTCGGCGGATTTTTTTAGTCAACGAAACTCAGCTCAGTGACGCACAACAAAAGTGGATAAAAAAATATTTTCGCAATGAAGTGGTTCCGCATATCACCCCGCTTTTGATGCGTGACGACATCGATGTGCTGCAATTCCTAAAAGATGAATACGCCTACATCGCTGTCGACTTACGCAAAGGCGAACACAATCAATATGCCTTGATAGAGATCCCCACCGACCACTTGCCTCGCTTTGTCATGGTGCCAGAACAAAAAGGCAAACGGCGCAAAACCATCATTCTTCTCGATAACATCATCCGATACTGTTTGGATGAACTCTTCAGTGGCTTTTTTGAGTATGACGAGCTAAACGGCTACGCGATGAAAATGACGCGTGACGCCGAATACGACCTCAGTCACGAAGTCGAGCACAGCCTTCTTGAGCAAATGTCTGAAGGGGTCAGTCAGCGCTTAACCGCGATGCCGGTTCGCTTTGTCTATGAACGTGACATGCCGACCGAAATGCTGAGTTTTCTGTGCGATAAGCTGAAAATCTCCAACTACGACAGTTTGATCCCAGGTGGCCGCTACCACAACTTTAAAGACTTTATTGGTTTTCCCAATGTGGGCCGTGACTACCTCGAAAACAAACCATTACCGCCGATGAAATGCGCCGATTTCGACGGGTATGCCAACGCCTTTGATGCCATCAAAGCGCAAGATATCTTGCTCTATTACCCCTATCACACCTTTGAGCACATCAGCGAAATGGTGAGACAGGCATCGTTCGACCCGAAAGTACTGAGCATCAAAATCAATATTTATCGCGTTGCCAAAGATTCACGCCTGATGAACTCCATTATTGACGCGGTGCACAATGGCAAAAGTGTCACAGTGATTGTAGAGCTTCAGGCTCGATTTGATGAAGAAGCCAACATTGAGTGGTCGCGGATTCTGACCGAAGCCGGCGTGCATGTCATTTTTGGCGCGCCCGGATTAAAAATCCACTCTAAATTGCTCTTGATTACACGCCGCGAAGATGACGACATCGTCCGCTATGCGCACATCGGCACCGGCAACTTCCATGAAAAAACCGCCCGTATCTACACCGATTTCTCGCTTCTCACCGCAGACCCTGAGCTCACCAACGAAGTGCGTAATGTGTTTGGCTACATTGAGAACCCGTATCGTCCGGTGCGCTTCAATCACCTAATTGTCTCACCACAAAACTCTCGCAAGCAGCTCTATCGCCTCATCGACGCAGAAATTGCCAATGCGAAAGAGGGTAAAAAGGCCGCCATTACTCTTAAAGTCAATAACCTAGTCGATCGCGGACTGGCAAATAAGCTCTACGGAGCGAGCAGCGCTGGCGTAGAGATAAAGATGATCATTCGTGGCATGTGCTCCTTGGTACCGGGTATTGATGGCGTAAGCGACAACATCAAAATCATCAGCATTGTCGACCGATTCTTAGAACACCCGCGTGTTCTTATCACGCACAATGATGGTGACCCCAAAGTGTATATCTCGTCGGCAGATTGGATGACACGGAATATCGACTATCGGATCGAAGTCGGTGCTCCAGTGCGTGACGAACGTCTTAAACAGCGCATTATCGATATCATCAACATCCACTTTACCGATACAGTAAAGGCGAGGTGGATAGACAAAGAGATGAGCAATACCTATGTGCCACGCGGAAACCGAAAGAAAATTCGCTCACAGATTGCCATTTACGACTATCTTAAGAATGTAGAAAAACAGACAAAGAAACAGAAAGAGCTTTCAATCACTCATGACCCAAACACCGGAAATTCGTGATGTTGCCGCGATTGACCTTGGCTCAAACAGCTTCCACATGGTGGTCGCAAAAGTTGTAGACCAAGACTTGCAACTGGTAAGTCGACACAAGCAGCGAGTCCGTCTCGCAGCTGGGTTAGATGCACAAAAAAATTTAGACAACGCCGCCATTGAACGTGGCTTAGAATGTTTGACCATCTTCGCTGAGCGACTGCAAGGGTTTGAGGAGAGCAATGTGCGTATCGCCGCAACGCACACCCTACGTCAAGCCAACAACGCGCATATCTTTTTGCAGCGAGCCCGTGACGTGCTGCCCTTTCCCATCGAGATCATCCCCGGCATTGAAGAAGCACGCCTAATTTATCTGGGGGTTGCCCACACGCAACCGGCGTCTGACTCCAAATTGGTGGTAGACATTGGCGGTGGCAGTACCGAAATGATCATAGGGCAAGGCTTCGAACCGCATTTAGTTAACAGTAAACAGATGGGGTGCGTCAGCTTTACCAAGCACTATTTCAAAAACAACAAACTGTCGAAGAAGAACTTTGCCAAAGCGACCTTAGCGGCGGAGCAAAAGTTGGAGTCCATTGCCCATCAATATCGCAAAAAAGGTTGGGAAGTCGCGTTTGGCTCCTCAGGGACCATTAAGGCCATTCGTGATGTACTGGTCGGAATGGGCTTTGAAGATGGTATTATCGACAGCAAACGACTCGATAAGGTCATCGATAGGCTTTGTGAGTGGGAGACGATTGATGACATCAACCTCACCGGCCTCACACCGGAACGTCAGCCTGTGTTTGCGGCGGGTGTGGCGATCCTTGCCGCCATTTTCAAAGATTTCAAAATCAACGAAATGCACTTTTCAGAGGGCGCACTGCGAGAAGGCTTACTCTACGAAATGGAATCGCGCTTTAAGCGCTCCGACATCCGCATGCGCACCACGGAAAACCTTGCCAGTAAACACCTGGTCGATCTAGAGCATGCGGCCAAAGTCAAAGGCCATGCCCGCGAGTTTTTGGATCAAACCCACCAAGCGCTTGGCATTAACAAACACTCTGAGCTGTTTGATTTGCTCGAATGGAGCGCGTTATTGCATGAAGTAGGGCTTAGCATCAGCTTACAAGCCTTCCACCGCCATTCGGCTTACATTCTCAAGCATACCTACATGCCCGGCTTTAACCGAGAGCAGCAAACCATTCTCGCCATGTTAGCGCGCTTTCAGCGCAAAGCGTTAAAGCTCAATGAAATGGAAGAGTTTTCGCTGTTTAAGAAAAAGCACGTCATCAGTTTAATTCGTATTCTGCGCCTCGCCATCTTGCTCAACGGTCAGCGTAACGATGACCCTCTGCCAGCCCTGACACTGAAAGTCGATGGCGACAGTTGGACCTTGAACTGTGATGAAGCCCAGTGGTTGGAACACAACAAACTGCTCCATGCCGATCTGCTTTGCGAGCAAGAATACTGGAACAATGTGGGCTGGGAACTGACCTTTTAGACTCAGCCTCTATCATCAAACGAAAAAACGCCGCGTTACAAGTGAACGCGGCGTTTGTTTAACCTTATGATGACAACGTCTTCGTCATTTTAATTACGTAGAGAAAGGCCGACTTTTTCTAGTTCCTGCTGCGCGATTTCAGGCGATAGAGGGACATAACCATCTTTGCTCACCAAAGCTTGCCCCTGTTTGGAGTAAATAAAGCGAATGAACTCTCGCTCGATAGGAGGCAGCGGTTTGTCAGGATGCTTGTTGACGTACACATACAGGTAGCGCGACAAAGGATAGCGACCAGTCAAAATATTTTGATAACTCGGCGCAATGTAATCTTCCCCCTCTTTGGCAATCGGCAGCAGCTTCACACCTGAGACTTGATAGCCCACGCCAGAGTAGCCAATCGTATTGATCGCCGAGGATACCGATTGAACAACCGATGCCGAGCCCGGCTGCTCATTAACGTTATTTTTAAAGTCACCGCCACATAAGGCGTTGTTTTTAAAATAGCCGTACGTACCGGAGACCGAGTTACGACCAAACATTTGAATCGCACGCTTTGCCCATTGGTAGTCAAGCCCTAGTTGAGTCCAAAACTCGATACTCTCCGTACCGCCACAGCGTAAGGTTGCGGAAAAAATACGATCAAGCTGAGAAAAATTAAGCCCTTCTATCGGATTGTCGCGGTGGACAAAGACGCCAATCGCGTCGATGGCGACGCGTAACTCTGTGGGTTTGTAACCGTGCTCGCGCTCAAAGGCCTCAATTTCACGGTTGCGCATTTCGCGGCTCATCGGGCCAAATTGCGCCGTTCGCTCAGTTAATGCTGGGGGAGCGGTGGAAGAGCCAGACGCCTGGACTTGACCGTTAATACTGGGGTAAATCAGCGTAAACTCTTCCATCCATAAGGTGGTCATACCGGCAAGCGTATCAGAGCCAACACTGCTCAGGCTTCCGCTAACGCCGCGTACTTTTTGATACTCTTGCAATCCTGTCGCTCGAGCAGGGCCAGTCAATAGCCCCAATACCGCCACGCCAATCGTAATGATGATTGGCCACGCTTTTTGGCGCCCCATTACTTCACCACCAAACGTTTTGGCAACAAGAAGGAGAACTTACTGCCCACACCGACTTGCGACTCAATTTCAAGATGCGAATCGTGGTGAGTTAACGCATGTTTAACGATGGCAAGACCGAGTCCACTTCCGCCGGTATCACGCGAGCGTGCCTTATCCACTCGGTAAAAACGCTCGGTTAAACGGTGAATATGCTGTTTCTCGATCCCGTCACCGCTGTCTTCCACTTCAAGCCTCGCCCCTTGTGTCGTTTCATACCAACGCACATTGACCGTCGCACCAGCTGGGGTGTATTTCACGGCATTGTAGACCAGATTAGAAATAGCGCTGCGCAGTTGATCTTCATCACCAAGCACTCGTAACGTGTCATCAACATCAAAGTGGAGCTGATGGTTTTGCTCGCCACTGAGACTCGCCGCTTCTTTCTCAAGCACATCAAGCATCACGGGGACGTTCACGACATCTTCAAGTTCATGCATGGGCGCCGCTTCGATCTTAGAGAGAGTCAACAACTGATTGACCAAACTGTTCATGCGGTTTAGCTGCTCGGTCATTACGCCGTGTGCTTTACTCCACATCGGGCCGACCACCATGTCTGGGTCTTCCGTCATTTCCAGATACCCTTGCAGCACGGTCATCGGCGTACGAAGTTCATGAGACACGTTGGCGAAGAAGTTGCGGCGCATCCCCTCAAGCTGCTTGAGCTGAGTAACGTCACGCACCACCATCAAGTGCTCCCCTTCGGTATAAGGCACAATACGTAGCTCGAGCATTCGCTCGACGTTCAACGGTGAACGCATTTCCAGAGGGACAGAGAAATCTTGCTTATTGAGATATTTGATGAAATCAGGGGTACGAATTAGATTCGATATCGGCTGGCCCGAATCGTCTGGCCAACGAAATCCAAGCAGATGCTGGGCGAGTTTGTTGCACCAGACAATGTTGCCCTCACTGCGAAACACCACGACCGCATCGGGTAAGGATTCAGCGCCGTTGCGGAAACGGCGGATAAGATTGGTCAGCTCTTTGCGCTTTTTTCGCTGACGCTGCTGCAAGCGGTAAATGCCATTAAATAGCGACTCCCAGTTACCAGACCCCGACGGTGGCGTCAGGCGCTTTTCGTCCCACAGCCAAGCAGATAAACGTATTTGATTGTGCAGATGCCACAGCAACTGAATCGCCGTCGCGGCTAACAACAGCCACGGCAGATAGCCAAATACCCAACCAATGAGTACCCAAGGGGTGTAAAAAAAAGCCAGCTCCCAGGCCAGCTTTTTCCAAGTTAACCGTTCTACCACTTACCTCTCCGTTTTGCTTTCCTTATGACCTCACACGTTTAATGTGATTATGCTTTGGTGGAGAAGCGATAACCTGCACCGCGCACTGTTTGGATCAACTTATCGTGCCCGGCGGCTTCGAGTGCTTTGCGTAAACGACGGATATGAACGTCAACCGTACGATCTTCCACGTACACGTTGGTTCCCCAGACGTTATTGAGCAACTGCTCGCGGCTGTAGACACGCTCTTGGTGAGTCATAAAGAAGTGCAACATTTTGAATTCCGTTGGCCCCATATCGACAGGCTCATCGTTCGCTGTAACACGGTGAGAAACGGGATCCAATTTGAGTCCTTGAACATCAATAACATCTTCCAGCGCAGTGGGCGTCACGCGGCGAATCACCGCTTTAAGCCTCGCCACCAGCTCTTTCGGTGAAAATGGCTTGGTGATGTAATCATCCGCACCCACTTCAAGGCCACGAACCTTGTCTTCTTCTTCACCACGCGCTGTTAGCATCACTACCGGAATGTTGCGTGTCAGCTCTTCACGCTTCATGTGTTTGATGAAATTAATACCGCTGCCGCCAGGGAGCATCCAATCTAGCAGAACTAGATCTGGGAAGGGTTCAGCCAATTTGGTTACTGCAGTATCGTAATCTTCTGCTTCTACTGCTTGGTAACCTTTTTGTTCAAGAACAAAACACAGCATTTCACGAATTGGTGCCTCGTCTTCAACAACCAGAATCCTTCTAGACATAATCATTTAACCTTATGTTCGTTGAGTTTACTCAATGATTAGGGCGGGCAGCCTGCCGCCTCTTGATGCATAGGCATTATTACTAGCAATTATGACACTTTTGTGACCTTTGAAAACAAATTTTCATATAACTTTTATTCTGGATTCATCTTCATATTTTGCATTTCGGCTAGGACAATCTGGTTGAAATTCCTTATTATTGCCGACTTACTTGTAGCACTAGAGAGATCATATGTGGTTTAAAAACTGTCTGGTTTATCGCTTTAACCGCGATATTGAGTTCAATGCAGACCAATTAGAAAAACAGCTCCAAGAGTTTCGTTTTACGCCATGTGGCAGCCAAGACAAACAAAAATTCGGTTGGGTCACCGCCATGGGGAAACACGGCGACATGATGACGCACGTTTCCGAAAACCGCATTCTTATCTGCGCCAAGAAAGAAGAGAAAATGTTGCCCGCTTCCGTGATCAAAGAGTCACTGAACGCTAAAGTGGATGCCATGGAAGCGCAAGAAGGTCGACCACTGAAAAAGAAAGAAAAAGAGACCTTAAAAGACGACATCGTGATGGATTTGCTACCGCGTGCCTTTAGCCGCAGCAACCACACCTATGTGCTGATTTTGCCGAGCGAAGGCTTTATTTTGGTGGATGCGAGCAGCTACAAAAAAGCCGAAGATGTCTTAGCTCTACTGCGTAAAACCATGGGAAGCTTACCCGTCGTGCCTGCCATCCCGGAAAAACCGCTCGAACTTACAATGACAGAATGGGTAAAGAGCGGCGATCTCCCAGGAGGCCTACAAATGCTTGACGAGGCCGAACTAAAATCGGTACTGGAAGAAGGCGGTATTATCCGTTGTAAGAAGCAAGAGCTTACCAGTGATGAAATTCGTAGCCACATTGAAGCAGATAAGCAAGTCACCAAACTCGCCTTGTGGTGGCAGGAGCGCTTGGAGTTTATTTTGGCCGACGACGGCAGCATCAAACGCCTCAAGTTTTCAGATGAACTGAGAGATCAGAACGAAGATATTCCTCGTGAAGATCAAGCGGCGCGCTTTGATGCCGACTTTTCACTGATGTGCGGCGAAATGAGCACTTTCTTACCGGATCTCTACCGCATGCTTGGCGGACTACCGCACCCGAACACGTAATCTTCTGCCCCAAAGTCTCTTCAACGCCTTCGCTTAGAAGGCGTTTCATTATCCTCTCTTATGTTTTCCTAGTCACCACAGCGTATTTGACGTAAAATTTGCGCCCCTGATTCCATATGGTGGAATCGGCCTGACTTGAGATCAGATTGAAGAGAAATGACTATGACCACTGAGAAAGCTTTTGTTCCTGAGCTACTGTCACCGGCAGGCAGCTTGAAAAACATGCGTTATGCCTTTGCCTACGGCGCTGATGCCGTTTACGCGGGCCAACCTCGTTACAGCCTGCGCGTTCGTAACAACGAGTTCAACCACGAAAACCTAAAAATCGGTATCGATGAAGCGCATGCGCTGGGTAAAAAACTCTACGTGGTGTGCAACATCCAGCCGCACAACTCAAAGCTAAAAACCTTTATCCGCGACCTTAAACCTGTGGTCGAAATGGGCCCAGACGCCTTAATAATGTCTGACCCAGGTCTGATTATGATGGTACGTGAAGCCTTCCCTGATATGCCAATCCACTTATCAGTACAAGCGAACGCGGTGAACTGGGCGACGGTAAAATTCTGGGCTGCCAACGGTGTTGAACGCGTGATTGTTTCTCGTGAGCTTTCTCTAGAAGAGATCGAAGAGATCCGTGAACACTGCCCTGAAACAGAGCTCGAAGTCTTTGTTCACGGTGCACTTTGCATGGCGTATTCTGGTCGCTGTCTGCTTTCTGGCTACATCAACAAACGCGACCCAAACCAAGGCACATGTACTAACGCATGTCGTTGGGAATACAAAGTTGAGCAAGGCAAAGAAAACGACACCGGCGACATCGTTGAGAAGTTTGATCCATCACAGGCGCAGCCTGTTGAAGTTCAAGACGAGCGCCCTGAAACCACGATTGGTCGTGGCAAACCAACCGATGAAGTGGTGCTGCTTTCTGAAGCTCACCGTCCAGAAGAAAAGATGGCCGCTTACGAAGATGAGCACGGCACTTACATCATGAACTCGAAAGATCTCCGTGCAGTTCAGCACGTTGAGCGTTTAACGAAGATGGGTGTTCACTCGCTGAAAATCGAAGGCCGTACGAAGTCTTTCTACTACTGTGCACGCACCGCGCAAGTCTACCGTAAAGCAATTGATGACGCGGTTGCAGGTCGTCCGTTTGATGAGAGCCTAATGGGCACGCTTGAAAGCTTAGCTCACCGTGGTTACACCGAAGGCTTCCTTCGTCGTCACACGCACGATGCGTACCAAAACTACGACTACGGCTACTCTGTTTCCGATTCTCAGCAGTTTGTCGGTGAGTTCACCGGTAAACGTCGCGGTGACATGGCAGAAGTGGAAGTGAAGAACAAATTCGTTGTGGGTGATAGCCTTGAGCTTATGACACCTAAAGGTAATGTAGTCTTCACGCTTGAAGCGATGGAAAACCGCAAGTCTGAGTCTATCGATGACGCAAAAGGCAATGGCCACTTTGTCTTCATTCCAGTCCCACAGGATTTGGATCTGGAATTTGGTCTATTGATGCGTAACCTTAATGCTGGTCAGGATACCCGTAACCCAACAGGTAAATAACCATGGCGTTGCTGATCACGGATAAGTGCATTAACTGCGATATGTGTGACCCTGAGTGCCCCAACGGCGCTATCTCTATGGGTGACAGCATATTCGAGATCGACCCTGATCTCTGTACAGAGTGTAAAGGGCACTACGACAAACCCACCTGTCAGTCTGTGTGTCCGATCACCAAATGCATTATCACGGACCCAAACCATATTGAGACCGAAGAGGAACTGCTCGAAAAGTTCGTCATCATTCAAGGGTTAGCCTAATACCAAAAAACGCCGCTCATCGAAGCGGCGTTTTTTTATGTTAGTCAGCGTTATTTATAACTGAGCTCTGTGGCTTTGCCTTTAAATATGCGATACACCGCAAAGGTGTAGAGCAATATCATCGGCATCACCACAACCACACCATAGCCGACGATGATCAACGTCTCATCTGAAGAGGCCGCTTGGCGAGCCTCCATAATTCCAGGTACCACTTGAGGAAAGAAACTGTACGCTAGCCCCAAAAAGCTCAGCGCATAAATCACCACAGCACCAATAAAAGGCCAACGCGCGCCCCAATCATCACTGGTCGGAACTCGACGTAAGTAGCGGTCAACTAAGTAGATTGTCGTCAAAACCACCAAAGGCACCGGGGCAAGCAGCAGAATTTCCGGAAAGCTGAACCAACGTTGCGCTACCTGTTGGTTGACTAGCGGGTTAACAATGCTGACCGAGATTATCCCTAACGCAGCAATCCAGCCCGCTCTGCGTGACCAACGCGCAGCTCTGGCTTGCAATCTTCCTTCCGTTTTGAGAACCAACCAAGCACCGCCAATGTATACATAGGCGCACGCAACACAAAGACTACTGAGAAACGCAAACCCGTAAGCTTGTGCCGATGCTTCGAACCCCATGATGTACCTTCCCACCATGTATCCTTGGGTCAGTGCCGCGAGCAATGATCCCAATTTAAAACAATTATCCCACCGCTGCTTATAGTCCGCTTTGGCCTTGGCTCGAAAATCAAACGCGACACCTCGCATGATCAATGCAATCAGCATGAAGGCGGTCGGTAAATAGAGCTCGGTAAAAATCAGACTGTGCGCACTAGGGAAGGCTATCAACAGTATCCCAACCGCCAATACAAGCCAAGTCTCATTGGCATCCCAGAACGGTCCAATCGACGCAATCATTCTGTCTCGCTGATCTTCATCGTTGCTAGGAAGGAGCATACCTACGCCGAGATCATAGCCATCCAACACTGCATACATAAATACGGTGAAGCCAAGGATCAACAGATAAACTTCTGGTAAATAGTTCAACATTAGCATACCCCTTGTTGTACTGTTGCCGTAACTTTGTGAGCATCAACGTCCTTACGAGCGAGATAAAACAAGGTGTGGATGTACGCCAGAAGAAGAGCAGCATAAACGACAAGATACATCGACAAGGAGATCATCACATTCGATGGTGCCAATGGTGTGACGGCTTCTGCCGTTCTCAGTACACCAGTGACAAGCCAAGGTTGACGTCCTATCTCTGTGACATACCAACCTGCGAGCGTCGCTATCCACCCAGAAAACGTCATGGCGACCACGACATAGAGGTAGGGCCTCGGCAGGTCTCGAGCTCTGAGCAAGCGATAACCACCAAACCAACTTACTGCTAGCATCAATAGTCCGACCCCAACCATGACCCGAAAGCCAAAAAACAGCGGCTTTACTGGTGGGTGATTGGGTGCAAAGTCATTGAGGCCGACAATTTCCCCATCAAGCGAATGAGTGAGAATCAAACTCGCCAAATGTGGGATCCCTAGCGCGAATTCGTTCTGACGCAGCTCTTCATTTGGCCAAGCAAACAGGAGCAGCGGAGCGCCTTGCTCTGTTTCCCATACTCCTTCCATCGCCGCAATCTTCGCCGGTTGATGCTCTAAGGTGTTCAAGCCGTGCAAGTCACCGACAAAAATCTGAACAGGAATGAATAACGCCGCCGCTAACAGTGAAACTCTCAATCCAAGCTTGGCTGCACGATGGCTAGGTTGCTTAATAAGCTGATAGGCACTGATGCCTGCTATCAAAAAGCTTGCGGTCAAACCAGACGCCAATAGGGTATGCGCAAACCGATAAGGCAAAGAGGGGTTGAAGATGACGTCCTTCCAACTGGTGACATGCACCACACCATCGATGACTTCATACCCAGCCGGCGTGTGCATCCAACTATTCAGTACCAGAATCCAAAACGCCGACATGGTCGTGCCGACCGCCACCAAGACGGTGGCCAAAGTATGGAACCAGTCGGGCACACGGCCTCGACCAAACAGCATCACGCCAAGAAAGGTCGCCTCCATAAAAAAGGCCGTCATTACTTCGTAGCCCAGCAGAGGACCTGCAACATTACCCACACGCTCCATAAAGCCCGGCCAATTAGTGCCAAACTGAAAACTCATCGTAATACCTGAGACAACACCGAGTGCGAATGTGAGTGCAAACACCTTGACCCAAAAGTAATAGACATCGAGCCAAACTGGCGCTTGCGTTCGGTTGTAACGCCATTTGAAAAACACCAACATCCATGCCAGAGCGATGGTGATGGTTGGGAATAAAATATGAAAACTAATATTGGCCGCAAACTGGATTCGCGACAACATGAGGGTATCTAACATCTCACTACCTCAACAGCTAATAACCCAAATTAAATCGAAATTCTGAAAATTTCTTACGGATATCGGCGGGTATTGGATCGGATATTCATGAATATCGCCCGAGTAGCGCGGTTTTTATCTTCTTTAGAAGAAAACATGAAAACGAATGACAGGATTTAAGACTGTTCTGCTAGTAATGCCAAACATTGACCGGGGGGTACTTTCGGCGTTTTCTTTTTGCTTGTCGTGCTCGGTGTTGGCGTTTTGATGGCAGGTTTGGGCTGTGGTTTCCAACTGGCAAGCTCTGCGCCGCAACCATCTCCCGCTGGAGGCGCGGCTTGAGGTTGACAGGCATCACTGCCCTCAGGGCAGCGAAGCCGAACATGCATGTGGTAATGATGCCCCCACCAAGGCCTAACTTTGCGAAGCCATGTTCTGTCTTGGCTCTCTTCGCTGCGGCACAAGGTGTCTTTGATAACGGGGTGAACAAAAATTCGAGCGACGTCGTCATCACTGGCTGCAAGCTTGATCAAGTCAAAATGACGACGATCCCAGCTCGCTTTCACTAAGCGGTACTGTTCAAGGTTGACCACGCTCAGAGGCTCAGGTTTGGCCAACTGAGGAGAACTCAATGGCGCATCTACCAACCTAAGCCAAATGTCGATATCGAGCCCTGTTTGATGACTTGAATGGCCCGACGAAAAACGACCGCCTTGTGGCAGAGAAAGATCGCCAATCAAGAGTGAGGTGTTCAACGTTCGATGAGCTTGCTCAGCCAAATGTTCGATGTAGCGAATCGCACTGGGGTGAGCATAGTATCGAGCGCGCTGGCGGCGCAGCACTTGATACCCTTCCCCTTCAAGCGGTAGCGCCTTAGCCCCGGCTAAGCAGCCATTGGCGTAGCTTCCTATCGCCTGCGGCTGAGATTGAGATGGAGATGAAATGGCCTCCCAAGGCGTGGCACTGACCGATGAGCCAAAGCTCATCATCAAGGCGATAGGTGGAAAGGCGCTAAGTCGCCAAATCGTCCCTGTTTGCATGACTCGTCCCTTCCCTCAATTCACCGTTGCCACTCAGCGTTTAATAATGGTCACCATTATCATAATAGCCGCTGGCTTCAAGCGCCGTGAAAATTACCGCCACATCGACCTCTTCGCCAAGCACGCCGCGAACCTGACGAGTAATGATGCTTGCGACCGCATCTTGGGTCTCTTGGCCGCGATCAAACCACAACACTTCGACAAACGGATACGCTTGGCTGACCTCTCCATCATAAAAAAACGTGGTATAGATGTATTCAAAGGTGAAATCCTCTTTGGGGCAATCCATGTGTGGTTGGAGCTCATCAAGCAGTGTTGAGGATAAGGTTTGAACCGTTTGCGGCTCCACCGCTCGAAAACGTAGATGAGGCATAGATAAGATCCTATTGTTGAGTTTGCTCCATGATAACAAGATATTGAGCAATGCCCATCGCATTCCTGCATGCGACGACCTCTAACATTATCGTGGCTCGAACGTCACGCGAAGAACCCCATCCTGACTGACGATCATCGCTCGCCAATCTCGATGTTGATAGACTAGGCGCTGGGTAGACCGAGGCGAGGCTTGCCCCAGAAGCCGCACTATTTTGGTTTCGACCTCTTGGTTTGACGCAAGCGCGAGTTCTGTCTCGATATCTAAACTCTGATCATCGATGGTGACGCGGTTGAGCACAAAACCATCTTGGCGAAGATGTAACTGCAGCTGACTCCATTGATGGGGTGAAAACGATGACAGTAATGTGATTGAAAGCGTTGCACCGTCTAAGGTGGCTTCAGCAATATAGTGCTCTTTATGATAGTCCAGCGCCATCTCACACCAAGTATCGCGCTCACACGCCAGCCAAGTTTCCTGGATCTCTTGGCGTATTGCATCGCCATTCAATATCGGTATCAACAGCGTATTGGCGCAGGCCAGTGGACTCACCAGCATCACTAGCAACAATCGAATTCTCATCACTCTTCCTTCGGTGAGTAGGAACAAAAAAGCCGCTGACATCAGCGGCTTTGGAGTAACTCAAATAGAGGTAGCGAGCACAGAGAATGTAAGAGAGCCATTAAGGCATCTCATCAAACTCAGCGCCCTCTTTTTCAACTTGAGGTGGCATCAGGTGCTCTCGGGTGATACCCAGCTTCAATGCCAGCGCTGAGGCAACATAGATAGAAGAGTAAGTACCCACTGTGATACCAAGCAATAGCGCAGTGGCAAAACCGTGAATCATCGCACCACCTTGGGTAAACAAGGCGATAACCACAAACAAAGTCGTGCCCGAAGTGATCAAGGTACGACTCAGCGTTTGGGTAATGGAGTTGTTCATGACCTCAGCCGATTCGCCTTTACGCATCTTGCGGAAGTTTTCACGGATACGGTCAAAGACAACAATCGTATCGTTGAGCGAGTAACCCACTACCGTCAGCAAGGCCGCGACAATGGTAAGATCCACCTCAATTTGCATCAAAGAGAAGATGCCCAAGGTGATGATAACGTCGTGCGCCAAAGCAAGTACCGCACCCGCCGCCAAACGCCACTCAAAGCGCACCGAGACGTAAATCAAGATACAGATCAGCGACACCAAGATCGCCAGACCGCCCGCTTCTGTCAGCTCATCACCCACGTTCGGGCCGACAAACTCGATACGGCGCATCTCTACGTTTTCACCCGTGCCCTCTTTAATGGCACTGATGATTTGGTTGCCTAAAGTTTCGCCTGAAGCGTCATCACGAGGACGCAAACGCACCATGACATCACGGGCACTACCAAAGTTTTGCACCGTAGCATCACCGAAGCCTTTGGCATCAAGCGCACCACGAATCTCTTCAAGGTTTGCCGGTTGCTCAAAACCCACTTCAATCAGCGTACCGCCAGTGAAGTCTAAGCCCCAATTCAACCATTTAGTTGATAGCGTGAAGAGCGCCGCAGCGATCATTACAATAGACAGCGCAAACGCTGCCTTTGACCAACGCATAAAGTCGATCGTTTTCTCTGCTTTTAGAATCTGAAACATACGTATTCCTAGCCCTAGATCGACAGTTTATTAATGCGCTTACCGCCGTACAGTAGGTTAACCACACAACGGGTACCGACGATAGCAGTAAACATGGAGGTCAAAATACCGATAGACAGCGTGACCGCAAAACCTTTGATGGCACCAGTACCGACGGCAAACAAGATGATTGCGGTGATCAGCGTCGTGATGTTTGCATCCGCAATAGTGCTGAACGCGTTGGCGTAACCTTGGTGAATCGCTTGTTGTGGATTGCGTCCATCACGCAGCTCTTCTCGGATACGCTCAAAAATCAGCACGTTGGCATCCACCGCCATACCGACCGTCAAGACAATACCGGCAATCCCTGGCAGCGTCATGGTTGCCCCTGGAATCATCGACATTACCCCGATAATAAGCACCAAGTTCGCCATCAGCGCCATGTTGGCAATCAAGCCAAACTTGCGGTAGTAGAGCAAGGTAAACAACATGACTGCGACCATACCCCAAATACACGCTTGGACACCCATATCGATGTTCTGCTGTCCCATTGATGGACCAATGGTACGCTCTTCAACAATCGAGATTGGCGCAATCAGAGCCCCCGCACGTAGTAGCAACGCAAGGTTGTGCGCTTCGGCGGCAGAATCGATACCTGTGATGCGGAAGTTACGTCCAAGTGCCGATTGAATGGTCGCCTGGTTGATCACTTCTTCATGCTTAGACAGAATCACTTTGCCTTCAGGAGTGCGTTTACCGCTGTCTTTGTACTCTGCAAATACCGTTGCCATCAGCTTACCGATATTTTGACGCGAGAACGCCGACATCTTGTTGCCACCTTCACTGTCGAGTGAGATGTTCACCTGTGGGCGACCGTACTCATCCACGCTGGAGCTCGCATCCGTGATGCTTGAACCACCAAGAATGACACGCTTTTTCAGCACGACAGGGCGACCATCACGATCTTGCTTGATTTCACTGCCCGCTGGCGCGCGGCCACTGGCAGCAGCAGCAAGGTCAGCGCTCGCATCCACTTCACGGAACTCAAGCGTCGCCGTCGCACCGAGAATTTCTTTCGCGCGAGCGGTGTCTTGTACGCCGGGAAGCTCGACCACAATGCGGCTTGCACCTTGACGCTGAACCAATGGCTCCGCAACACCTAGTTCGTTCACACGGTTACGCAAAATCGTAATGTTCTGCTCGACCGCGTAGTTGCGAATTTCGGTGAGGCGTTGCTCGGTAAAGGTTGCTTTGAGTGCAAAGCGGCTCTCGCTGCCTGACTCCACAAACAACATGTCAGGGTGTAGACCTTCGAGAACACGTTTTGCTTGCGCTAGCTGCTCGCCATCACGAAGCAGCACTTCGACCGCATCTTTGCCCAGTGGGCGAATGGCGCGGTAACGAATTTTCTCTTCGCGAAGCTCACTACGAAACGCTTCTTCTTGCTGGCCGACGAGTTTTTCCATCGCCGCGTCCATATCCACTTCCATCAGGAAGTGAACACCACCACGCAAGTCTAGACCTAACTTCATTGGCGCAGCGCCAATCGCTTCTAGCCAGTCCGGTGTGGATGGTGCAAGGTTAAGTGCGACAATAGTATCGTTACCGAGCGCTTCGCTGATGACGTCGCGCGCACTGATTTGCGTATCGGTACTCGTAAAGCGTACAAGGATGGATCCATTTTCTAGAGCAATGGATTTATGAGATAAGCCCTCTTTTTCAAGAGCTTGAGTGACAGAGTCCAGCGTTGACAGATCAACAGAGGCGCCGCGCGCCCCTGTCACTTGAATTGCCGGATCTTCACCGTATAAATTCGGAAGTGCGTACAACGCAGCGATAGCGATGGTTAGCACCACCATCAAATACTTCCATAACGGATAGCGGTTAAGCACAGCGAGGATCCTCTAGCTGTTTATAGAGATTTCAGCGTACCTTTTGGTAGCACTGCAGTCACGAAGTCTTTCTTGATCACAACTTCGTTGTTCGCGTTAAGTTCGATTGAGATGTAATCGTTGTCTTCTGCAATCTTAGTGATCTTACCCACTAGACCACCGCTCGTCAGCACTTCGTCACCTTTGCCCATAGAAGCCATTAGGTTCTTGTGCTCTTTCACACGCTTAGACTGTGGGCGGTAGATCATGAAGTAAAAGATAACCGCGAACATACCTAGCATGATCAACATTTCGAAACCGCCACCTGCTGGTGCGCCTTCAGCGGCTGCGTGAGCTTGAGAAATAAACATTAAAATAATCCTCTATTTATATTTTATTGATATCCAAATTGGGCTTTAGCCAAACACTTTCAAGGGTCAGATTAAACAATAGAGATCACCCTCTCAAAAATGCACGCTGTTTGCCTATTTTATTAGCAAAAGCCTCTGACCATAGGTCAAAGGCTTTCAATCGTTATGCTTTCGTCAGTGGCGGCACTTCGCGGTCACGACGTGCATAGAACTCTTCTACAAACGCGTCAAAGCGGTCTTCATCAATCGCCTTTCGGATGCTTGCCATCAAGCGTTGGTAGTAGCGCAAATTGTGAATCGTGTTCAAACGCGCGCCCAAAATCTCATTGCAGCGCTCTAGGTGATGCAAATAGGACTTCGAGTAGTTTTGGCAAGTGTAACAGTCACAGTGTGGATCCAATGGCGTCGTATCCGTTTTGTGTTTTGCATTACGGATCTTGATCACACCGCCAGTGACAAACAGGTGGCCATTACGAGCGTTGCGCGTTGGCATCACACAGTCAAACATGTCGATGCCACGGCGAACACCTTCTACCAAATCTTCCGGTTTGCCAACCCCCATTAAGTAACGAGGTTTGTCTTCAGGCAGTTGCGGACAGGTGTGCTCAAGAATGCGGTGCATGTCTTCTTTTGGCTCACCCACGGCCAAACCACCCACAGCGTAACCATCAAAGCCTATGTCTGTCAGACCTTTCACTGACACATCACGCAAGTCTTCGTACACGCCGCCCTGAACAATACCAAATAGACTGTTCGGGTTTTCGAGCTTATCAAAATGATCGCGTGAACGCTGCGCCCAACGCAGTGACATTTCCATCGACTTCTTCGCTTCATCGTGTGTCGCTGGGTATGGCGTACACTCGTCAAAGATCATCACAATATCCGAGCCCAGATCGTATTGAATTTCCATCGACTTTTCAGCGTCCATGAAAATTTTGTCACCGTTCACCGGGTTACGAAAGTGAACCCCCTCTTCGGTGATCTTTCGAATATCGCCAAGACTGAAGACCTGGAAGCCACCAGAGTCAGTCAAAATCGGCCCTTGCCAGTTCATAAAGTCATGCAGGTCACCATGCAGCTTCATCACTTCTTGCCCCGGGCGTAACCACAGATGGAAAGTGTTACCAAGCAAGATCTCGGCGCCGATCCCTTTTACTTCTTCAGGGGTCATGCCTTTCACCGTACCATAGGTACCCACAGGCATAAACGCTGGCGTTTGCACGGTTCCGCGCTCAAAGGTCAATTGACCACGGCGCGCAACGCCATCTTTTTTCTTAAGTTCAAATGTTAACTTCACGAAGCCTCCAGTGTCAGAGAAACAGTCTGACGGTTTAATATCGCACCAACGCCAATTACGCGTTAGCGCTCTGAGTCTTTTTGGAGATGAACATGGCATCGCCGTAAGAGAAAAAGCGATATTGCTTCTCCACCGCGTGGCGGTAAGCGTTCATCGTATTGTCGTAGCCCGCAAATGCACTCACCAGCATGATGAGCGTCGACTCTGGGAGATGGAAATTGGTGATAAGCGCATCCACCAATTGGTACTCATAGCCAGGGTAGATGAAGATTTCCGTATCACCGAAAAATGGCGCCAGTGGCGTGCCTTTTTTCAACGCATCTTGCGCGGCACTTTCTAAAGAGCGTACCGACGTGGTACCGACCGCAATCACTCGACCGCCGCGTGCCCGAGTCGCTTCAATCGCCTCGACCACCTCTTGTGGTACTTCGACGTATTCAGCGTGCATGTGGTGGTCATTGATGTTCTCAACCTTCACTGGCTGGAATGTCCCCGCCCCAACGTGCAACGTCACGTAAGCAAATTCTGCCCCTTTCTGAGCGATTTTATCCAGTAGAGGCTGATCAAAGTGCAAGCCTGCTGTCGGCGCCGCAACTGCGCCAGGTTTTTGGTTGTAAACCGTTTGATAACGCTCTTTGTCTGAGTCTTCGTCTGGGCGATCAATGTAAGGTGGCAGCGGCATATGCCCTATCTGCTCTAAGATGGAGAGCACATTGAGATCGGATTGAAAATCGAGTTCGAACAAGGCGTCATGACGCGCGACCATCAGGGCAGAAAATTCATCATTGTCGCCGACAAAAATGGTCGAGCCCGGCTTGGGTGATTTTGAGCAGCGCACATGGGCGAGAATGCGCGTTTCGTCGAGCACTCGCTCAACCAACACCTCAAGTTTGCCGCCCGATGCTTTACGCCCAAAGAGGCGCGCGGGAATCACTCGAGTATTGTTAAACACCACTAAGTCGCCAGGCTGAATCTTGTCGAGAACATCGGTAAATGTGCCATCAACCAATTCACCGCTGTTGCCATCCAATTGCAGTAAACGGCTCGCCGTACGCTCTGGTTGTGGGTAGCGAGCAATCAGCTCATCAGGCAGGTCAAAATGAAAATCGGATACTTGCATATTACTAGTCTATCGCAGTGCATGAATGAGGCCGCAAAGAAGGCGCCCCAATTCAGGGTTAGATTCAAATGCTTGCTCGCTCTGATTCTGTCACAAACAGACGACAAGTTTTTCGCAGCCGACTAGTATATGCGCCGCACGGTCAATAGCAAGAAAAGAGAGTGGATTTATTCCGATCCGTGCCGGAATAAGGTTAAGCAAAAGCGCAAGTTTTGCACCTTGTCACGCCGCATCAATTCGCTGCGTCAAAGAGCATAAAAATAGGTCGGGCTCTCACATTCAACGCCGGAAAGTGACTATATTTAAAGAGTAAAAAATAACAACTCAGGAGGCAGCCATGATCAAGGTCGAAGACATGATGACGCGTAATCCACACACGCTTCTCCGCTCTCACAATCTTGGCGACGCAAAGAACATGATGACCGCACTGGACATCCGCCACATTCCCATTGTCGATGCGAATAAAAAACTGCTTGGTGTGGTGTCACATCGCGATGTGTTAGCCGCCCAAGAATCAAGCTTACAAGCCCTACCAGAGAGCCAATCTTATACGCTACAAACGCCGCTATACGAAGTGATGAAAACCAGCGTGATGACGGTTGATCCACAAGCAGGGCTCAAAGAGAGCGCCGTCTACATGCAAAAACACAAAGTGGGCTGCTTGCCCGTGGTGCACAAAGGCCACTTGGTCGGCATCATTACCGACAGTGACTTTGTTTCTATCGCCATCAATTTGCTTGAGCTGCAAGAAGAGTCTGAGCCGGAGGAGATGGAATAAGTCCATATCGATGAAATAGGGATGATAAACAAAAGAGTGAGACGCACTGGCGGCTCACTCTTTTTTAAAGGTCGGGCTTAGGCTTGAAGAGCGCCCGAGGCAAGCCGTCAAAAACTGACGCGCTTTTGCTTCACCAGTAGCGCCGAAAGAATACAGATCACACCACCAAGGCCAACATAACGCACCGCGCACTGGGCTTGCTGCTCCACTTTAGGTTTGGCGTGATAAGCAATACCGAGCCCCGCCCGCTCCATCATCACAAGATCGTTCGCGCCATCACCAATGGCTATGGTGTTGTGTGGTTCGATATCATACTGCTCGGCTAGCCTATCCACGATGTCCGCTTTGGTTTGTGCGCCGACGATGTCGCCAAGGACATTGCCGGTCAACTTGCCCTGCACAATCTCCAATTGGTTTGAATGAGCATGATCAAGCGCTAGCGTCTCTTTCAAGTAGTCCGAGAAGTAGGTAAAGCCACCAGAGGCAATAGCGGTTTTCCAACCAAACGCTTTGAAGGTCGCCACCAGCTCGGGTAAATCAGGCATCAGTGGCAACTCAGCGCGTACCGAGCCTAAAATGGACTCGTCGGCCCCTTTTAACTTGCCGACACGCTGACGAAGGCTCTGTTCAAAATCCAGTTCTCCTTGCATCGCGCGCTCGGTCACCTCGGCGACCTCTTCGCCCACTCCGGCTAGTTTGGCGATTTCATCAATGCATTCAATTTGAATCGCGGTGGAGTCCATGTCCATCACCACCAATCCGGGTTTGCTCAGCTCTGGAATGTCGTTCAGGCGAGCGTAATCCAGCTCAATCGCTTGGAGAATTTCTTCATGCTCAGTGGTGAGCTCGCCGGCCATTAAAGCTACTTCGTATTGACCGACTTTCCACACTTCGACAATCGCATTGTACTGCCCGGTGTAAAAATCGATATCTTCAAAGAGATTGGCGCTTAAGTAGTGACCGAAAACAATCCAATTGGCTTTATTGATATCAAAGCGGCTGGTGTGTCGGGTTTCTGGTATACGATTGCACAGTGGGATGTGCTTACGAATTGAAAGCGGTTTGCTGACCGAGAGAGCAGCGTGTATATCGGTGTTGAACGTGTCCATGTATCACTTCCCTAGAATTTCTCTCCACACGTTAACCTATTGCAATTTATCTGTGCAAGTATCAATATGCCGATTGGTGGAATTAAACTCGCGGGGCTTTCATGGACACCTCACTCTTCTCATTTCGGATGGCCATTCGCGCCGTCGCGATCTTAGCCTTGATTGCAATGGTGGTGACGATTGGTGTCAACAGTGTCAAAATTACTCAGGGTAATGAGGAAATCCAAGCCAACCAGCTTGAGACATTGACCAAGATCTTGATCTCGCAAGCCTCACTCTCTTCCAGCGATATGATTTTAAACGACGACCAAGAGCGGCTGTTGGCACTGGCTAACCAATTGGCCAACGACCGTTTGGTGTATGATGCGACCATTTATGA
Organism: Vibrio sp. R10-SG-ISO4; assembly: GCF_059834135.1. Lineage (NCBI taxonomy): Bacteria > Pseudomonadati > Pseudomonadota > Gammaproteobacteria > Vibrionales > Vibrionaceae > Vibrio > Vibrio sp. R10-SG-ISO4. The sequence goes on from NZ_JCBDHJ010000023.1 coordinate 74,148, forward strand.
TGCCGAAGGCATTCGTCTTGCGGCCAGCGATCAAGCCAAATCGGTGCGGGAAACATTGGGGCTGGACACCCCACTGCAAACCGCCAGCATTGGCAAACAGCAACTGGTCGAGCCTATCTACAACGACGGTGTGGTGATTGGCTTTGTGCGCATCACGTTCGAAACAGGGCGCTTAACAGCGTTTTCCGATCACTACTACCGAAAAAGTGACCGCTACATGGTCACCATGGTTGCGATGAGCTTTATTGCCGGCCTCCTGCTTGCGCTCATCATCCGCAGAAAGCCAAAAGTGAAACAAGAGAATTTACTGCTCAAAGAGATGAGTTAACCCTCCTCACCCACACGCTAAGCCACAAGTAAGCATTCAAAAAAAGAGCCCCGCGATTGCGGGGCTCTTTGTACAACAAAGCAAGAATACTTACAGAGTATCGCCAATCAGTACAGAATCGAGTGCGACCACCATCATGTCATTGAAGGTCGTTTGACGCTCATCGGATGTGGTTTGCTCGCCAGTTTTGATGTGGTCAGAAACGGTACAGATGGTCAGTGCTTTCGCGCCGTACTCGGCACACACACCGTAGATGCCTGCCGCTTCCATTTCCACACCCACGATGCCGTACTTATCCATCACATCAAACATCTCTGGATCTGGCGTGTAGAACAACTCAGCCGAGAACAGGTTACCGACTTTAACGTCAATACCACGTGCCTTTGCAGCTTCTTCTGCCGCGCGCACCATTTTGTAATCTGCAATCGCTGCGAAGTCATGACCTTTGAAGCGGATGCGGTTCACTTTCGAATCGGTACAAGCTCCCATGCCGATCACGACGTCACGCACTTTGATATCTGTGCTCACCGCGCCGCAGCTACCCACACGAATGATCTTTTTCACACCGAAGTCTTTGATAAGCTCAGTGGCGTAAATGGAGCAAGAAGGAATGCCCATGCCGTGTCCCATTACTGAAACTTTGCGGCCTTTATACGTGCCCGTGTAACCGAACATATTACGCACATCACACACTTGAACGACATCATCGAGGAAGGTTTCCGCGATGTATTTTGCACGTAGTGGGTCACCTGGCATCAATACGACGTCAGCAAATGCCCCCATTTCTGCGTTAATATGTGGAGTTGCCATAATTCAATGTCCTTAGTTGAAACGAATGAAATAAAGCAGAGGTGAGCAGCTATCGCTTGCAACCTCTGCGTGAGAGTCAGGGAAAAACCGCCTCTTTTAGAGGAAGTTCTTACCGTAATCCATTGGCGAAGTGCCAAAATAGCTCGCAAGCGTTTGGCCGATATCGGCAAATGACTCGCGGCGACCCAATGACCCAGCCGGCACTTTTTGCCCGTAGACAATCACAGGAATGTGCTCACGGGTATGATCGGTTCCTGGCCAAGTGGGATCGCAGCCGTGGTCCGCCGTCAGAATCAGCACATCGTCTTCCTGCATCAGCGCCATCACTTCGTTGATGCGACCATCAAAGTATTCCAATGCCGCCGCATAACCTGCAACATCACGGCGGTGGCCGTAGGCAGAATCAAAGTCAACGAAGTTGGTGAACACTATGGTGTTGTCCTGTGCGGCTTTGATTTGCTCAAGAGTCGCTTCAAACAAAGCAGGAATACCCGTGGCTTTCACTTTTTTGGTGATGCCACAGTTGGCGTAGATGTCGGCAATCTTACCAATCGAGACCACTTCTCCTTGCTTCTCTTCAACCAGTTTTTGCAACACGGTCGCAGATGGCGGTTCAACAGAGAGATCGCGACGATTACCCGTACGCTCAAATTGACCTTTACCCGGACCAATAAATGGACGCGCAATGACGCGACCAATGTTGTAGTCTTCAAGCTCTTCACGAGCGATTTGGCAAAGCTCAAGTAATCTATCAAGACCAAACGTCTCTTCATGGCAGGCGATTTGGAATACCGAATCAGCCGACGTATAGAAGATAGGTTTGCCGGTTTTCATGTGCTCTTCACCAAGATCATCGAGCACTTGCGTGCCTGATGCATGGCAGTTGCCAAGAAATCCATCTAAACCCGCACGCTCAAGAATGCGATCCGTCAGCGCTGACGGGAAGCTGCTCGATTTGTCGCTAAAGTAGCCCCAATCAAACAGAACGGGTACACCTGCGATCTCCCAGTGACCCGATGGGGTATCTTTACCGGAAGAGAGCTCTGCCGCATGACCGTAGGCACCGATAATCTCTGCGTTATCATCAAGCCCCGGAGCAAAGCGTCCGGTTGATTCTTTATGCGCCATCGCCAAGCCAAGCTTAGACAGGTTCGGCAGGCGCAACGCACCTTGGCGTTGCTCGTTGTCCGCTAGGCCTTGCTCACACTGTTCCGCAATATGACCCAGTGTGTCGGAGCCCACATCGCCAAACTTATCCGCATCCGCCGTCGCGCCGATACCGAATGAGTCTAGGACTAAAATAAATGCTCTTTTCATTGCGTATTCCTTTCGCCCACTCAGCCACTGTGTGCCTGAATGGGCCTAATGTAATGATGTCGTCGATTAAATGTCTTCTGCGCGAATCTGACGGTAAACCTCAGGGGTTGGGGTGTATTCACCACCAATTTTGATTGCACTGCGCAGCGCCTGCGCGGCCTCTTCCCACTGAGCCTCATTGCGTGCATGAATGACGGCAAGAGGTTGTTCGCTGCTAGCGATCTCACCTAGGCGAATGAATTGATCAAAGCCCACGGCGTAATCAATCTTGTCGCTGGCCACGCGGCGTCCGCCGCCCATGGCAACCACCGCCATTCCAATCGCGCGCGTATCCATCGCCGAAACGACACCGGACTCTTGCGCGTAAACCGGTTTAATGATGTCCGCTTTTTCTAGGTATTGCTCATAGTTCTCAACAAAATCCGCTGGGCCACCCAGGCCTGCCACCATTTTGCCAAAACACTCTGCCGCTTTGCCGTTATCGAGTACCTTCATTAATTTAGCGCGCGCGTCTTGTGTATCGTCGGCTAATTTGCCGAGCACCAGCATTTCTGCACAAGAGGCCAGCGTCACTTCAAGAAGGCGTGGATTACGATATTCACCCGTTAGGAAGCGCACCGCTTCGCGCACTTCCACGGCGTTGCCAGCAGACGAGGCGAGGACCTGGTTCATGTCCGTCAAAATTGCGGTGGTTTTGGTGCCCGCACCATTGGCCACCGCGACAATAGACTTAGCCAACTCTTCTGACGCTTCATACGTTGGCATAAAGGCGCCCGAGCCAACTTTCACGTCCATCACCAAAGACTCAAGACCCGCTGCGAGTTTCTTAGACAGGATGGAGGCTGTGATCAAGGAGATGTTATCGACCGTCGCAGTGATGTCACGCGTCGCGTAAACACGCTTATCAGCCGGTGCTAGATCGCCGGTTTGACCGATGATCGCCACACCCGCCTCTTTGGTCACTTGACCAAACACCTCATTGCTTGGCGTGATGTTGTAGCCGGGAATCGATTCCAGTTTGTCCAGTGTGCCACCGGTATGACCGAGGCCTCGCCCCGAGATCATAGGAACAAAACCGCCACAGGCAGCGACCATTGGCCCTAACATCAGCGAGGTCACATCACCCACACCACCGGTGGAATGCTTATCGACAATCGGGCCATCAAAGTTCATGTGGCTCCAGTCGATCACCATGCCAGAGTCACGCATCGCACAAGTCAGTGCAATGCGCTCGGGCATGGTCATTTCATTGAAGAAAACCGCCATCGCAAACGCCGCTATCTGACCTTCAGATACGCTGTCGTTTGCAACGCCTTGGATAAAAAAGTTAATTTCGTCTGCGGTGAGCACTTCACCGTCACGTTTTTTACGAATAATTTCTTGTGGTAAGTACATTAGAGCCTCCCACGCATTGAATGCGGTGGTAATAAGGTAAAGAGGTAAGGTGGCGCAACAACGCGCCACCGAACAAACCGACGTCGCTTAGTAAGCGCTTGGATCCGCCGTTTCGTCTGTTACTTCTAATGTATTGAGTAGGTTTGTCAGCAGGCTAGACGCACCAAAGCGGTAGTGACGCGCATCGACCCAATTGTCGCCTAGGATCTCATCGGCCATCGCTAGGTACGCGGCAGCATCTTCTGCGGTACGTACGCCGCCTGCAGGTTTGAAGCCAACGGTCTCAGACACACCCATATCGCGGATAACTTCGAGCATCATGCGAGCGTATTCAGGTGTTGCGTTCACCGGCACTTTGCCTGTTGAGGTTTTAATAAAATCAGCGCCTGCTTTGATGCAGATTTCTGACGCTTTCTTGATTAGCGCTTCTTCTTTCAGCTCACCGGTTTCGATGATCACTTTTAGCAAGATATCGCCACACGCTGCTTTACATTGCTTAACCAAATCGAAGCCCACTTCCTCATTGCCCGCCATTAGTGCGCGGTATGGGAATACCACATCGACCTCATCAGCACCATAAGCCACAGCAGCTTTGGTTTCCGCTACCGCAATCTCGATATCGTCATTGCCGTGTGGGAAGTTCGTTACCGTTGCGATACGAACGTCAGGTGTGCCTTGCTCACGAAGGGTCTTCTTAGCAATAGGAATAAAGCGAGGGTAAATACAGATGGCAGCTGTGTTACCTACCGCTGATTTTGCATCATGACACAGTGAAATAACTTTCGCGTCAGTGTCATCGTCATTCAGCGTAGTTAGGTCCATAAGTTTTAGTGCACGTAGTGCAGCTGCTTTTAAATCGCTCATTTCTATCTCCGATCAATATTCAAAAATTTCACCGCCTTAATCCCTATGATTAAGGTGTAATCATTAATGAACGGACTTGGTTCCTTGAAGACTTGCTACATACAGCGAACATGTACCAATTGCTATCCTTGTCACCGCACAGTACCAATTTGGTCTATGGCACAACAATCTGCGATTGCGGTGTCTAACGTGTATAGGCGCTTTGTGACGCCTCAGGCAACCGATGTTGCCGCGCTAATCATACTCCTTGTATTAATTAGCGTTAACTAAAAAACCTTTCAATGATCCATTGAAAGGTTACACCACCAAGATAAACGCCCACAATTCCCATCACTCCCGGTAATACTGGAGGTGCTGGAATGGGCAGCTTGATGGCGGAAAACAGGATTCCGACAACAAAGCCCGCTAAGGTCGCGAGAATCACATCATTCATCAGTTTAGGCCTATTTTCTTTACACCTATACAGTATAGATATTTATCGCAAAACTGTAGTCGCACACAGAGCGCAAACGGTTTGTATCTCAAAAAAGATCCGGCTTAACGATTGCTGAGTTTTATCCACTGCACAAACGTTATGAATCTTGTTGTCTGGGCACACTCCAGACCTTTAAACAACGAAAAAACCCCGTAGTACATAGCAAGCTATGCAACTACGGGGTCTTATAAAACGGCGTCTATATAATCTATCGCTTCTTAAATTAGAAAGATAGGAAGAAGCCAGCGATGGTTGCTGCCATCAAGTTAGACAGAGTACCTGCTGCGACCGCTTTCACACCCATACGAGCGATGTCGTGACGACGGTTTGGCGCTAGACCACCTAGACCACCTAGTAGAATCGCAATTGAAGAAAGGTTTGCGAAACCACATAGCGCGAACGAGATGATAGCGGCTGTCTTAGTAGACATCACTTCACCGGTTGCTGGTACAACTTGAGCTGCATCACCAACGTAAGGAACGAAGTTTAGGTAAGCAACGAATTCGTTCACCACCAGTTTCTGACCGATGAATGAACCCGCTAGCGTCGCTTCTTCCCAAGGCACACCAATTAGGAATGCAAGTGGTGAGAAGATGTAACCTAGAAGAATTTCTAGTGTCAGTTCAGGCATACCGAACCAACCGCCAACGCCACCTAGGATGCCGTTGATAAGAGCAATAAGGCCGATGAACGCAAGTAGCATTGCACCAACGTTAAGCGCAAGCTGTAGACCGACAGACGCACCGCCAGCTGCTGCATCGATAACGTTAGCAGGCTTGTCGTCACCACCGTCGATGTCCGCGCCTAGATCGTCATTTGGCGTGTCAGTTTCAGGTTTGATGATTTTAGCGAACAGTAGACCACCTGGTGCTGCCATGAATGATGCAGCAACAAGGTACTCTAGAGGTACACCCATTGAAGCGTAACCAGCAAGTACACCACCTGCTACAGACGCTAGACCACCACACATCACTGCAAATAGCTCAGACTGAGTCATTTTAGGTACAAACGGACGAACCACAAGTGGTGCCTCAGTTTGACCTACGAAAATGTTCGCTGCTGCAGACATAGACTCGGCACGTGATGTACCCAGTGCTTTTTGTAGACCGCCACCAAGAATCTTGATAACCCACTGCATCACACCGATGTAGTAAAGTACAGAAATTAGCGCAGAGAAGAAGATTAGCGTTGGTAGTACTTGGAAAGCAAAGATGAAACCGATACCGTCAACTGAGAAGTTAACTAGGCTGCCGAATAGGAAACCAGTACCGTCTTTACCGTAGTCGATCACGTTTTGTACACCAGCTGAGAAACCAGCTAGAAGATCACGACCCCATGGTACGTACAGAACGAAACCACCGATGATGAATTGGATAGCAAAAGCGCCACCCACAGTTCTTAGATTGATAGCTTTGCGGTTATCAGACAGTAGAAGCGCGATAGCGATCAAAACTGCCATACCGACTAGGCTCATAAACAGGCTCATAGTTTATGACTTCCTTATTAAGTTATTTGTTGGCGTGTTACAAAATGGAGCTCAAAAGCACGGGCAATTATACTCATCCGTCCACCGATAAAGTAATGCCGCCTTCACAGTTTCTGATAAGATTCACCACTCATTCACTCGTAAGTGTGACAATAGTCACAACCAAAGTTTACAGAAATCATAAAAAGCACATTTTATTTAGAATTCATTCACAAATAGACAGTGCCAATAAGCTGTTTTTCCAAACGTTTTCCGCAACCGTTTGCTCACAACTCTGCTTCAGTTGCGCCAATGTCGTTAACACTTGGGGTAAACGCTTAGGATGATTGGCTTGGCCTTGATACCCTGACAACGGCATGTCGGGCGCGTCGGTTTCCAAAACAAGATGGTCGATGGGCACCTGCGTCACCGCTTGACGCGTCTTATTCGCTCTTGGGTAGGTAATCACTCCGCCCACACCGATGTAGAAACCGAGCTCAACAAATTGCATCGCTTGTTGATAGCTGCCGGAAAACCCATGCAAAATCCCACCGTAGTGAAAACGGTGCTGCTTAAGCAGTTGCAACAAGCGGTGATAGGTTTTTCGCCCGTGAAGAATCAAGGGCCGCCGCAGGTTCTTGGCCACGCTGATCTGCGCCTCAAGCACCGCTTCTTGTCGCAGAGCGTCGACATCGATCATGGCGTCTAAGCCGCACTCTCCGACCGCGACACACACTGAGCCTGCCGACTCACATTGAGCTTCGAGGCGACTGACCTCAATCAATGAGTCGGTGTGAACAAAATAGGGATGGCACCCCAAACTGATGTACAAGTTCGTGTGCTGTTGGGATAGCGCAATAAGATCGCTCCAATTGCTTTCGCCAATCGCAGGAACCAGAAAACGCTCGACTCCTTGCTCACTGGCTTCTTGCAATGTTGCCCCTAATTGAGCCTTAAAGGGGGCAAAATCGAGGTGACAGTGAGTATCAAAAAGGCGCATTACTGCTGCGCCTTTGAAGTGGGTGATGAGGACGAAGTGGCAGCGTCGCTCTGCCTTGCATCATCAGAGCGGTACGGCACGCAACTGCGCTTTTGCCCAGGAGTAAGGCCCATAGAGTGGCACCAAGCGTCGTAGCGCTCAAGCCAATGTTTTAATCTCTTCCACATGTGCATGACTCCCCTGCCCGATGCTAGCAACGATGACCACTCGCCTTCACTACTGCTCTTCACGTTTGAAGACTAACTCAGTCGCGCTCGACTCATCCTCAGCAAAGGTGTACCCCGCCGTGTTGAACTGGGTCAAATCCGCGACACTCTCGATGCGGTTTTCGATAATAAAACGCGCCATCATGCCGCGCGCTTTTTTGGCATAAAAGCTGATCACTTTATATTGGCCGTTTTTGCAGTCTTTAAACACCGGCGTAATCACCTGCGCATCCAAGTTCTTTTGCTTAACCGCCTTAAAATACTCATTGGAGGCCAGGTTGACCAAGACGTTGTCCCCTTGTTCGGTGATCGCTTGATTGAGCTTGTCGGTAATCACATTCCCCCAGAACTGATACAAGTTGCTGCCTTTCTCATTGGCAAGCTTAGTACCCATTTCAAGACGGTATGGTTGCATCAGGTCAAGCGGCTTAAGCAGACCATAAAGGCCAGACAGCATACGTAAATGGAGCTGAGCGTACTCGAAATCCGCCTCAGTGAGTGTCTGGGCATCAAGACCTGTATAGACATCGCCTTTGAACGCCAGAATCGCTTGGCGGGCATTGTCGAGTGTGAATGTCTCGCTCCACTCTTGGAAGCGGCCAACGTTCAGATCGGCGATTTTGTCACTGACCTTCATCAAACTCGCCACATCGGCTGGCGTCAGTTTACGGCACACCTCAATCAACTGCTTGGAGTAGTCAATTAACTCAGGCTGTGTGTAGGTTTCGGTCACCAAGGGTGATTCGTAATCTAAGGTTTTCGCTGGAGAAACGACGATTAACATGACTTTACTCTTATTGATTGTTTAACTTAGGGTACAAAAAAAGCCGTGCAATGTCTGCACGGCTTTATGAATCATTTCAATAGTATTCAGCTATCAATTCTTTTCTTTTTGATCCCAGATGCCATCTTCAAGCTGAGATTTCAACTCTGGGAAATCATTGGCATCAAAGGTCGGAACTTTGCCTTCATTAAGCTGACGATTGTAGTCTTTTGCTAGCTTAACCACAGTACCAGAGAGCAAGATAATCGCTACTAGGTTCACCAGTGCCATTAAGCCCATTGATGCATCGGCCATATCCCAAACCACTGGCAGCGCTGCCACAGAGCCAAACATCACCATACCCAGAACCACGATACGGAACAGGCCAAGGCCCGCCTTGTGATTGTGCTCTAGGAAGATCAGGTTAGTTTCTGCGTATGAGTAGTTTGCAATGATCGAGGTAAACGCGAAGAAGAAGATTGCTACAGCAACAAAGATCCCACCCCAATCACCCACTTGTGAGCTTAGCGCGCGCTGAGTCAGCTCGATACCTGTCACCGCCGTTTCAGTACCTAGGTACTCACCCGACATCAAGATGATCGCTACCGTTGCTGAACAGATCACAATGGTGTCCATGAATACGCCCAACATTTGCACGTAACCTTGTGACGCTGGGTGTGGTGGATAAGGCGTTGCAGAAGCTGCTGCATTAGGCGCAGAACCCATACCCGCTTCATTTGAGAACAGGCCACGCTTGATTCCGTTGATCATCGCTTGAGCAATCGCATAACCTAGGCCACCAGCCGCCGCTTCTTGCAGACCAAATGCGCTCTTAATAATCAGTGAAAGCACGCCTGGCAACTTCTCAAGGTTGGTCAGCATGATAAACATCGCCAATAGCAAGTAAGCCAGCGCCATAACCGGTACAATAAGCTCAGCCACTTTTGCAATACGCTTAATACCGCCAAAGATAACCACAGCAGACAGCAATACCACTGCAATGCCAACGACTTTGGTATCCCAACCAAACGCGGTATTCATCGCGCTAGCAATCGAGTTTGCTTGCACGGCATTGAAGACCAAACCAAAGGCAATAATAAGGAAGATGGAGAACATCACGCCCATCCAGCGCATGCCCAAGCCTTTTTCCATGTAATAAGCAGGACCACCACGGTAGTTACCGTCATCGTCTCTCGTTTTGTATAGCTGTGCCAACGTGCTCTCTGCAAATGACGTGGCCATACCTAGCATGGCAATCAACCACATCCAAAAAATAGCGCCAGGGCCGCCAACGGTCAGTGCAACAGCCACACCCGCCATGTTACCCGTGCCGACACGCGCCGCCAAACTGGTACAAAGGGCTTGGAAAGAGGAGATACCCGCTTGGTCGGCTTTACGGCTGTTTTTCAGCACTGAGAACATGTGGCCAAAGTGGCGGAACTGGATAAAGCCCAGTCTTACGGTGAAGTAAACGCCGACACCAACCAGTAGATAAACGAGAATAGACCCCCACAGCAGGTCATTCATCAAATTAATTAAGTCTGTCATAGGATCCTCATAGTGAGTGTTCGCTGGCTAGGCATCCGAGCCTACGTTGGGTTGCGCTGTTGAGTGTCAAAGTGTAGCTCAAACTAAATATTATCATTGTCTGCAACCTCAGCGTGTCACGCCCCAAAGGCACGTCCTTTACATCTCAGCGGAAATTTTGACGGCGCGATAATGCAACCTGAGCAAACAAAAATCAATACGCAACAGTGAGACTAAGCTTGTTATTTTTCACCGTAAAATCACCAACAGTTAACACAAACAAGCACAAAAACCACACAACAACAAAACAACTCAATAAAAAATTAACAACGCACAGAGTCTTGCCAATGACGACCTATTAATGCCGCCAAAGCAACAGACAACCCCTTACTCCGCATAGCTTGCGAGGCTCTCGATGCACTGAGCATCAAGATAAAAAATGAAGTATGGTTTAATGCCACTCTTGTATGGCAAGAGACACGCACAACCCTAATCACCTCCACAAGCCTTTAACATCCACTTTTTTCGCATTTAATCGTTTGCGTGAACTCATTTGAACAAATTTCAACCACCTCAAGCACGGTTTTTTGTGATTCAGTGAAGAAAAGTCAGAAAAAACTTCATCGAAACGTAACAAATGAGAAACGAATCATGGTTAGTCTCCACGTTGAGTGGTATTAAGAATTTACCCCGTTTAGGACGGTCATAACGATAAAATGAGGTAGCTTATGGAAGGCTTAAATTTTGATGACTTTATGGACTATGAGGCGCCGCGCGCACGAGCAGCGCGCTCTAAACCCGTTAAACGTAAGTGGCGAGAAATCGAAGCAATCAAAGATCGTCAACGGCTAAAGAAAGAGCTGATGGATATGGATATCGGTTTTGACGATGTGGAGAGCATCGAATACTAAGAATTAAGAAAGAGAGGCCTTGAGCCTCTCTTTCTGCTTTTCACGCGCTAGGAACAGCAAAGGATCACGTACACTCGTGCTCAGTTTGATGAATGCGCTCTGCCAACTGTTGGTATTGCTCTGCTATCGTCTCACCAAACACTGGGTCGTCTTCGCACACACTCCACTGAGCTTCGACTGCCTGCCAATCCTCTACCGTAAAGACATCCATTAAGTACGGGAAGACCTGCTTTTCTTCCATTTCGAGGTGCTGTTTTTGCATATTGAGGAACGACTCTAACTGGTCAATGAAGACCTGCTGCGGGATCACTGCATCTTGCAAGACCATATCCACCGTTTGCAAAAAATCATGGGTCTTTTCTGATAGCGCCTGATGATCGTATTCAAGATCATCAATCTTATGGTGTTGACCATAATGCGATTGGTAGTAGTGATAGAGAATGTCTTCTTTCGGGTGATGGACCCGTTCAGAGTGGGTCGCCAGATAATCGACGATTTCACGCAGAACCGCGTAATTAACGGGACGCTCGTCTTTTAACTGGTTCAATTTATGGCGAAGTATGGCGAGCAAACGCACCATGTATCCATGCTCTCGCCTTATCCGTTCAATCATCATAGCGTTTCTCCTTAACACCGACACGTAAACAGTGTATTAGAGAAACGCAAAGCGTATTTTGATGCTGTTCGAAAAAACAACATCTTTACCATTATTTTTGTATGGCTTTATACCTCAACAGTTTGAGGCAGCTGCCAATCAATCGGTGTTTTTCCTTGCGCGACAAGCCGTTCGTTGGTCGCCGAAAAGTGCCCACAGCCCAAAAAGCCACGATGCGCCGATAACGGTGAAGGGTGCGGCGCCGTCAATACATGATGTTGGTTACGGTCAATAAAACGGCCTTTCTTTTGCGCATGCGCGCCCCACAACAAGAAAACAACGCCTTGTTGATGGCGGTTGATCGCATCAATCACGGCATCCGTAAAGGTCTCCCACCCGGTTTTGGCGTGCGAATGCGCTTTACCTTGCTCCACGGTCAGAACCGTATTCAGAAGCAGTACCCCTTGCTCTGCCCAGCGTTGCAAATAACCGTGTTGAGGAATCTGAAAGCCATCGATGTCTTGCGCCAACTCTTTGTACATATTGGCGAGCGATGGCGGCGTCTTGATACCCGGCAGGACAGAAAAACACAGCCCGTGCGCCTGATTAGGACCATGATAGGGATCTTGGCCCAAGATCACGACTTTCACATCGCCAAACTCGGTCGCTCGAAACGCGTTAAAGACATCTTTCGCTGGCGGGAAAATCGCTTTGCCCGCCGCACGCTCTGCGTCAACAAACGCGAGAGTGTCTTGAAAATAGGTCTGCTGCTTTTGCTCACCAATCACATCTTGCCACGTGAGTGAAGGGATCATTGTCTGTTCCTTTTGTCCAATCAGTCAGCGGATTGTCGCAAAAGTTATAATAAGAGCAAAGCCCTCTGTTAGGCGAGCTAACCCCACTTAACGCTTAGGTTGCGGCGAACGATGATGTCCTTGACCATTCACATGACGGTTGGGCATAGGTAAACGTGCAAAACGGATCGCAGGTGTAACAACTGAATGAGGCATAATAGGCACCCTCTTGTGAGTAACATCACTATTTACTATGAAAGATTGGTGCCAATTTTAGTTACGCTGAGACATTTACCGATGATTTTTGATCGATGCGGCGCAAACGCGCAATTTCATCAGGCCAAAGATCAGGCTTAATTGTTTCTAATATCAAAGGGATAGAATCAAACCGTGCATCATTGGCGATATAGTCAAAACATGGCCAGCCAATCTCCCCCTCGCCCAGCGCATGGTGGCGATCCACTTTGCTGCCCAAGGCCGACTTTGAATCATTGATGTGCATCGCCCGTAAATAGTGCATGCCGACCACTTGATCAAACTCGGAAAACGTCGCTTCACATGCCTCAACACTGCGAAGATCATAGCCAGCGGCAAAGGTGTGGCAAGTATCGAGGCAAACGCCCACCCGAGTTTTATCGTCCACCTGTTCAATGATCTGCGCCAAATGCTCAAAGCGCCAACCAAGGTTCGTGCCTTGGCCTGCTGTATTTTCGATCACTGCGACAACATCTGGCACCGCTTGATGGGCGAGATTGATCGACTCGGCGATCCTCGCTAAACACGCTTGCTCAGAAAGCTTCTTTAAATGACTCCCAGGATGAAAATTCAACAAGCTCAGTCCTAACTGCTGACATCTCCACATTTCATCAATAAATGCCACTCTAGATTTTTCGAGCTTTTCCTCTTCAGGCGCACCAAGATTAATCAGGTAGGAGTCATGCGGTAAGATTTGCTCATGTGTAAAGCCGTACTTTTTGCAGTTGGCTTTAAAACGCGCGATGGTCTCTGCGTCGAGTGGCTTCGCCGCCCACTGGCGTTGATTTTTGGTGAACAAAGCAAAGGCGTTGGCGCCAATATCATGAGCGCGAATCGGTGCCATATCGACACCACCCGCGGCGGAAACATGCGCGCCGACCCATTTTCTATCACTGTTCGATGATGAGATTGTCATTTAATCACTTTACACTTTCAGTTCGGGGATGGAATTACAACAACTTATCGTCTGCGTCTCAATCAACACATGCAAAATGTAGTAAATTTACAACATTTATAACATTCAAAAATAGTTAATATTATAAAATATTTTTTAAAGTACTATTTTTAAAGGTTTTATTGATTTACCGCAAAGAATTAACCTTAAAATAATTAATGCTTTTAGTTGTTTTTTGACCTAAATCAATACTATCATAAGGGACATTCGCTATATAATACGTAGCTCAACGAAATTCGAAAGTTAACACCAACTCACCACCCAAGAGTGGACTAGGAGACAGTAATGATTCAAGGCATTCAGATTACTAAAGCAGCAAACGACGCACTACTTAACTCAATCTGGCTACTAGACAGCGAGAAAAATGAAGCACGCTGCGTAGCGGCAAACACTGGCTACGAAGCAGACCAAGTCGTAGCGATTAACGAATTGGGTGAGTACGAAAGCCGTGAAGTAGCCATTGAAACGGCACCAAAGATCGAAGGTGGTCAGCACCTAAACGTCAACGTTCTTAAGCGTGAAACCCTTGAAGACGCCGTTGCTCACCCTGAGAAATACCCTCAGCTAACCATTCGTGTTTCTGGTTACGCAGTGCGTTTCAACTCACTGACGCCTGAACAGCAGCGCGACGTTATTGCTCGTACATTTACCGAGTCTTTGTAAGCTCGACACCATCATAAAAAAACGGCGCATCTCGCGCCGTTTTTTATTCTCTAATCGACTGTTTTTTTTTCTAATCTATTCACAGTGCTTTGATTGAATTCTGCGCTCTAAAACCAAGCCAAAATGGTACTCTGATGCTGTTCCCAGAGTAACTTCAGCGCCATCAACATCGACATAATAATGACCAGCGGGCGAATCCACTTCTGACCTTGCGCGATCACCACTTTCGCCCCCAATCTAGCGCCGAGAAAACCGCCGACCGCCATCACTAGCCCTAGCTCCCAAATCGGTAAACCTGCCAGAACGAACAGTAACAGCGCGGCGATGTTTGACGTAAAGTTCAGTACTTTGGTTCTTGCCGTCGCATCCACTAAGGAGTAGTGGCCTAACGCGACAAAGCAAACCGTAAAAATCGAACCTGTCCCCGGCCCAAAAAAACCGTCGTAGAACCCCACGCCCCCACCGACCGAGAGTGCAAACATCGCTTCAGAGAGTCGAGGCTCGCCCGATTGCTCCTTAGTCTTTGGCATCAAAAGAAAATAGAGCGAGATCGCCACCAGCAGCAGCGGAATCAAGCTGGTTAAGACGCCAGCATCAATGTATTGCACGACTTGGGCGCCAAGTGCAGCGCCGACAAAGGTGCAGAGAATCGCAAGGCGCATCGCTTTCAAATTAACAATGCCGCGCCGAACAAAATACCAAGTTGCGGAGAAGCTCCCAAATGAGCTTTGTAGCTTATTGGTCGCCAACGCCTGTGCTGGCGTGATGCCTACGGCCAACAAAGCCGGAAGCGTAATAAGCCCGCCTCCCCCTGCCATCGCATCAATAAAGCCAGCGAATGCCGCGACAAAAAACAGCAGGGTGAAAACATCTAAGGTGAGTTCCATGACGATCAGTTGATAAGGGGTAAGATGCGCAGAGTACCACTGGTGACTTGATGATGGAAAACAAAAAAGAGCGACCGATGGCCGCTCAAAAGCATGTCAATACAAATGCCTAAACAGTTGAGTCATGGGGATAACAGCCTGCATTTTGTTATCCCACATAAGACTCATAAGGGTGGGGACTACTAGAATTGATCTTCTTCGGTTGAACCGGTTAATGCAGTCACTGATGATTGACCACCTTGGATGGTGTTGGTCATCTTATCAAAGTACCCGGTGCCCACTTCTTGTTGGTGCGCAACGAAGGTATAGCCTTTTTCTGCCGCTTGGAACTCAGGACGCTGCACTTTCTCCACGTAGTGGCGCATGCCTTCGCCTTTCGCATAGTCGTGCGCCAGTTCGAACATGTTGAACCACATGTTGTGGATACCCGCTAGAGTGATGAACTGGTACTTGTAGCCCATATCCGACAGTTCTTGTTGGAACTTGGCGATGGTCTCTGCATCCAAGTTTTTCTCCCAGTTGAATGATGGCGAGCAGTTGTACGCCAACAGTTGATCTGGGTACTCGGCATGAATCGCTTCAGCAAACTTACGCGCTTCTTCAAGACACGGCGTAGCGGTTTCACACCAGATGAGATCCGCATACGGAGCGTAAGCAAGACCACGCGCAATCGCTTGGTCGATGCCAGCGCGTACTCGGTAGAAGCCTTCTTGTGTACGTTCTCCAACAATAAAGTCCGCATCGTATGGGTCACAGTCAGAGGTCAATAAATCGGCGGCGTTCGCATCGGTACGTGCAATCACTAAGGTAGTCGTGCCCGAGACGTCGGCGGCCAGGCGCGCTGCCACTAATTTCTGCACCGCTTCTTGAGTCGGTACTAATACTTTACCGCCCATATGGCCACATTTTTTCACTGACGCTAGCTGGTCTTCAAAGTGCACCCCCGCGGCGCCCGCATCGATCATCGACTTCATCAACTCATACGCGTTGAGTACACCACCAAAACCAGCTTCTGCATCAGCAACGATAGGCAAGAAGTAATCAATGCCGCCTTCATCTTCGGGTGATTTACCGTTTGACCACTGGATCTGGTCAGCGCGACGGAACGAGTTATTGATGCGTTTCACCACTGAAGGGACCGAATCTACCGGGTAGAGCGATTGGTCTGGGTACATGGTAGACGCGGTGTTGTTGTCCGCTGCCACCTGCCAACCTGAGAGATAAATCGCTTCAATCCCAGCTTTGGCTTGTTGTACTGCTTGACCACCGGTCAGTGCACCCAAACAGTTCACGTAGCCTTTTTTGGCGCTGCCATTGACCAATGACCACAATTTATCTGCACCGCGCTGAGCGATGGTGTTAGCCGGCACCATAGAGCCGCGTAGTTCGACCACTTCTTCAGCCGTGTATGGACGTTTCACATGCTTCCAGCGTGGATTGGTTGCCCAGTCTTTTTCTAGAGCTTCGATTTGTTGGCGACGAGTTAAGTTTGTCATTGGTCTATCCCTCTTGTTTAGAGTGCTTGCCGGTAGGGGCGGCGCACGATCCTTTTGTTTCTTTTATTAGATGGTGTGGCGGTACAACCTTACCCGCCATCTGCATTCACGTTATTGTTATTAATAAAACGATAGTTACCGGTAAACGATACTTATAGGTAAACGATTGTTATGGGTAAATCCGTGGTTAATCTAAGTAGTCATAGCCTGGGATGGTGAGGAAATTCCCCAACTCATCACTGGTGGTCATCTTGGCCATCAAGTCAGCCGCCTCGGTAAAGCGCCCCGCTTGATAACGCGCTTCGCCCACTTCCTGTTTCACCACCTCGATCTCTTGAGAGAGGTATTGTTCAAACAAGGCTTTGGTGACCACTTGACCGTTATCAAGGGTTTTGCCGTGCGCTATCCATTGCCAAATAGAGGCGCGAGAGATCTCAGCGGTCGCGGCATCTTCCATTAAGCCGTAGATGGGAACGCAGCCGTTGCCCGAGATCCACGCCTCGATGTATTGCAGCGCGACGCGAATATTGTGTCGCATCCCTTCTTCGGTGCGCTCGCCTTCACACGGGGCAAGTAGCTGCTCTGCCGTGATAGGCGCATCGTCTTCTCGTGTGACATCCAATTGATTTCGGCGCTCGCCAAGCACTTGGCTAAACACCGCCATTGCGGTATCCGCAAGACCTGGGTGAGCGACCCAAGTGCCATCGTGACCATTATTCGCCTCTAGCGATTTGTCGTTTTGAATTTTGTCTAGCACGCGCTGGTTTTGTACTGGATCTTTGGCTGGAATAAAGGCCGCCATTCCCCCCATCGCAAAGGCACCGCGTTTGTGACAAGTGCGCACTAACAAGCGTGAGTAGGCGTTCAAAAACGGCTTGTCCATCGTGACCACTTGGCGGTCTGGCAACACGCGATCTGGGTGCTTTTTCAATGTTTTGATGTAACTGAAGATGTAGTCCCAACGGCCACAGTTGAGGCCAACAATGTGCTCTTTGAGCACAAAGAGGATCTCGTCCATTTCGAATACCGCAGGCAAGGTTTCAATCAAAACGGTAGCCTTAATGGTGCCCGTATCCAGACCAAAGTAATCTTCGGTGAAATGGAACACCTCACTCCACCACTGCGCTTCTTTGTGGGATTGCAACTTGGGAATGTAGAAGTAAGGGCCGCTGCCTTTTTTAAGAAGCGCTTGGTAGTTGTTGTAGAAGTAGAGCGCGAAATCAAACAGAGCTCCGGGGATAATTTGGCCGTTAAACGTCACGTGTTTCTCTTTTAAATGGAGACCACGTACACGACAAATCAACACCGCTGGATCGTCATTCAATTGGTAGTGCTTGCCATTGTCAGGGTTGGTGTAACTGATCTCCCCTCTTACCGCGTCGCGCAAGTTAATTTGTCCGTCCAACACTTTATCCCAAGCAGGTGACATAGAGTCTTCGAAGTCGGCCATGAACACTTTAACGTTGGCATTCAAAGCGTTAATGACCATTTTTCTGTCTGTCGGGCCGGTAATTTCTACTCGGCGATCTTGCAGATCGTCAGGAATCCCTAAGATCTTCCAACTGCCTTCACGGATGTCTTGCGTCTCAGGCAAAAAGTCTGGGAGTTGCCCACCATCGATGGCCGCTTGGCGTACTTCACGTGCCGCCAGCAGCTCATCCACACGCGGCGCAAACTGCTCACACAACAGAGATAATAGGGTTTGGGCTTCAACAGGGAAAATTGCCTGATGTTGTGGCGAAAGGGAGCCAGTAACCTCAAGCATGCCTTCTTGGGCGCTCATTTTATTGCGACGAGCTT
Organism: Vibrio sp. R10-SG-ISO4; assembly: GCF_059834135.1. NCBI lineage: Bacteria > Pseudomonadati > Pseudomonadota > Gammaproteobacteria > Vibrionales > Vibrionaceae > Vibrio > Vibrio sp. R10-SG-ISO4. The sequence goes on from NZ_JCBDHJ010000023.1 coordinate 92,654, forward strand.
GACCATTTGGGTCCTGTGATAGGGTGTCTCTGTCTGGTGTGTTTGCAAGCATAGTGATGTCCCTTATTTTTGCTCTCTTGTATGATTCACGTTTCTTAGCGAATGTTCATTTGTAACTATTAAACAACACTTTTGCATTCCGACTTGCTCAGTGTCGCTGCTGTTTTTATCCGCTTATTTTTTCTTGTCCGGCTCTACTTTCACTAACCTTCTCTGGGTTTGCAATCTAGACATAAGTCTTACTAGGCCTGCATTTAAGCTATACCAAACCTGGATAGAGTAAAAGACCTAAAGTAAACAAAACGTTAAATTCAAAGTTTTATCCCGATCGAGATAAAGGCCCTATTTCTGTGTCAAACTCGTAACAAGTTACGTAATTTAATTACAGTAAAATTAGGCATGTGAACGCGTTTCAAACGAACGTTTGATTTTTTATAGAAAGGGGTAACGCCTGTCTCAGATGACTTTGAGCGCCCTAGAAGGACAAAGATTAAACAGCCCCTTTTGTTTGGACTGTAAAATTGACAGTGTGAAATTTCACAATTTAATGAAAGCTTCATCAAAGTTTTGTTGTGAAATTTTACACGTCAAAGTTTACGAACAGAATAAAATGCTAACTTTACCCGAAAAAGCAGTGTGCATTTTAGCGAGAAATCGCAACAACAGAACGCAATAGCCTTACGACTATTTGCTAGAGCAGTTGTGAAACCACATCAGCTAGACGATGAAAAGTCGCCACACGTGACGAACTTGGGCGCCAAACCAGCCCGATATGACGATGGGCTTGCTGCCCAGGGGCATCCACCACCACCAAGTTTTGGTTGTCGATAAGACCGTGGTCGATGGCCATTTGTGGAATAAAAGTAGTACCGAGTCCATTCGCCACCATCTGCACTAACGTATGTAGACTGGTGGCAGAGAACGGATTGATCTTCTCTTTGTCGGTTAATTGACAGGCAGAGACAGCATGTTCGGTCAGGCAGTGCTCTCGTTCTAGTAAGAAGACCGATTCGTCCGGCAGATCAGCGTACTTAATCGGAATGCGGATCGCGTCCGCTTGATGGCGGCTGATGATCATACGAAATGGATCGCTGCCCACAATTTTGCTTTCCATCTCACCGATGTCCACTGGCATGGCGAGAATCAGCACATCCAACTCTCCCTGACGCAGCGCGGCAAGCAAATTGGTCGTGGTATCTTCACGTAATAGAAGATGCAAGTTGGGAAAGCGTGTGTTGACCTCTTGCACCAAGTCACAGAGAAGAAAGGGCGCAATCGTCGGTATGCAGCCCACTTTTAACTGCCCATGCATCTCATCTTCTTGGCAAAGACGGCCAAGCTCCGCGAGATCTTGGCCACGAGCAAGCAATTCACGTGCATGCTTGACCACTTGCTCGCCAACATGGGTGAACACTAACGGGCTTTTTTTGTCTTTCTTTTCGTAGAGGGGGCAGCCAATCAGATCTTCTAAATTCTGAATGCCTTTACTTAGGGTTGATTGACTGACGAAGCATTTTTCAGCGGCATCGCTAAAATGACGGGTTTCATGCAGAGTCACCAAATAATGTAACTGCTTGAGGCTAGGCCACTTATTCATAGATTTATTGATAACTTCTAGCTAGGCATTGATCCAGTTAACCCTTTTGGCATTATCGCTTTTTTCGATTAACTTAATCTAATTAATTCATTTATTTCAATACTACAATTTGTACTACACTTTGTCTCGCAAAAACACGGACTAAGCAAAGGAGACCACTCCAATGCTTGGAACAAACCATACTTTTAGGAGCAATAAAAATGGTACTAGTAGGTCGTCAAGCCCCTGATTTTACTGCAGCAGCTGTTCTAGGTAACGGTGAAATCGTTGAAAACTTCAACTTTGCAGAGTTTACAAAAGGTAAGAAAGCGGTTGTTTTCTTCTACCCGCTAGACTTCACATTCGTTTGCCCATCTGAGCTGATCGCTTTTGATAACCGCTACGAAGATTTCAAAGCGAAAGGCGTTGAAGTGATCGGTGTTTCTATCGATTCTCAATTCTCTCACAACGCATGGCGTAACACTGCTATCGAAGATGGCGGTATCGGTCAGGTGAAATACCCACTGATTGCAGACGTGAAACACGAAATCTGTAAAGCGTACGACGTAGAGCACCCAGAAGCAGGTGTGGCTTTCCGTGGTTCGTTCCTAATCGATGAAGACGGTCTTGTTCGTCACCAAGTTGTGAACGATCTTCCTCTAGGTCGTAACATCGACGAAATGCTACGTATGGTAGACGCACTAAACTTCCACCAAACACACGGTGAAGTATGCCCAGCACAATGGGAAGAAGGTAAAGCAGGTATGGATGCATCACCAAAAGGTGTGGCAGCATTCCTATCTGAGCACTCTTCAGACCTAGGCAAAAAGTAATTTTGCCTCCGGCGTCCAAGCTCACTGGACGCTATGGTTGGACGATATAAAGCGACAACGCATAATGCGCAATAAGCGCAACGCCAATCAGTTTAGTAAAGTCTCAAAGTAAGCCCACACTTCGGTGTGGGCTTTTTACATTCAGGATTAGCTTATATGGCTAAAGAAGCCATATATCGCTAAAGAGACTACATATCGCTAAAGAGACAAAAAATATCGACTTACGGACTTTATCGATCCTCGGTCTTTAAGTTCTGGGGCGGTCTCTTTATGATGAATTCAATTGATAGCGGCACCCCCGCTAATGCCTAATTTAGACAATGGAGATTCAACATGGCTTACTTCTCACTTGCGTTTGGTAGCGCGACTAAAAACCGTGACGGAAAAATCATCGAAGCGTTTTTTCCAAACCCAGTGCTCAACCCAGCGGATGCGCTGATTGACGCAGTAGCGACCGTGGCAGGTTACGAGCAAGGTAACCAGGCCATCGAAATCTCTGCGGCGCAAAGTGCAGAGCTTGCCATTGCCTTTGCTGCTCACGGTGATGTGGCGAACGCCTCGTTTGCAGAAAAAGCGGCGCAGTCTGCTCAACCATTAGTCCTTGTGGTACTTGCGACAGATGACAAACCAGCATCCGTAGCGGAAGGTTTCCTCAAGCTACAGCTGATTTCCCACCGCCTAGTTAAGCCACATGGCACGGTGCTGGATGGCATCTTTGGCCTACTGCACAACATCGCATGGACCAACGAAGGCCCAATCGATCTACCAGAATTGGCTGAGCGTCAAATGGATGCACGCCTAGCAGGTCGTACTTTGACGGTCGATTGTGTCGACAAGTTCCCGAAAATGGTGGATTACGTTGTGCCTGCGGGCGTTCGTATTGCAGACACCTCACGCGTTCGTCTTGGCGCACACGTCGGTGAAGGCACCACCGTGATGCACGAAGGCTTTATTAACTTCAACGCCGGTACCACAGGTGTGAGCATGGTAGAAGGCCGTATCTCTGCGGGTGTGGTTGTGGGTGACGGTTCGGATATCGGTGGCGGTGCGTCTATCATGGGTACCCTATCAGGCGGCGGTACTGTCGTGGTCTCGATTGGTGAGAACTCGCTACTTGGCGCGAACGCGGGTCTTGGTTTCCCACTGGGCGATCGTTGTACGGTTGAGTCTGGTCTTTACGTGACGGCGGGTTCTAAAGTGCGCATGCTTGATTCACAAGGTAACGAAGTCGAAGTGGTGAAAGCTCGTGACCTCGCAGGCGTTTCGGATCTGCTGTTCCGCCGCAACTCGGTGACCGGTCAAATCGAGTGCCTTGCCAACAAAACGGCGGTAGAGCTTAACTCAGAACTGCACAGCAACAACTAATGATGCACTAGGTCATCAACGACAATTAAGGGTTGGCACCATGCCAACCCTTTTTCTATTCGTCTCTTCTGTTTATTCTCACACTCTTTGTATGAATGCGCTCAACCGGGGTGACCATCGACTCTTGGTTTGAGTAACATCGGCACAAACTTCACCACATAAAGCCCAAAGGCGAATACCCATAACCCTGCGCTGAGGTTAACCCAACCGATCATATGCTCCGGCCATATCACGACCAGCACCGCACGCACTAACGCCGCGCACAACAGCGCAGAAAAAGCCCAGCACATATTGGGCCCTTGATAAATCGAGCGACCGGTATGCCCCATGGTAACGCGTGCAATCATTGCCAGAATGACGCCGCCAAGCGCGCCAATGGCAAACAAATGCAGCAGCGTATGGGTGGCAAAAGGGTCGTCCATTGCGGCGCGCAGTAACAAGCTCAGCGGTATGCACGCGTAGCTAGCATGCAGCGACCACACCAAGGGCTCACTAAACGTGCGCCAAGGTCGCCAGCGGTATAACCGAATCGACTGCGCAGCTCCGGCCAACCCCATCAGCAGCGCACCAACTTGCGCCATAGTTAAAGGGAAGAAGCTCAATATGAACAGGGCTATGAGTGGCCCATTGGCACACCACTCTAGCCACACTAGACGTTCACTTTGCGTAAACTCAAAACGCCGCGCCGTAAAGAAAGGGATCACTCTGCCGCCCATGACCGATAACAGCAAGGTGAACCACCACAGCATCGCCTGCCAGACGCTACTTGGCGCAAATGGCGCAACGCCTTTGACTACGGCATAACTTGCAAAGTTCGCCACCAGCGCCAACACAATAAGCGGCACAAAGAACAAGTTTCGCCACCCTTTCGCTTTGACCACTCGCCTTCCGACCTCATAGGCCAATAGCAGCAAAAATAGCGCTTCAATAGTGGCAGTGATCCACAGAGGCACAGGCGCCCAAAACAGGCCACGCGGCACAAGCCAAAGTAGGCTCAGTAGCATCAAGCAGGGACCTTTTGTACCTTGGATTCCCGTCCAGTTTTGCACCGCGGTGAGCAGAAAACCGGCCACAATCGCTATTGCAAAGCCAAACACCATTTCATGCACATGCCACCACAAAGCTAGCACTTGCAGAGCTTCTGGCTGGCCAGTCTGAAACATCCACACCCAGCCAACGATTGCCACGATGGCGTAGACGCTGCCGAGTAGAAAAAATGGACGAAACCCTAAGCGCCAAATGGGCGTAATGCGCTCTTCCTGCTGTTTATCTGTAATCGTAATCAAGCCTAAATCTCCACACGCGGCCCTATCAGTAAGACTCCACTAACAGCAATAATTAGACCATTTAATCAATCTAATAGAATCAATAAGATAAACGTAATCAGCTCAATCTTTGATGTCTAAATGACACACATATCGATGTCTTAGTTACATCAACTCGAACTGGACATGCGCAACATTGATGCTTTTCATTTGTATGCGAGCAAGGTAGCTTAAAAGAAAAAACAGAGGAGAAAGTCATGGCGCACTACATTTTCGGTTACGGCAGTTTGATGAATTCCGCCTCACGCCAACTCACAGGCAAAACCGCTCCAGCTATTCCCAGTGTCGTGCACGGGTTTAAACGCTATTGGGGAAAAGTGGACGACAGTTACACCCTCTCCCCCTTGGTGGTTGATCGAGGGGAAGGCTTAGTGAATGGCGTTTTGCTCGCCATCTCACCGGGCGAGATAAGCGAATTTGATCGCCGTGAGCGCGGCTATCATCGCGTGGCGATCCACCACGCCAATATTGAAACGACGCAACCGCTTACTCGCGAAGACAGCGTTTGGGTCTACATAAAAGACGCGCCCGCCCCCCCTTGCTCACTGATGCCCATCATGCAAACCTACGTCGATACCGTGTTGGCTGGTTGTTTGGAGATCTCCGAGAACTTTGCCGAGCAGTTTATCCACTCAACGTTTGGCTGGCATCATCCACTGGAAAATGATCGCCACCAGCCGAAGTATGGCAACCTAGCGGGCGTCACCCAAGCGCACCATCCGCATATCGATGCGTTGGTGGCTATCGTCAGGTGAAATAAGCGCGATATTTTGAAACGTTTACACCTAGCCTAAAAGCAGTAAAAACAAGCGCTAGGGCTCGTATTTGCATCGTTAAAACCGCGCAATGATTGCGTCATTTTCACAATGGGTGTTTAATGAACGCATCAGAAAACGAGGTTCAAGATGGCAACAATCAAAGACGTCGCAAAAGAAGCCGGTGTGTCGGTCGCCACGGTATCACGCGTCATTAATAAATCCCCCAAAGCAAGCAAGTCCTCCATCGCGGCCGTCACGCAAGCAATGAGCAAACTGGGCTATCGCCCAAACGCGGCAGCCAGAGCCTTAGTGAGCCAAAGCACCAATACGGTCGGCGTTTTGGTGGGGGATGTCTCTGATCCGTTTTTCGGTACGTTAGTCAAAGCGGTCGACAACGTTGCTCATGAGCATGGCAAGCATATCTTGGTCGGCAACGGCTACCACAGCTTAGAGGATGAGCGCCGAGCCATTGAGCTTTTGATCAATAACCGCTGCGATGCGTTAGTCATCCACTCAAAAGCCTTATCTGATGAAGAGCTTCAGGGCTATGCCAAAGAAGTGAAAGGCATGGTGATCATCAATCGTCATATCCCTGCGCTCGCAGAACGTTGCATCTCTTTGGATAACCACAAAGGCGCCTACCTCGCAACGGAATACCTGATTCGTAACGGCCACAAACACATCGCCTGCATCGCCTCCTCGCATCAAATTGAAGACTCGGGCCAACGTATTGAAGGGTATTTAGCGGCGCTCAAAGACCATAAGATCGATCTCTCCAAGGCGTATATTGAGTACGGTGAGCCCAATAGTGATGGCGGTGAAATCGCAATGACCAACCTACTCACCAAGTCGTTGACCATCACTGGCGTCGTCGCTTACAACGATTACATGGCGGCGGGCGCATTGTCGGTACTCGATGAAAATGGCATTGCTGTGCCGCAGCAGGTTTCGATGATGGGGTTCGATGATGGCTTGATTGCTCGCTATGTTCATCCAAGGCTGACGACAGTGCGTTACCCCATTCAGATGATGGCCGAGAAGGCCGCAAGGCTCGCCCTTGCACTCGCCAAAGGTGAACCGGAAGAGAGCGACACCATCATTTTTTCGCCCACGGTGGTGCGCAGAAATTCCGTAGAGCGGCTGTCATAAGCAGCACCTTGTCCGCGAGATAAACCTTATGAGACCGCCCTCCATTGAGGGCGGTTGTATTAATGACACATAAACTGATAAATGGTCTGCTGACGATACTGCTCTTTCGGCTTTAACAAGCAACTTGGTTGCGGCCACTCTGGGTGGTTGGGCGAGTCAGGCAAAAACTGGGTTTCTAGCGCAATGCCCGCATAATCTTGATATTCGCCCCCTTCTCGTCTTGGCGCACCGCCTAACCAGTTGCCAGTATAAAGTTGAATCGCCGGCTGCGTGGTGATGACACTGACGCTGACGCGCTCATCTTGGCTTGTTAAGGTTGCGATCGGCGCCTTTACCTCTCGTTCTGGGGCGAGAAAGAAGCTGTGATCGTAGCCTTTGGCTTGCTGCTGCTGCGTGTCAGCCAGTAGGTCTGCCGCAACCGATTTAGGTTGGTGAAAATCGAAACTGGTGCCTTCGACGCTCACCAGATCACCCAAAGGAATCCCGACCTCGGTGGTAGGTAGGTAGTAGTCGGCTTCAATAGAGAGGGTATGCGCGCGCGCATCCAGCCCGCTAGTGGTGCCATTGAGATTGAAGTAACCGTGATTGGTGAGATTGATTGGCGTGGTTTTATCACTGGTCGCCAAATAGTCAATGTGCAGCGCATTGTCGTCGCTGAGCAGATAACGCACCGAAACAGTGACATTGCCGGGAAAGCCTTGATCGCCATCTTTCGAGTGCAACGCAAACAAAACGTGCTGTTCGCTGCGCTCAACGATCTGCCAGCGTCGCTTATCAAACCCTTCGGCACCGCCATGCAGACAATTACCCGCTTGATTGGTCGACACTTGATAGGACTCACCCTCTATCTGAAAAAAACCATTGGCGATACGGTTCGCATAACGTCCAACGGTTACCCCCAAGTAACCTTGTTGGCGCTGGAAGTCTTCCATGGCCCCTACACCAAGTAACACTTCACGTTGCTCCCCGCTCGCCAAAGGCAAACGACAACTGAGCCAAGTGGCTCCGATGTCCATCAGCACAACGCGAGTCCCCACTGCGTTGTTCAATTCGACCAACTGCGCTGCCTCACCATCATAGGCTGGCTGCGCCGTCATGGTCTCAAATAGAGCATGAGTCATGGGTTTTCCTTATTCTGCTGTAACCAGGCCAGCGCCTTGCTTGGCTTGGCAAACATAGATCGACGCTTTGAGCCCCGTTTGCGCTTCGTATTGCGCCTCAACGACGGCGCGAACATCTCCCACCAGCGCGGGCGGAACAAGCGCTACAATACAGCCACCAAAACCACCGCCGGTCATCCGTACGCCGCCTTGGTCACCGATGACCTTTTTGACCATCTCGACTAACACATCGATCTCTTTGACGGTGATTTCAAAATCGTCACGCATCGAGGCGTGCGATTTGGCCATCAGCTCACCCATGCGTTTGATGTCATTGTTTCTCAGCGCTTGTGCCGCTTCTAAAGTGCGATCGTTTTCGGTAATGACATGACGTGCACGTTTGGCCACCATGGCATCGAGCTCGGATGCTTTGGCATTGAACTCCTCAATAGTGACATCGCGCAGCGCAGGCACACCGAAAATACGTGCGGCATCTTCACACTGCTCGCGGCGAGTGTTGTATTCACTATCGACTAGCCCGCGTTTTTTATTCGAGTTGATGATCACCACCGCCATCTCTGCAGGCATCGATACTGATTGAGTCTCTAGCGTACGGCAATCTAGCAACATCGCATGATTTTCTTGCCCTTCAGCGGAGATCATTTGATCCATGATGCCGCAGTTACACCCCACAAACTCATTCTCCGCCTGCTGACCGTTGAGTGCGATTTCGGCTTGAGAAATATCAAGCTTGTACAACTCTTTAAACGTCTGACCAATGACCACTTCCAACGCGGCTGAAGAGCTGAGACCCGCACCTTGAGGTACATTACCACTGACCGAAATGTCCGCGCCGTTGAAGGTGTACCCTCGCGCCAACAGACACTTGACCACACCGCGAATGTAGTTGGCCCACATTTTGTCTTGCGTAAAGGTGATGGCTTGGGTGATATCGAACTCATCCACGGCGTTGCCGTAATCAACCGACACCACGCGCACGAGGTTATCGTCACGCTTTGACGCCGCCACCACCGTTTGATAGTTAATCGCACAAGGGAGAACAAAGCCGTCGTTGTAGTCGGTGTGCTCACCAATCAAGTTGACGCGCCCCGGCGCTTGAATAATGTGCGATGGCGCATAGCCTAGCACCTTCTCGAACGAGCTCTTCACATTTTGGATCAGTTCAGACATAAGGTTCTTCTCTTAAAAAATAGCATTCGGTGGGTCAACGCCACGTGCGGCGTTCACGCTTAACAGACTCGGCTTAGGCCTCTTTGTAATGCACGTCACTGACGTCTCTTAGACGCTGCGCGGCTTGCTCTGCAGTTAAGTCACGCTGGCTTTCTGCCAGCATCTCATAGCCGACCATAAATTTTCTTACCGTGGCGCTGCGCAGCAACGGTGGGTAGAAGAGTGCGTGCAGTTGCCAGTGCTCAATGTCCGTCCCTTGTTCAAAAAATGGCGCGTAATGCCAGCCCATCGAATAAGGGAAAGAGCACTGGAACAAGTTATCATAGCGACTGGTTAACTTTTTGATCGCCAGCGCGAGATCATCACGCTGAACATCACTGAGTTCACTCATGCGGCGGATGTGCGCTTTGGGTAACAGCATGGTCTCAAACGGCCAAGCGGCCCAGTAAGGCACTACGGCGATCCAATGCTCAGTATCGACCACAATGCGCGATCCGTCTTTCAACTCGGCTTGGACATAATCAACCAACAAGTTGCGCCCGTGCTCTTCGAAGTAGGCTTTAAGGTGGCGCTCTTTGCGTTCAATTTCATTCGGCAGAAAGCTGTTGGCCCAGATTTGACCATGTGGGTGTGGCTGAGAGCAGCCCATGGTCTCGCCTTTGTTTTCAAACGCCTGAACCCAGAGGTACTCTTGGCCTAACTCTTCAATCTGTTCATTCCAAGTGTCAATCACCCCACGAATTTGAGCCACGGGTAATTCCGGCAAGGTTTTGCTGTGATCGGGAGAGAAGCAGATCACGCGGCTCAAGCCTCGCACACCTTGGGTTTTAAATAGCGGATTTTCAGATTCTGGTGCGTCAGGAGAATCAACCATCAGAGCGGCAAAGTCGTTATTGAACACGTAGGTGCCGCGGTAATCAGGATTCACATCGCCAGAGATACGAGTGTTGGTAGGACAAAGAAAACAGTGCGCATCGTAACGAGGCAATGCATCCTGCGCGGGCTTTTCATCCGCGCCACTCCAAGGGCGTTTTGCTCGATGAGGCGAGACTAATATCCACTGCCCAGTCAATGGGTTATAGCGACGATGTGGGTGATCCACAGGATTAAATTCAATATTCGACATCTTACTTACTCAACCTTAAACACAAAAACTCTTAACTGTTTGCTTAACCTTTGCCTAACTCATGCCCAGCTCGGCTCGCTGCGCGTTATGACGCGCCGTAACCTTGAGGGTTTGTGGACTGCCATTTCCATGTATCGGCCGTCATATCCGCGACGCTGCGGCTCGCTTTCCAACCCAGCTCTCGCTCTGCTTTCTCGGTGCTGGCAAAGCACTGGGCAATATCTCCTGGGCGTCTTGGGCACAGCTCATACGCAATCGGCTGACCGCAGGCTTGGCTAAAGGCATTGACCATCTCAAGCACACTGGAGCCTTGGCCGGTCCCCAAATTAAAAATGTGCAACCCAGCGCGCGCGCCTACCGATTTCAACGCTGCGATGTGCCCATCCGCTAAATCCATCACATGAATGTAGTCACGCACTCCGGTGCCATCGGGTGTTGGGTAGTCACTGCCAAAGACCGACAATTTCTCTCGCCGCCCCACCGCAACTTGAGCGATGAAAGGCATCAAATTATTTGGAATGCCTTGTGGGTCCTCTCCCATTGAGCCTGATGGATGGGCGCCGACCGGATTGAAATAGCGCAGCAAGGTAATGCTCCAATCGTTTTCCGCCGCAAAGAGATCCGATAAGCACTGCTCGACCATGTACTTACTGCGACCGTATGGGTTGGTCGTCGCGCCTGTCGGTGACTCTTCGGTGATCGGAACGCTAGCCGGGTCGCCATACACTGTCGCGGAAGAGCTAAACACTAAGCTTTTCACGCCCGCTTTACGCATGCAGCGCGCCAACACCAAGGAGCCATTCACGTTGTTGTCATAGTATTCGAGTGGCTTGGCTACCGACTCCCCGACCGCTTTCAATCCGGCAAAATGAATCACGGCGGCAATGTCATGCTGAGCAAAAACACCATCGAGAAACGCCTCATCGCGCACATCACCTTGATGAAAAATCGGCTTCACCTTGGTGAGTGCTTCAATACGGTTCAACACTTCTTGATTGGCATTGCAGAGGTTGTCGATAATCACAGGCTCCATGCCTGCTTCGATCATCTGTACACATGTATGGCTACCGATGTAACCCATTCCACCCGTTACTAATACTTTCACTGTTTGCCTCGCTCTGGTTCGCAATCGCTCAGAAATGACTCTGCTTGCTCAAAAGTCTAGCAATCATTTGCGCCTAGTTTCCGTGATCAATTTCTCATTGTGTAAACGTTTCCACAAATTACTCACCGATAATGGATTTGACTGCTATCCGACCCTTTTCTTTAGCCCATCAGAAAGAGGGCAGCAGGCTAAGGAAGCCAAAGCCATCAATATCTCTATCAAGGTCACAATCCCTGGCTAAACTTTGTGAAACGTTTTCACAGAAGCGAAAAATTATGGACATTTTCTCATCAAGTAAGAATCATAACGAAGAAACTGATTTGCATATCCAGCCCAGCACCGGACAATTTGCGACTTTGCCTTTGCCAGCCCTACCGCACCCTGCAAACTCGCCACCGGGGCACCACAGTTAGGACCACCCATGCCAAATACGATAGATAAACGCATGAAGATCGTTGCACTCACTTGGCCGCTATTTGTCGAGATCTTGCTGCGAACAGCGCTCAATACCAGCGATGTCTTCATGCTCAGTGGTTTCTCTGATAAAGCCGTTTCGGCGGTAGGCGTCATCTCTCAACTGTCGTTCTTTTTGATCATCGTCTCGTCGATGGTCAGCAGCGGCACGGGTATTTTGATTGCGCAATACAATGGTTCAGGCCGTGTACAAGATTCCGCCCATGTTAGCGTCGCCAGTATTTTTCTTTCTGCCCTGGTCGGTATCTGCCTGAGTGGACTGTCTATCTGGGGCGCTTACGCGTTTCTGCCGCTCTATGGATTAGAAGCTCAGGTCGAACAATACGCCCAAGAGTACCTGCTGATCAGCGGCGCGATGACTTTTAACGTCACCCTCGGCATCGTGCTGACCACTATTTTGCGCAGTAACGGCTTTTCCCGCTCTCCGATGGTGGTCAACTTGGTGTGCGGCGTGCTCAATATCATCGGTAACTACATCGCCCTCTATCAGCCTTTTGGCTTGCCGGTCTATGGGGTGCAAGGGGTGGCAATTGCCACTGTCGTTAGTCAGGTGCTCAGCACCGTGATCCTCTGGGCGGCGGTTAAACGCTCTGGCATCGAGATACCTTTTGCCGAGTACCGAGCCATCCCTCGCGTTATCTACTCACGCATCATCAAAATTGGTGCCATGAATGCCGGAGAAGTGCTCTCTTACAACATGGCGCAAATCTGCATCACCTTTTTTATCGTCCAGATGGGTACTGCCTCATTGGCCGCCTTCACCTACGCACAGAACATCGCTCGCCTCTCCTTTGCCTTTGCGCTTGCCCTCGGGCAAGGCAGTCAGATTCAAGCGGGCTACTACATAGGCCGCGGTTGGATTGACTCGATTTTGTCTCTAGTGCAAAAGTATTTTGTGGTTGGCTTTTGCGTCTCCACGCTGTTGACGGTCATCGTCTACTTGCTGAGCGATCCCATCATCGCCCTCTTTACCACAGAGCCGGAGATCGCCGCCCTAACCGCGACCTTGATTGCCGGTTCGATCGTGCTCGAAGCGGGGCGAGTCTTTAACCTCATCTTTATCTCGGCGCTCAAAGCGGCTGGCGATATCAAATTCCCAGTCAAAATGGGCATCATCAGTATGTGGGGATTCGGGGTCGGTATGAGCTATGTGTTTGGCGTCTACTGGGGCTATGGCGTGCTCGGTGCCTGGATGGCGATTGCACTCGACGAGTGGTTTCGCGGCATCATCATGGCAAGGCGCTGGCGCTCAAAAGTGTGGACACGCTACACCCTTTAGTGATCGACCATTTGTCATCAGTAACCAGACCGTCGTTAAACAACAGGGATAGCGCTCGCTATCCCTATTCATATTTATCCCCTACACCTCGTCAGCTTGAGCGTTGCTCAACGACAGTGTCACCTGATAGCGATAGCGTTTATCACTCAGAAGATAAGCCTGATGCACGCTAGGCGTCCACGAATCGTCACCGCCCACGCCCATATGCGCACCATCAATTCGCACGTAACAGGTGTCCCCTTTGGTTAACTCGTGCGTATGTTTGGCACTGGCTAAGTTGCGCAAACTGTAGCGACTGACGGCAAAATGAAATTGCCCCTCGATGAGCAACTCACCTACTTTGGCCTGCGTGACATCACAGCGCAAGCCGTTATCGCTTGGGAAAATGTACGGCGTGTGCATCGCATCCAGCGATTGTTGATAGCGTCCGATGTGCGCAGAGGCTAATCGGTCCGGATAGTTCTCATGTGGGCCGCGGCCCAGCCAAGAGACCTGTTCTATAGACTCGTGATGCTCGCCATCGTACAACGCCAGCTCTAAACCGATACGCGGCAGTGGGGGTAGATGCTGAGCAAGCGTCACATCGACATCCAAACTCACACTGCCATCACTGGCCACCGTATAGCGCCACGTCGAGCGGATCAGCGCCTTACCTTGATGGGAATAACGCTGCTGACTCACCACCACAACTCCTTGCTCAGCTTGATACCATTCAAACTGCTCAAGCTCTCGGGTCAAGGAATCGAGCCCTATCGACTGCCAACGCGCAAACCAAGAGTTGGGGTCGAGCTTGTTGGCCTCACTGGTGCCAATATCATTATCAAGCGGAGCCCGGTAGAAGTTATCGATAATCGGTGCGGTCAGCTTTTCGCTGTCGTTGACTTTCCAACTGCCGATCGCGCCTATTGATTTGTCAAACTCGAGCGCAAAATCATCACTATAGACCAGCAAGGCTTTTGCGCTGTCAGAGGTATTGATAGCGCCAACAGGCTTGATGTTCGGGCTAGGTAGCGCCGTCTCTACTGAGAGTTCCAGTTGCTCGATGGCCGTCACATGGCCGGCGCTTGCCCAAGCGGTCTCTTGACGAAGGCTCACCTCTAGGTTGAGGTAATACGGAGCGCAGCGACCACTTCTGATGGGCTGCTCGCTCAAGGTTAAGCTTTGCATCGATTTTGCCGCCAAATTGAGATCAAGCTGACCACGGTGCAGCACCTCTCCTTCACAAGTGACACTCCAATCAAGTATCTCGTTGTCACTGGCGCTAAACAGGTACTCACTCTCTACCTCGATCACTAGTGGCTGAGTCGATAGCAGGCGGAACTGGTAAAACTGCTGCGCTTTTTTGACTTCCTGCAGGGTGGGATGCGCGCTTCTATCCGGGAATAGCAGACCATTGATGCAAAACTGACGATCATTAATTTCATCACCAAAATCCCCGCCATAGGCCCAATACGTTTGGCCATCCGGCGCTATTTTAGTTAGACCTTGATCGACCCAATCCCAAATGAATCCCCCTTGCAAGCGCGGGTTATCTCGAAACGCTTGCCAGTAGTGGGTAAAGCTGCCGAGGCTGTTGCCCATCGCATGAGCGTATTCACATAAAATCAGGGGACGCGTCTCATCAGGCAGTGCAATCGATTTACGAATCCCGACACGCGGCGTGACCTGTGGCTGATGCTTGACGACTGGCAGATCCCAATCGACCCGTGCGTACATCGGACATAGGATATCGGTCGCGGCGGTCATCGCGCCGCCGCCTTCATATTGGACAGGTCGAGAAGGGTCACGCTGTTTGACCCATTGATACATCGCATGATGGTTATTCCCGATCCCCGACTCGTTGCCAAGCGACCAAATGATGACACACGCATGGTTCTTATCGCGCTCCACCAGCCGAGTGATACGGCGCAGGTAGGCCGGTAGCCATTCACTGTCGTCGGACAAGCGGCACATCGGAAACTGGCCGTGGGTTTCAAGGTTGGCTTCATCCACCACATAGAGACCATACTCATCGCAAAGTTGATACCACAGAGGATGGTTTGGATAGTGCGCGGTACGTACCGCATTGAAATTGTTCTGCTTGAGCAGCTGGATGTCGCGGAGCATATCTTCTCTTGTCATCACATGACCAAGCTCTGGATGATGCTCATGACGATTGACGCCGCGGATCAGCAGCGCTTCGCCATTCACTTTCAGCTGACCGTGCTCAATACGTACCTCACGAAAACCGACCGAATACGCCTCACAATCTATCACCGTGTCATGCTCATCAAGCAAGCTGACAACAGCGCGATACAAGTAAGGGCGCTCTGCGCTCCACAGTATCGGCGCTTGAACGTCAAGGGCATGCTGCGCTTTATCGCTCCACGGCCCTTTTTCATCGACAAACTGTAATCCCACCGTGCTGACTTGCTCTGCGACCAGCTGCTGTTCAGCATCAAACAGACGCACACGTACGCGATTGGCGACCTCTTTTTGCGATAAAGTGGTCGTCACACCAACCGTGGCCTGGTGAAACCCTAGCGCCAACTCAGTGCGAATCTCCACATCTTGAATGTGCAGTCGCGGTTTTCGGGTTAAGGTGACATCACGGAAAATGCCGCTTAGCCACCACATATCTTGATCTTCCAAGTAGGAACCGTCGCACCAACGCATCACCATGACCGTCAACTGGTTGCGCCCCTCCTGAAGATAAGGCGTTAAATCAAATTCGGCGGGCAAACGGGCATCTTGCGAATAACCGACCCACACACCATTGCACCACAGGTGAAAGGCACTGTTAACGCCATCAAAGGTGATCCACGTTAACTCATTGGGCTGTGGCGACACCTCAAACGTGGTGCGATAAACGCCGGTCGGATTGTGCTTAGGTACGATTGGCGGCGTGTCCGCAAACGGATATTTCACATTGGTGTAAATTGGCCGATCGTCAACCTGCGGCTGTAACTGCCAGTTGGATGGCACCGTGATTGGCGACCAAGCGCTGTCATCAAAACTTTTCTCAATACACGCTTCTGGCACCTCACTCGGCGCCGAGAACAGCATAAACTGCCATTGACCATTCAAGCACATTTGCTGGGCAGACCCTCTCCCTTGCAAGGCATCGTCTTCGTTTTGGTAAGCATGGAAAGGGGCATGTGCGGGCAGAACATGATGGTGGGTGACGTGATGATTTTCCCACTCTCGCGCTGCCAGAATATCGGCAAAAGTTCTCATAACAACACTCTTAATCTCAGTGATAAAAAAGAGCGCACTGACTCGAGAGGCCACGAGTGGAGCAGTGCGCTCAGTCGGCTGACTCTGGCAGGTCTATGTACAGGGGAATAGACTCGCCGTCAGCGTATCAAAACCTTATTTGAAGGTGCGTTTGCTGACCTTATCCAGTTTTTGCAAAATGTCGTCGATGCGATCAGGGTGAACCATGAACTCTTGGAAACCCTTCATCCCTTCTTTCGCCATTGCAGGATCGGTATCTCGGTCATAGAACTGCGCCGTACCTTCCGCGTTCGCCAGCATTTCCACCCCTTTGTCTAGGAACGGATCCGCTTTCGCTTTCGCTTTGTTGTTAGTTGGGATCTGCAACAACATCTCGTTGATCAATTGCTGGTTTTCCGCACGAGCAACAAACTGAAGGAACTTACGTGCGTCTTCTTTGTTTTTCGCTTTTGATGGGATGTGAATCGTATCCATCGGCGCGTCTTCCGCCATCGGAACGGAAGGGTCGATCACCGGGAATTGGAAGAAGCCCATTTTGCCATCCAACTCTTTCGGGAAGTTAGGGGTAATGAAGTTACCCATCAGATACATCGCCGCCTGACCGTTGTAGAGGAACGGCTGCGCCTCTTGCCAAGAGTAAGACGCATGGTTTTCTAGGAAATAACCAGGCTCCACCAACTGTGCCCAGTTCGCGAAGGTTTTCTTCACTCGCTCATCGGTGTAAGGCACTTTGCCGTCCATCAACTGGATATGGAAATCGAGGCCGTTGGTACGTAAGTTGATGTAATCAAACCAACCCGCCGCCGTCCAAAGATATTTAGTACCGATGGTGAACGGTGCCACGCCATTCTCTTTCAATGTCGCCGAGGCTTTAAGTAGATCGTCCCACGTTTTTGGCTCAGCAATACCGTACTGCTCAAAGATGTCTTGGCGGTAGTAGATACCCCATTGGTAATAAGTGTAAGGCACACCGTATTGCTTGCCGTTGACCGTCATCGCGGGCGCCGAAGCGGTGAAGTCTTGCTTCATGTTGTTGTCTGTCCAGATGTCACTCACATCTTCAAACAGGCCACGATCAACGAAGGTTTTCATACGGTTACCCGCATACCAGAACACCACATCCGGCGGCGAAGTGACCAACCAGTTGCGGATGGTCGTTTTGTACGCTTCATGATCGTAGAGGTTATATTTGACTGTGACATCCGGGTACTCTTGCTCAAATCGCTTGATGATTTCAGCCCACGCCTCTTTAGGTGCAGGGTCTGAGGCGTCAGAGTTGATCACCAAAGTGCCTGCCCATGCGGATGTCGAAAGAGTTGCACCGAGTATTGCGGTAGCAGCAAGGTGTTTCACGTATTTCATATTCAGGTCCTTGTTATTGAGCCTAAGGCTCTTGGTCCAATTTATTGTTTTGTTGCTGTGTAGAGTCTGTTACTGCATAGACCTGCTGGTGAGCCAAATGGGGGTTTCGCCCACCAGCAATTTGTTGATCCTATTATCCTTTGGTCGCACCTAGGGTTAAGCCGGCGATGAAATGACGCTGCATGGTAAAAAACAGCACCACAGGTGGAATCGCCGCAACGATCGCGCCTGCCGACATCAGCTGCCAAGACGCCAGCCACTGACCTTGCAGTGAGCTAAGCCCCGCAGTAACCGGACGGACTTCATCACTTTGCACTAAGACCAATGCCCAGAAGAAGTCGTTCCAGATGAAGGTGAAAACCAGCACCGCCAACGCCGCTAATGCTGGGCGAACCAAGGGCAATACTACGTGCCAGAAGATCTTCCATTCGGTGACCCCTTCCACGCGCGCGGCTTCAATCAAGGCATCCGGAATACCGACGATGAAATTGCGCATAAACAAGGTACAAAATCCGGCTTGAAACGCGATATGGAAGAAAATAAGCGCCCAATGGGTGTCGTAGAGACCAAAGCTGATGGTCAAATCGCGCACTGGGATCATCAGGATCTGGAAGGGTACAAAGTTACCCGCGATGAACATCGCGAAGATCCAGATGTTTGCCTTGAAGTTGTACTTCGCTAAGGCAAAGCCCGCTAATGTCGACAGCGCCACCGCCCCAGCAACCGCAGGCAAAGTGATCATCAAACTGTTGATCAGGTATTGGCCCATTGCGGTTGAGGTAAAGACTTGAGTGTAGTTTTCGAGAAACTGGATTTCGCTTGGCCAGCCCCAGTAATTACCAGTGTTGATGTCTTCTATCGAGCGAATCGAGGTCATCATCACCGCAATCAATGGCAGTAACCACATCACGATCGACAGTGGCAACGCGACGCGATAGCTGATATTGACAAAACGGCCAGATTTTTGAATCGGTTGTGGGTACATTATTTTTCACTCCTCAACATACGCCATAAGAAGTACGCGATATACACATCCATGATGAGGAACAACACAACGGAAACTGCCGCGCCATAACCCATTCGGTAGTTAAAAATGGACTCTTCATACATCTGGTAAGCCAATACCGTCGAGCTGCCCCACGGGCCACCGGCTGTCATGGTGGCAACCAAGTCAAATGAGCGCAGCGCACCAATCACGGTGACCACAATCGCAATGAAGGTCGCAGGGCGAAGCTGCGGCAACACCACGTACCACAACATGCGCCACTTTTTCGCACCGTCAAGACGCGCCGCTTCAAGCTGCTCAGGGTCCAAGTTGTTCAACCCCGTGAGGTACAAAATCATGCAGTAAGAAATCTGCGGCCACAGACCGGCGGCAATGATGCCGTAGGTGACGTAATCTTCGTTGGCCAAAATAGAAACCGGCTCGAAACCGAGACCACCCAACACAATATTGAACAAGCCAAACGACGGGTCATAGAACCAAGCAAACACCAAACCGACGACCACTTGCGAAATAACAAAGGGGAAGAAGAACAGCGATTTAACAACACGAATCCCTCTCACCTGTTGGTTAAGAAAGAGCGCGATCGCTAAACCAATCGGCGGGGCGAGCATAAAGAACACTAGCCAAAGGAAGTTGTTTTTCAATGAGGTGTAAAACGCATCGGAATCAAACAACTCACGATAGTTGTCTAGGCCGACCCATGTTTTTTCACCTAGCCCATCCCATTCAAAGAAACTGAGCCAAATACTGTCTAGAATCGGATAGATAACATAAACGGCAAAAATCGCCATCGCAGGCGCTAAGAACAGCCAAGGGGAGAGCTTGGCACTCACCCGAGATTTACGTCTGGCTGAGGGGAGACGATTTTCTGGGTATATCGTTTTCACAGATTGCTCCATTTTGTGTGACTCCTTGTCACATCTCGTCGTTTCTGTTCGTTAAAGTTTCACTTATATAAAGTAGACAAAAAGAAACCAAAAGATGAAGTTTTATCGCATCTACGAATACATATTAGCCATCCACTTTATTTTATATAGGGAGAGAAATTGATTTTGTAAACGTTTCCACAAAATTCACCTATTTTCCTCCAAAAACCATGACAAGGATCAACTATTGCCATTGAGCAACTAACAAAAATCGCGGAAAAGCGTATGTTTTAGACAGAAACAAAAAACAACTCACGTTAAACGAGCGCATTCGCTCATAAAACGAAATTTTTAAGCCATATGGGCAAGGAGTATTTATGGCTGACATCAGCTTAAAGAAAGTCATCAAGCGTTTCGGTGACGTTCAAACCATCCATGGTGTGGATCTTGAGATCGACAATGGTGAGTTTGTGGTTTTTGTTGGACCATCCGGTTGTGGTAAATCGACCCTGCTTCGTCTTGTGGCTGGTTTAGAAGAGATCACCGAAGGCGAAATCAGTATCGACAACCACATCGTCAATGACGTTGATCCTGCCGAGCGAGGCGTGGCGATGGTATTCCAATCTTACGCCCTCTACCCTCATATGACTGTTGAAGAGAATATGGGCTTTGGCCTGAAAATGAACGGTCACCCTAAAGAGTACATCGACAAGCAAGTGAACGGCGCGGCGAAAACGCTACAGCTTGATCACTTGTTGCAGCGTAAACCAAAAGAGCTCTCTGGCGGTCAGCGTCAGCGTGTCGCTATTGGCCGCGCCATTGTACGTAACCCCAAAGTGTTCCTTTTTGATGAGCCCCTCTCCAACCTCGATGCAGAACTGCGCGTCGACATGCGTCTGCAAATCGCCAAGCTGCATCAAGATCTGCAAAACACCATGATCTACGTAACGCACGATCAAGTCGAAGCCATGACGCTCGCCGATAAAATCGTCGTCCTGCGCGATGGTCGTGTTGAGCAGGTGGGCTCGCCGCTAGAGCTCTACCACAAACCGCAAAACGAATTTGTTGCTGGCTTCATCGGCTCACCGAAAATGAACTTCATTCCAACCCAAGTCGAGCAAGCCAATAGCTCTGGCCTGACCTTGGTAAGTCAAGACGGCAAGGTATTCCATCTGCCCGCGGTGCAGCGCGCACTGCACGCTGGCGATAAAGTCACTCTCGGTATTCGTCCTGAACATTTAGAGATCAACAATGACAACCCAGTGCAGATTGAGTTCCAAAGTGAAGTAGTCGAACGGTTGGGCAACAGCACCTACATGTTTGGTCAATCTTGTGGCGTTGATGGGTTCAAAGTACACCTACCTGGCGATCAAGAGGTCACTAAATTCCAAACTATGGCGCTAAGCTGCAAACAGAGCGATTGTCACCTATTCGATGGCCAAGGCATTCGCATAGAGTAAGGCGTTTTAACTCCTCACGTTGAACAGGTCAGCCCTTTGGCTGGCCTTGTTTGTTATCCCCTCTCTTTGTCACTCGTATTCACTCACCCAATTTGTTACTGAGCTTTTCAGTGCCAATCTTTGTCATAAAAGTGACATATTCCATTGAGACCATGACGCCCTTACTGACAAGGCCAACCTTCCTCTCTCTATAATGCCTTGTTTTTCAATCACACTAAGGATGCGTTGAGCAATGCTAGCGATTTTCAAAACCTTCTTTTGGCTAGGCTGGATTAGCTTTGGTGGCCCTGCCGCCCATATCGGTTATTTTCGTCATACCTTTGTAGAAAAACGCCGATGGCTCAGTGATGAGGAATACGCGCAAATCGTCGCGCTCAGTCAGTTTCTACCCGGCCCAGGTTCAAGCCAAGTCGGCTTCGCGTTAGGCTACAAAAAAGGCGGATTGCTTGGTGCCCTTGCCGCCTTTATCGGCTTTACCACCCCCTCTATCGTGATCATGTTGGCGCTCGCATTGGTCAGCAGCCAAGTCACCGATGCCACGTTGTTTCAACATATCGTCCACGGACTGAAGTTACTGGCAGTGGTTGTGGTCGCCGATGCCACCTTAGGGATGTACAAGAACTTCTGCCAAACTCGCCTAAGCGTCAGCCTCTGCGTGGCGACTGCGATCGCACTGCTCGTTATGCCGAGCATTGTCACCCAAGTGATGGTTTTGTTGCTGGCCGCTGCGATTGGCGTAAAGTTCTTAGGCCGCGAAACGTCAACGCCGCCGAGTGCCTTTACTCCAAGCCTATGGCCTCTCGCATTTTTTGCTGTGCTGTTCATGGGTTTACCGTTAGTCGCAGCACGTTCTGATGCATTGCAGCTATTTAATGACTTTTTCCAAGCGGGTAGTTTGGTTTTTGGTGGCGGTCATGTGGTTCTGCCACTGCTGCAAGAGTTGGTCGGTGATAGGCTGTCACAAGATCTCTTCCTCACCGGGTACGCCGCCGCACAAGCCGTCCCGGGTCCGATGTTCACGTTTGCCACTTACATCGGCTACGCCTTACTGCCGAACGCGCCGATTTTTGGGGCTCTACTGGCCACCCTCGCGGTCTTCTTACCCGGGTTTCTGCTGCTCTTAGGCGTACTGAAAAACTGGCAATCGTTGGCGCAAAGGCCCGCCGTGTCAGGCGCGTTGCAAGGCGTGAATGCCGCCGTGGTGGGATTATTGTTGGCGGCCTTGTATCAACCTGTGTTTAGTAGCGCGGTTTTATCTTCGGTGGATCTGGCGCTCGTCGTGCTCGGTATTTACTTGATGAAACAATACAAACTACCGATTGTATGGATGGTGGTGCTCTTTATGCTTTTAGGCGCGGTGGTCGGCCACCTGACCCTCTAGTCGTTCTCACAGGGTTTGCGAGCGTGCAAAGCGCTCGCAAATGTATCGCTACATACAACACAATGCCAGACGGCTCACATCTACACCGTTCGCTTCACCTTGAAATCCTCTGTTTCATCACATCTTACCAGTTTGCCCCCTAGGATTCGCTTCACTCACTTTTCATTTACATGCTAAAGTTAACAAGCTGTTAACAATAAAAATAATGTACCCATTTTCCAATAACACGGAGTTAGAGAATGATTCAGCCTAACGAGTTACGCAAACCGTCCTGTGCTCTCCCCCCACCGAACGAGATGATTTTGAAATGGGCAGAGGAACGCCCTAATCAGGTCTATCTAAAACAGATCATCAACCGCCAGTTTGTCGAATACACTTACGCCGAGGTTGCAGACAAAGCGCTCAGATTAGTCTCAGCACTGCAAGCGCTAGGTCTTAAACCACGTGACAAAGTCGCACTGGTATCGAAAAACTGCGCCGAGTGGTTCATTTGTGACTTGGCGATGATGTTGGGCGATTTTGTCAGCGTGCCCATCTTCCCGACCGCCGGTGCTGACACGATTGAATACTGTGTGACCCATAGTGAAAGTAAAGCTCTGATTGGCGGCAAACTCGATGATGCTGGCGCCACTCAGGAAGTAATTGATGGTCAAGCAGGCTTGATCACTATCGCGCTGCCCTATGACACTGCGCCAAAGTGCCAACATCAGTTCAACGACTTAATGGCGCAGCATGCTCCAACGGATTTTCGTGCCGAGCACTGCGATGATAAGTTAATGTCGCTGGTGTATACATCAGGGACATCGGGTCTACCGAAAGGGGCAATGTTGACTTATGGCGCATTCAGTTGGTCTTCGCAGCAGTTGATCAATCATATCGGCATTGAAGAGAACGATCGCCTATTCTCCTACCTCCCTTTGGCGCACATTACCGAGCGTGTGTACATCTTTGGGTCCTCCATCATGGGTGGCGTCCAAACGGCCTTCCCAGAGTCACTTGATACCTTTATCGAAGATGTCAAAATGCAGCGCCCGACTCTGTTTATCTCTGTTCCCAGACTCTGGACTCTGTTCCAACAGCGTATCCAAGATAAATTGCCACAGAGGAAGCTCAATATTCTGCTCAAGATTCCGTTCGTTAATTCCCTTATCAAGAAAAAGCTCGCCGATGGCCTGGGCTTAGATCAAGCACGCGTGCTCGGCTGTGGCTCTGCGCCGGTGTCACCCGCTTTGCTCGATTGGTATCACAGTGTCGGCCTCAATATTACTGAGGCTTGGGGGATGACTGAGTCCTTTGCCTACAGCACACTCAACTACCCGTTCCGCGCTGATAAGATTGGCAGTGTCGGCAATGCTGGCCCCGGAATCGAACTCAAAATTGCCGACGATGATGAAATCATGGTACGCAGTAAAGGGATGTTCTCTGGCTACTACAAAAATGACATTGCCAGTCAGGAGTCATTCGACAGCGAAGGTTGGCTACATACTGGCGACATCGGCGCTATTGATGCTGAAGGCTACTTGACCATTCAAGGGCGCAAAAAAGACACTTTCAAAACCGCCAAAGGTAAATTTGTCGCGCCAGTGCCAATTGAGAAGAAACTGTTCGAATACAGCCGCGTTGAAATGATGTGTTTAATTGGCCTCGGTCTGCCCGCCCCGATTTTGCTCGTCGTCCCGCATGACTTTCCTAACTTTGACCGTGCTCGCTATGAACGCACCACCAAAAAAGTGATTGCGCGGATGAACCAAGAGCTCGAATCGCATGAGCAAATCAAAGGGGTACTGATGATCAAAGAGCCGTGGAGCATCGAAAATGGCATTCTAACGCCCACACTCAAGATCAAACGCCATGTACTGGAACAGAAGTACCACGACGTGGGCCACAACTGGCCGAAAGGTCAACTCGTTGTTTGGGAAGAGTAACGCTAGTCGCTCTATCTTATCGAGAAGTTAAGGAGAACGTGGTTCTCCTTTTTTTCGTCATGTATAGTGACGAGCAAAATGTGATTGAAAAGGATCGTCTATGGATGCAAGGCTGCATCATCTTCCAGGGTTACGGTATTTCGAAGTCGCGGCAAGGCACAACAGCTACAGTCGAGCAGCTGAAGCGCTGTTCGTCAGTCAGGCGGCGGTGAGCCAGAAAATACGTCAACTTGAAGATGGCTTAGGATGCAAACTGTTCGTGCGTGATGGTCGAGAAATGCGCCTCACTGAGCAAGGCAAGATGCTGTATAAGCATGTCTCTCAAGGGTTCGAACAGATCATTTCAGGGCTCAATCAGATTCAAGCTGAGCCGGTCGAAGGGTTGCTCTGTGTCAGCTCTACGCCTTCATTTGCCTCTCGCTGGTTATTGCCACGTCTATGGAAGTTCTCGAGCCAGCATCCCAACATCCCCATTCGGATCATCACTAGCTGTGACGCGCCAAACTTAAAACAAGGTGAAGCGGATGTGGTCATTTGGCAAGGTGAGGCGCTAGGTGAAGAGTGCCCATCGAAACTTCACAAAGAGTTCCTGTTTGAAGAGAACATTTATCCTTTTTGCTCCCCTCACTTAGCCAAGTCCATTAACCTGACTCAGCCCGAACAGCTGCTTGCCAGTTGGTTAATTCACTATGAGTCTGGCGGTTACCCTTGGAAAAGTTGGTTTGCTAAAGCCGGTATAGAGATGGAAAAAGAGTCGGTTCGCTGGATGGATGTCAGTACCTTCGATCACGCGATGAACGCCGTCATGGCCGGGCATGGTGCCTGCTTAGTGTCTGACTCACTCGCCGCTGACTACGTCGAACGTGGACTACTCATGAAACCCTTCGATATCGGTATGACCCCGGGTATTCAGTTTAATCTCTTCTATGATCGTGAATCGACAAGGCGCGATCGTATTCAAGCTTTCGCCCACTGGCTGAGTAATGAAATTGCCCCTTGTGAATGACATCGCCCCCAGCGATATCTCGCTAGGGGTGTGTTACGTTTAAGCTTAGAGCCGACCCGATTATTGGGTTCTTAGACGTTGCCAGTACTTCTCATACACCGCTAAGGTCTCAGCACCAACATCGTTAATGAACTCCCCTTTCTTGATGTCTTCCACCGCTGGGAAAATCGTCGGGTTATTCTTAAGTTCGTCAGCTAGCAATGCGCGGCCTGCATTCGTTGCGGACGCATAGCCTAGGCTATTGACGATCTCAGCTTGCTGCTCAGCTTGGTACATAAAGTTAATGAACTTGTGTGCCAATGCTTTGTTTTGGCTGCCTGATGGAATAGTAAAGTTATCCATCCACAATACCGCGCCCTCTTCTGGCATCACAAACTTCAGCTCTGGCATTTCGACTTGGCCTTGGTAGGCATTACCATTCCACTGCATACCAACAGAGGCTTCACCGGAAACGTAAGGCATTTGTGGTGCATCTGAGTTATAGAGTAGGACGTTATCTCTCAAGGCTACTAACGATTCGTAGGCCTGCTTGATCTCGTCTTCGTTCTTCGTTCTTCGTGTTGATGCTATGACCGTTCAATTTCAGCGCCATACCAAATACGTCACGAATATCGTCGATCAGCATCACCTGTTGTCCGTATTTCGCATCCCAAAGCTGCGCCCATTTGGTGACAGGCTCGTCGACAAGGGATTCATTGTAGCTGATGCCCGTCACGCCCCAAATGTAAGGCAAAGAGTAACGGTTGTCAGGATCATGAGCTTGGCCCAATAACCCTTCCATCGCGTCGCCCATATTTGGGACTTGCGCATGATCTATCTCATATCTCAGCCAGTAGTCCTTCACGCCCCATTTTCTCGATAAAGTACGCCGAAGCGAATACCACATCGTAACCTGAGCCTTTCACCAGTTTTAACTTGGTGTACATTGATTCATTATTTTCAAATGTTGAATAGTTAATCGTTACGCCTTCTTGTTTCTCGAACGCTTTTAATGACGCTTCTGGCAAGTAGCCACCCCAAGCGTATACGTTCAAAACTTTATTATCTGCGTGAGAAGAAAGGCTGAGTAACAATGCGCTCAGACCCACTACTTTAGAAAACACTTTCATGGTATGCGATCCAACCTGTCCAGCAACGCGCTGGGATTCGGATGCATAATTATTTAATTGTTAATCAATTGAAAGGGAAATTAATTAATCGTTATGAACAATATTTGTTATCGCTTAGCGAGCGCCGATAACTGCTGGTCTAAAGAGAAAACGTGGTCAAAAACAGGCATAAAAAAACCTCCGATGCTTTCGCATCGAAGGTTTGTAATCATCACAAAAGTGATACGCGGTTAAGAATTACTTCTTAGCGTTGCGCTCTTTCACTTCAGCGATAACTTGCTCAGCCACGTTTGCTGGACATGGTGCGTAGTGAGCGAACTCCATAGAGAACTGACCACGACCAGAAGTGATAGTACGTAGGTGACCGATGTAGCCGAACATCTCAGATAGAGGAACGTCAGCTTTAATACGAACACCTGTTGCACCAGCTTGTTGATCTTTGATCATGCCACGACGACGGTTGAGGTCACCGATTACATCACCTACGTTGTCATCTGGAGAGAATACGTCAACGTGCATGATAGGCTCTAGAAGCTGAGCACCTGCTTTAGGCATAGACTGACGGAATGCACCTTTCGCTGCAATTTCGTAAGCGATTGCTGATGAGTCAACTGCGTGGAAGCCACCGTCGAATAGCTCAACTTCTACGTCTAGCGTAGGGAAGCCAGCTAGAACACCCGTTTCCATCATGCTCGCGAAGCCTTTCTCTACTGCAGGCCAGAATTCTTTAGGTACGTTACCACCAACAACAGTTGACTTGAACGTAAAGCCAGAGTTTGGCTCACCTGGTTTGATACGGTAGTCAATCTTACCGAACTGACCAGAACCACCAGACTGCTTCTTGTGCGTGTAGCTATCTTCAACTGCTTGAGTGATAGTCTCACGGTAAGCTACCTGCGGTGCACCGACTTCTAGCTCAACACCGTAAGTACGCTTAAGGATGTCTACCTTGATGTCTAGGTGAAGTTCACCCATACCTTTTAGGATAGTTTCGCCTGAATCTTCGTCAGTCTCTACTTGGAAAGATGGATCTTCTGCAACCATTTTACCGATCGCGATACCCATTTTCTCAGTTGAACCTTTGTCTTTTGGTGATACAGCAATCGAGATTACTGGCTCAGGGAAGATCATTGGCTCTAGAGTACATTCGTGCTTAGGATCACATAGAGTGTGACCTGTTTGAACGTTCTTCATACCAACAACAGCGATGATGTCACCCGCTTGCGCTTCAGTGATCTCGTTACGGTCATCAGCTTGCATTTCACACATACGGCCGATACGCTCAGTTTTACCTGTTGCCGCGTTAAGGATCGTATCACCTTTCTTCATCACACCTGAGTAGATACGGATGAAGGTTAGTGCGCCGAAGCGGTCGTCCATGATCTTAAACGCTAGAGCACGTAGAGGCTCGTCTGCAGATACTGTTGCAACTTCACCAGTTGGCTCACCAGTTTCTGGATCAGTGAGAGGCTGAGGCTCCACTTCTGTTGGCGATGGTAAGTAATCTACCACTGCGTCTAGTACTAGCTGAACACCCTTGTTCTTAAATGCAGAACCACAGAATGTAGGGAAGAATGCTAGGTCACGTGTACCTTTACGGATACAACGCTTGATGTCTTCGATAGAAGGCTCTTCACCTTCCATGTACGCTTCCATTAGGTCGTCGTCTTGCTCAACAGCCGTTTCGATTAGCTCTTCACGGTACTGTTCAACGTCATCAACCATGTCAGCTGGAACGTCTAGGATTTCGTAGTTCTCAGGAAGACCAGAGTCATCCCATACGTACGCTTTACGAGATAGCAGATCAACCACACCAACGAAGTCATCTTCACGGCCGATTGGAAGAACCATCACTAGTGGGTTAGCCGCTAGAACGTTCTTAACTTGGTCAACAACGTTGAAGAAGTCTGCGCCCATACGGTCTAGTTTGTTTACGAAGATCAGACGAGATACTTCTGATTCGTTCGCGTAGCGCCAGTTCGTTTCTGACTGAGGCTCAACACCACCAGAACCACAGAAAACACCGATACCACCATCAAGAACTTTTAGTGAACGGTATACTTCAACTGTAAAGTCAACGTGTCCCGGAGTATCGATAACGTTTAGGCGGTGGCCATTCCACTCACAAGTTACCGCAGCAGACTGGATAGTAATACCGCGCTCAGCTTCCTGCTCCATGAAGTCAGTCGTAGACTCACCGTCATGTACTTCACCAGTTTTGTGGATTTTACCAGTAAGCTTAAGGATACGCTCAGTGGTGGTAGTTTTACCCGCATCAACGTGCGCGAAAATACCAATGTTTCTGTACTTTGATAAATCTGCCATTGTCTTACTCTGTTTATAAGGTATAAATTGCGCGCAGAGTATATCACAATCTGTCAAGACTGATACCCTCGTGTGCACTTGTGTTCAAAAAAACTTTTCCCATCAATCTTAGCAGGAATTTTCAGTCTTTCTCGCTAATCTCAACCGGATTGATTCGATATCTCGCGATAAAAAATGCTGCTTGCCAAGGCAAACAGCATTGATCATTGTCTGCCCGAATAACAATTAACGTGGGCAGATTTCTGACTGAGGGAAGAAGAACTCGATCTCGCGCGCTGCCGATTCAGGACTGTCAGAACCGTGAACCGAGTTGTGACGCATACTCAGCGCATAGTCAGCACGAATCGTGCCGCAAGCGGCTTCTTCAGGGTTTGTTGTTCCCATCAGCTCACGGTAACGGGCAATCGCATTTTCCCCTTCTAGAACTTGAACCATAATCGGGCCTGAAGTCATAAACTCTTTCAATGCAGGAAAAAAAGGCTTCCCTTCGTGTTCAGCGTAAAAACCACTGGCCTGTTCTTGGGTTAAATGGACCATTTTCGCAGCAATGATACGAAGCCCCGCTTTTTCAATGCGATGGTAGATCTCACCAATCAGATTTCTCTCTACCGCATCGGGCTTGATAATGGAAAAGGTTCTTTCTAGAGCCATAAGTCATCCTTCAGTCATTAGTATAGTTATATGAAAATATAGGGTGTTGTGTAAACACAATAGAACACGGCCTTACGGCCATGTCACTATTCGCCAGCCTGCTCTTGCAGTACACGCGCTAAGGTTCGTACGCCGACGCCCGTAGCGCCTGCGGCCCACTTGTCCGTAGGCCCCTTGCGGTAAGTGGCCGCACAGTCAAAATGCAACCAACCTTTTTTGTAATCGGCAACGAAGTAGGACAAGAACGCGGCGGCGGTACTCGCACCTGGTGCATAGTCGCCACTGCTGATGTTAGAAAGATCGGCAAAGTTAGACGGTAACATGCCACGGTGGAAGTCCGCTAATGGTAGCGGCCACAATCCCTCTTTCTCTGCTTTCGCAGAAGTCAGCGCTTGATGCGCTAGCTCATCGTCAAAACTAAACAGTGCATGGTAGTCATTACCAAGCGCATGTTTGGCTGCACCAGTGAGGGTCGCACAATCAATAATCAGCGCTGGCTGCTGCTCGCTCGCATAAATCAAACCATCCGCCAATACCAGACGGCCTTCAGCGTCCGTATTCATGATTTCAACGGTTTTACCATTTTTGTAGGTAATGATGTCACCCAGTTTAAGTGCTCGGCCTGAAATCATATTCTCTGCACAGCAAAGGATAAGCTTCACACGTTTGTTCAAGCCACGCATGATCGCGAGGGCGAGACCGCCAGTGATCGTGCCAGCGCCGCCCATGTCTGACTTCATTGCCGTCATCATGTTCGAAGGTTTTAGACTGTAGCCACCTGAGTCAAACGTGATGCCTTTACCTACAAGGCAAGCAAAGACGGGTGCATTCTCATCACCGGTCGGGTTGTAATCCAATTGCAGCATTGCGGATGTGCGCTCTGAGCCACGACCGACGGCATAGATACCCTGCCAATCTTCAGCGAGAAGGTCTTTGTCTTTAACAATACGTGCCGTCACTGTCCCTTTTGGTGCAACGGATTTAATGAACTCTGCCGCCATAGTGGCCAGCTGACGTGGTGCCACCTCTTCAGCGGGTTTATTGATGATATCTCGGGTGAACTCTGTAGCTTTGATGCGCGCATCGAGCTCAGCTTGATCCGCATCTGACAGAGCGCCCCAGGAAAGCTGGCTGGTTTTCTTCGGGGCACGGAAGCCTTGATGGAAAGCCCAAATGCTTTCTAGATCCCATCCTTCGCCCTCGAGTGAAGCTTCTCGAATACCTTGCGCTTCTAACTTGCGCGCAGCACGCTGAATCGCGCCTAAATCATGACTGTCGCTAAGGTGGATCGTTGCGCCATTCGCCACGAATGAAAGGATGGCTTTTTCACCCCATTGTGGTGCGGCGGCTTGTTGGCTTAAAAAAACAGACATCGTTGTAGACATGGTTTCTCCTTGTCTTATCTGAGCGCTGCCTACGCTCTTATTCTATGCTTTGACGGATGTTAGCATTTTGTAGGGTTAAAGTGTCAACTTGATAAAAAAACGGACCATAGGGTCCGTTTTTTTTAGTAAGTTTTGTTAACTCTGCAAGGTTTTCTCTCAACCCGCGTTAATCCATCTCATCCATCCAGCATAAGATGACGGCTTCGAGGATTTTTTCATTGGAGCGGTTGGGCTCATCATCGAAGTCATCGAGCTCTAAAATCCACTGATGAAGATCCGTAAAGCGCACGGTTTTAGGATCCGTATCTGGAAATTTGTCACACAGCTCGATGGCAATATCGCGTGAATCTGTCCATTTCATTGCTTACCTTCCTGTTTCAACTCACATGGGGTAAAGTGATTAATGATCTTCTGATGCGTGGTTCAATGTGTACTTTGGTATTTCCACAACCAAATCTTCATCCGCGACTCTCGCTTGACAGCCCAGGCGTGATTCTGGCTCCAAACCCCACGCTTTATCTAGCATGTCATCTTCCAGCTCATCGCTCTCTTCGAGCGAATCAAAGCCTTCACGGATCACAACGTGGCACGTCGTGCATGCACACGATTTTTCGCATGCATGTTCAATTCCAATTCCGTTTTTTAATGCCACATCCAGTACCGTTTCGCCCGATTGGGCGTCTAGCACCACCCCTTCAGGGCACAAATCTTCGTGAGGCAATACAATAATCTTAGGCATAACGTGTTTCTCTTATAGTTCGTCCACGGACTGACCAGACAGTGCCGCGCGAATCGATTTGTCCATACGACGAGAGGCGAAGTCTTGGCTCGCTTTGTCTGTTTCTTTGATACCTTGCTCAATCGCATCGGCATCATCACCATTACGTAGCGCTATCAATTGCTCGATAACGTGCAACAGTTGTTGGCGCTCTTGTTCTGAAAGTAGCTCATCGCCATCCGCTTGCATGGCGGCGAGTAGACCTTCAATCACACGGTCAGCCTCTACACGCTGCTCTGCCAATGCGCGAGCCATCATGTCTTCTTTGGCGTGCGTCATGGAGTCACGTAGCATGTTCGCGACTTCATCGTCACTGAGACCGTATGACGGTTTCACTTGAATTTCAGACTGAACGCCCGTGCTCTTTTCCATCGCAGTCACTGAGAGCAAACCATCTGCATCGACTTGGTAGGTCACACGGACGTGCGCTGCACCAGCGGCCATCGGCGGAATGCCTTTTAGGGAGAAACGAGCTAATGAGCGACAATCGTCAACCATTTCACGTTCACCTTGCACAATGTGCACACTCATCGCTGTTTGACCATCTTTGAAAGTCGTAAATTCTTGCGCACGAGCAACAGGAATCGTCGTATTGCGTGGAATGATTTTTTCAACCAATCCTCCCATTGTCTCGATGCCGAGCGACAATGGAATCACATCCAGCAGCAACATTTCAGAGTCCGGTTTGTTGCCTGCCAACACATCCGCTTGGATACCTGCGCCAATCGCCACCACTTCATCTGGATTGATGCTGGTCAGCGGAGTGCGGTTAAAGAACTCACCGACCATTTCACGCACTAGCAACGTTCGTGTGGAACCGCCAACCATCACAACTTCTTGCACTTCACTGGCTTCAACCTGCGCATCTTTAAGTGCACGGCGACAAGACAGGAGTGTTTTCTTCACTAGCGGTTGAATCAATGTTTCGAATTCTGCGCGTGTCACCGTACCTTGCCAATTGAGCAGCGAGACATCAACGGCCTCTTGATCTGAAAAAGCAATTTTGGTTCGAGTGGCCACATTAAGGGCTACGCGGTAATCATGACTGGAAAGGCGTGTGGTTATCCCGGCTTTGTCGATCAGATAATCAGCGAGCAAGTGATCGAAATCATCGCCGCCCAACGCAGAATCACCGCCCGTCGCCAATACCTCAAAGACGCCTTTAGAGAGGCGGAGAATTGAGATATCAAAAGTACCGCCACCAAGATCGTAAACCGCGATCACACCTTCTTGCCCGGAGTCCAAACCATACGCAATCGCGGCGGCGGTTGGCTCATTGAGCAAACGTAGCACATGCAGACCAGCCAGTTTTGCCGCATCTTTTGTGCCCGCGCGCTGCGCATCATCAAAGTAGGCTGGCACAGTAATGACCACGCCAGCCAGTTCGCCACCTAGGCTTTGTTCTGCGCGTTGACCAAGTGAGCGCAGAATATCTGCCGAAACTTCAATTGGGTTCTTGTTTCCCATTGCAGTGCGCAGTACTGGCAATCCATTATCACTGGCTTGCATCTCATAAGGTAAGTTGGGGTAACGGGTTTGGATGTCGGATAAAGAGCGTCCAATCAAGCGTTTAACGGAAATAATGGTGTTTTCCGGATCCGACTCAGCTTGAGCGGCGGCGTCATAGCCTACTTCGATGTTGTCACCCGAGTAGTTCACAATCGAAGGCAATAGGCTTCGACCTTGCTCATCTTTTAATGTCTTGGTTTGGCCGCTTTGCACCGAAGCCACCAGAGAGTTGGTTGTACCTAAATCAATACCCGCCGCGAGTTTGTGCTCATGGGGAGCAGAACTCTGGCCAGGCTCTGCAATTTGAAGTAATGCCATGATGGATCCTTGTTACTCACTAGCCGAGGAGGTTATCTTCGACTCGCTCAATTTCGTGTTTTAATTTCGCAATGAATTTGAGTTTTCTGACGCTGTCCGCTGCTTCTATCCAGCGTTGTTCATCCAGCTGCTGCTGCATACTCTCCAACTGCTGCTGATGCATGCGGCTGACTTTCGCATCAAAGTTAAACAGCGCCGTCTCCACATCGCCACTCTGGCTCATTTCTTCTAGCTCTTCACGCAGCTCCATTTGCTCCATAAGAAACATCGGATCCTGCATCGTCTGCTGCTCCGAGCGGATGTCCACCCCTTGCTGTTGCAGAATATACTCCGCCCGGCTGATGGGATTTTTGAGCACGTGGTAAGCGTCATTGATCTCAGAAGCTTTCTGTACCGCCATCAAACGATCGCGCTCAGAACCACTGGCAAAGTTGTCTGGGTGGAAACGCTTCTGGAGTTCGCGGAACTGTGAAGAAAGAAGGCTACCATCCAGATTAAACTGACTTGGTAGCCCAAATAATTCAAAGTAATTCATTAAGAATTCTGTCCTTGGTCGTCAATCGGTAGGGACATGCCCTACCCATATCATCAATTAAACGTTAAAGCTCTCACCACAACCACATTCGCCTTTTGCGTTCGGGTTGTTGAACTCGAAACCTTCGTTGAGCCCTTCCTTAACATAATCAAGTTCGGTGCCATCTAGGTAAACGAGGCTTTTCTTGTCAATGATCACTTTGACACCAGAATGCTCAAATACTTCATCTTCTTCATTGAGATCATCGACAAACTCGAGCACATACGCCATACCAGAGCAACCTGTCGTTTTCACACCCAAGCGCAAGCCGATGCCTTTACCTCGGTTTTCTAAGAAGGTTCTTACGCGGCTTGCCGCTGTCTCTGTCATTGTGATGGCCATACTGCACCTTAGTTTTTTATTTGACGATGATAATGGGAGAGCGAGCCTCCCATTGTAACTTATTGTTGGTGTTTTTTCTTATAGTCAGCAACGGCTGCTTTAATGGCGTCTTCCGCCAAAATAGAGCAGTGTACTTTTACCGGTGGAAGCTCGAGCTCCTCAGCAATTTCCGCGTTCTTAATCGCCGCGGCTTCATCGATGCTCTTACCTTTTACCCACTCTGTGACGAGAGAGCTAGACGCAATCGCGCTACCACAACCGTAAGTCTTAAATTTCGCGTCTTCAATAATGCCCTCTGGGGTCACTTTGATTTGCAGTTTCATTACGTCACCACACGCTGGTGCGCCAACCATGCCGCTACCAACCGATGGATCTTCTTTATCAAACGAACCAACGTTACGTGGGTTTTCGTAGTGATCAATTACTTTTTCGCTGTATGCCATGATATTTACCTCGAATCCTCTATCTCATTCCCTGGGGAAACCTATCTATTAGTGGTGCGCCCACTCAACAGTGCTTAGGTCGACCCCTTCCTTGTACATATCCCATAGAGGAGACATGTCACGTAGCTTGTTTACCGCTACGCGAATTTGTTCAATTGCGTAATCAATTTCTTCTTCAGTGGTGAAACGACCAAATGAGAAGCGAATTGAGCTGTGTGCCAGTTCATCATCTAAACCGAGAGCGCGCAGTACATAAGATGGCTCTAGGCTAGCAGAGGTACACGCACTGCCTGAAGACACCGCAAGATCTTTCAGCGACATAAGCAAAGATTCACCTTCTACAAACGCGAAGCTGATGTTTAGGTTTTGTGGTACACGTTGCTCTAAGTCACCATTGATGGTCACGGCTTCTAAGTCTTTCACACCATTGAGTAGACGCTCACGCAATGCCAAAGCATGGTCGTGATCTTTTTGCATCTCTTCCTTTGCGATACGGAAGGCTTCGCCCATACCGACAATCTGATGTGTTGCCAGTGTGCCAGAACGGAATCCGCGTTCATGACCACCACCGTGCATTTGCGCTTCTAGACGAATACGAGGCTTACGACGGACGTACAAGGCGCCAATGCCTTTAGGACCGTACGCTTTGTGCGCTGAAAGAGAAATCAGATCAACTTTCATCTCTTGAACATCGATAGGCACTTTGCCCGCAGACTGCGCTGCATCGACGTGGAAAACAATCTTGCGCTCACGACACAACTCACCAATAGAGGCGATATCTTGAATCACACCGATTTCGTTATTCACATGCATGATAGATACAAGAACCGTGTCGTCACGCATCGCCGCTTCAAGCTTCTTCATATCGATGATGCCGTTTGATTCTGGCTCTAGGTATGTCACCTCAAAGCCTTCACGCTCTAATTGACGGCAAGGATCAAGAACTGCTTTGTGCTCGGTTTTGCAGGTAATGATATGTTTACCTTTCTTCTCATAGAAGTGTGCAGCACCTTTGATAGCGAGGTTGTCAGATTCAGTCGCGCCTGACGTAAAGACGATTTCACGAGGATCGGCATTGAGCAAATCTGCAATGTTTTCACGGGCTGTGTCTACCGCCTCTTCAGCCTGCCAACCGTAACGGTGTGAACGTGATGCAGGGTTGCCAAACGTACCGTCCATTGTCATGTACTGAACCATTTTTTCAGCAACACGTGGATCAACTGGGCAAGTCGCTGAATAATCTAAATAAATCGGCAGTTTCATTCTCTACTCCAATGTAACAGGCAGACCGCTTAAGAGCGGACGTTGACACCGATGGGTGCGGTGCTTGTATTTTTGTTGGTAAACCCATGATTGACAGCAAGATCGATATCTTGACGGTCTGAAATTTCTAATACTTCATTGTCATTCATCAACTCACCGAGTGTGATGTTGTTGAGGAAATCACTAATTCGAGAACTCAGGTCACGCCATAGCGTATGAGTTAGGCAGCGAGTACCACCTTGGCAGTCACCTTTACCATTGCATTTCGTCGCATCGACCGACTCATCGACCGCTGCGATAACAGTACCAATAGCAATAGTATTCGCTTCTGCACCAAGACGGTAACCACCACCAGGGCCACGTACGCTCGCCACTAGGCCAGCTTTACGTAGCTTAGAAAACAGTTGCTCTAAGTAAGACAAGGAGATGCCTTGACGCTCAGAAATGTCCGCAAGCGGCACTGGATTTTGTTGTGAGTGCAGAGCCACATCTAACATGGCTGTCACTGCGTATCTTCCTTTAGATGTAAGTCTCATATAACACCATATCCACATCGTTTATGTGGTAGGAAGTTTTTCATACTTGACCAAAATGGTCAAGTATTTAATTGACTAATTTACTCAGGTATTCATCCCTAAGCTTATTGTGGCTTTACCCTTTGGAAAGCTGCTTCTCGATAGCGCTCAACATACCGCGTAAAATATTGAGCTCTTGGGCCTCTGGCCTAGCTCGATTGAACAACCGGCGAACCTTGTTCATCACTTTACCGGGCTGCTGCTGATTTATAAACTGGGTCTCGGTCGCGACTTTTTCAAGGTGCTCAAAGAACATTTCCAACTCTTTATGCTTGGGGTATTCAGCTTCAGATGGGGCATATTGCGCTTGCTCGGCATCGAGATAAGCCACTCGGACTTCGTAGCTGAGGGTTTGCACTGCCATAGCGAGGTTGAGAGAGCTGTACTCGGGGTTAGCAGGTATGCACACATGATAGTGACACGTTTGCAACTCCTCGTTAGTTAGCCCAGTTCGTTCTCGCCCAAAGACGAGCGCTACAGGTGCCTGCTGCCCTTCAACGACAAATTTTTTGCCGCACTCTCTTGGTGTCAACATCGGCCATTCAAGAGTTCTGGAGCGGGCACTCGAACCTACCACAAGCACACACTCTTTTACTGCCTCTTCTAAGGTGCTGACCACTTCGGCGTTCAACGCAATGTCCGATGCCCCCGAC
Source organism: Vibrio sp. R10-SG-ISO4 (assembly GCF_059834135.1). Lineage (NCBI taxonomy): Bacteria > Pseudomonadati > Pseudomonadota > Gammaproteobacteria > Vibrionales > Vibrionaceae > Vibrio > Vibrio sp. R10-SG-ISO4. The sequence continues at coordinate 130,082 of NZ_JCBDHJ010000023.1, forward strand.
GCCAACGCAATCGCTTGTTCATCAACTTCACATTGAGGATCGACCAACACCATGTTGGATAAGCCCATGACTTTCATCGCACGCGCTGCAGAACCAATATTGCCCGAATGTGAGGTGCCAACTAAGACAACCTTAACGTTATTTAACATCAAACCGTACCAAGATAAAAACCGCTGCGAGATATTAACATATACCTGAGTAAAATGGTCAGACCCTTAAGAGCATAAAAGTTAAGAGTTCAAAAAATAACCACTTCCATTTATCGAGCAATCTGATATACTCCCGCCCGTTTTTCTGTTCTTTAACATCCGTTGGGAAATTAGTATGCATCCAATGCTTAATATCGCTATTCGTGCTGCACGAAAAGCTGGCAATCATATTGCTAAATCTTTAGAAAATGCTGAGAAGATCGAATCAACTCAGAAAGGCACGAACGACTTTGTCACTAACGTCGACAAAGAAGCAGAAGCTATCATTATCGATACCATCAAGGCTTCATACCCAGAGCACTGCATTGTTGCAGAAGAAAATGGGGTTATTGAAGGTAAAGATAAAGACGTACAATGGATCATCGACCCACTGGATGGCACCACAAACTTTGTGAAAGGTTTGCCTCATTTCTGCGTTTCTATCGCTGTTCGTTTTAAAGGTAAAACAGAAGTAGCGTGTGTTTACGATCCTATGCTTAATGAACTGTTTACAGCGCAACGTGGCGCAGGTGCACAGCTCAACAATGCGCGCATCCGTGTGAAACAGCTAAAAGATCTACAAGGCACTGTGCTTGCAACGGGTTTTCCATTCAAGCAGAAACAGCACTCTGAATCTTACCTAAAAATTCTTTCAGCGCTCTTTGTTGACTGTTCAGACTTCCGTCGCACTGGCTCAGCTGCGTTGGACCTATGCTACATGGCTGCCGGCCGCGTAGACGGTTACTTCGAGCTAGGACTGAAACCTTGGGACATCGCTGCAGGTGAACTGATTGCTCGTGAAGCTGGCGCAATCGTGACAGACTTTGCAGGCGGCACAGAGTACATGAAGTCAGGCAACGTTGTGGCATCAAGCGCACGTGGCGTGAAAGGTATGCTTAAGCACATCCGTGAAAATGGTAACGAAGCTATCTTGAAGTAACCGAAGCTTCACCCTATTTCTAGCCCACTCCCGAGTGGGCTTTTTTGTATCTAATGAAAGATATCCCCATCGGCATGCTGGTTAAAGGTAATATCGCTTTTAGCAAGCTTGGCTTTCCGATCGCTAGTTGTCGATATTTCGTGACGTGTTGGTTTGTGAAAAGTTCGAAAATGAGAGCCCTAATAGAGATACCAGGAAGACGGGACTGGTGATCTAGAGATTCGAGCACCCGATACGTGCCGATTTGGAATAGGGATAATCCGCTGCTCTGAGCATTGGGTGACAGCCACAACCACGGGGTTTTATAGATACAAAAAGGCTCTAGTCTTTCGACTAGAGCCTTAGATATGGCAGGGGTGGAGAGATTCGAACTCCCAACACGCGGATTTGGAATCCGCTGCTCTGCCAATTGGAGCTACACCCCTATCTTCGTGTTTATCGAGACGACTCTCATATAAGTGGCGGAGTGGACGGGACTCGAACCCGCGACCCCCGGCGTGACAGGCCGGTATTCTAACCAACTGAACTACCACTCCGCAGTGGTCTATTTAAAGTCTTATATCAATCGTGCTTCAAATAGATAATGTTCAAAGCCTGGCGATGTCCTACTCTCACATGGGGAAACCCCACACTACCATCGGCGCTAATTCGTTTCACTTCTGAGTTCGGCATGGAATCAGGTGGGTCCAAATCGCTATGGTCGCCAAGAAAATTTTGTTTAAGTTCCTAGAAGTGAGTGCCTAGACCCTAGTTCCTAGAACTTAATAATTCGGAAAGCTGTGTTTGTCGTTTCTAGCTACTAGGAACTAGTCACTCGTCTCTTTATTACACATTCAATGTTCTTTCATTGAGTCCATCAAAACCCTTTGGGCGTTGTATGGTTAAGCCTCACGGGCAATTAGTACAGGTTAGCTCAACGCCTCACAGCGCTTACACATCCTGCCTATCAACGTTCTAGTCTCGAACAACCCTTAAGGATACTTAAAGTATCAGGGAAGACTCATCTCAGGGCTCGCTTCCCGCTTAGATGCTTTCAGCGGTTATCGATTCCGAACTTAGCTACCGGGCAATGCGATTGGCATCACAACCCGAACACCAGAGGTTCGTCCACTCCGGTCCTCTCGTACTAGGAGCAGCCCCCTTCAATCTTCCAACGCCCACGGCAGATAGGGACCGAACTGTCTCACGACGTTCTAAACCCAGCTCGCGTACCACTTTAAATGGCGAACAGCCATACCCTTGGGACCGACTTCAGCCCCAGGATGTGATGAGCCGACATCGAGGTGCCAAACACCGCCGTCGATATGAACTCTTGGGCGGTATCAGCCTGTTATCCCCGGAGTACCTTTTATCCGTTGAGCGATGGCCCTTCCATTCAGAACCACCGGATCACTATGACCTGCTTTCGCACCTGCTCGAATTGTCATTCTCGCAGTCAAGCGGGCTTATGCCATTGCACTAACCTCACGATGTCCAACCGTGATTAGCCCACCTTCGTGCTCCTCCGTTACTCTTTGGGAGGAGACCGCCCCAGTCAAACTACCCACCAGGCACTGTCCTCACCCCGGATAACGGGGCTAAGTTAGAACATCAAACATACAAGGGTGGTATTTCAAGGTCGGCTCCACAGATACTGGCGTACCTGCTTCAAAGCCTCCCACCTATCCTACACATGTAGGCTCAATGTTCAGTGCCAAGCTGTAGTAAAGGTTCACGGGGTCTTTCCGTCTAGCCGCGGGTACACTGCATCTTCACAGCGATTTCAATTTCACTGAGTCTCGGGTGGAGACAGCGTGGCCATCATTACGCCATTCGTGCAGGTCGGAACTTACCCGACAAGGAATTTCGCTACCTTAGGACCGTTATAGTTACGGCCG
>NZ_JCBDHJ010000024.1:0-84630 GCF_059834135.1 Vibrio sp. R10-SG-ISO4
GCCGCCCTCTGTATGCGCCATTGTAGCACGTGTGTAGCCCTACTCGTAAGGGCCATGATGACTTGACGTCGTCCCCACCTTCCTCCGGTTTATCACCGGCAGTCTCCCTGGAGTTCCCACCCGAAGTGCTGGCAAACAAGGATAAGGGTTGCGCTCGTTGCGGGACTTAACCCAACATTTCACAACACGAGCTGACGACAGCCATGCAGCACCTGTCTTACAGTTCCCGAAGGCACCAAAGCATCTCTGCTAAGTTCTGTAGATGTCAAGAGTAGGTAAGGTTCTTCGCGTTGCATCGAATTAAACCACATGCTCCACCGCTTGTGCGGGCCCCCGTCAATTCATTTGAGTTTTAATCTTGCGACCGTACTCCCCAGGCGGTCTACTTAACGCGTTAGCTCCGAAAGCCACGGCTCAAGGCCACAACCTCCAAGTAGACATCGTTTACGGCGTGGACTACCAGGGTATCTAATCCTGTTTGCTCCCCACGCTTTCGCATCTGAGTGTCAGTATCTGTCCAGGGGGCCGCCTTCGCCACTGGTATTCCTTCAGATCTCTACGCATTTCACCGCTACACCTGAAATTCTACCCCCCTCTACAGTACTCTAGTCTGCCAGTTTCAAATGCAATTCCGAGGTTGAGCCCCGGGCTTTCACATCTGACTTAACAAACCACCTGCATGCGCTTTACGCCCAGTAATTCCGATTAACGCTCGCACCCTCCGTATTACCGCGGCTGCTGGCACGGAGTTAGCCGGTGCTTCTTCTGCAGCTAACGTCAAATCCATACGCTATTAACGCATGAACCTTCCTCACTGCTGAAAGTACTTTACAACCCGAAGGCCTTCTTCATACACGCGGCATGGCTGCATCAGGCTTGCGCCCATTGTGCAATATTCCCCACTGCTGCCTCCCGTAGGAGTCTGGACCGTGTCTCAGTTCCAGTGTGGCTGATCATCCTCTCAGACCAGCTAGGGATCGTCGCCTTGGTGAGCCCTTACCTCACCAACTAGCTAATCCCACCTGGGCATATCCTGACGCGAGAGGCCCGAAGGTCCCCCTCTTTGAGCCGAAGCTATTATGCGGTATTAGCCATCGTTTCCAATGGTTATCCCCCACATCAGGGCAATTTCCCAGGCATTACTCACCCGTCCGCCGCTCGACGCCCTTAACGTTCACCCGAAGGCTTCAGTTAAGTCGTTTCCGCTCGACTTGCATGTGTTAGGCCTGCCGCCAGCGTTCAATCTGAGCCATGATCAAACTCTTCAATTTAAGATTTTGTTCGGCTCAATGAATACTGAACATTACATAAAGTAATGTTTGAATTGACTGTGCTGAGTCCGAAGACTCAATGGTCACTTCGTATCATTGAAACCTAAATTGTTTCCGAAGAAACTATTTGGATTATCATCAACGAGTGCCCACACAGATTGATAGGTTTATATTGTTAAAGAGCGTTGCTTTGAGCTTTACCTCGAAGCGGAGGTGCATTCTAACGAGTTAATTTGAAGAGTCAAACACTTTTCAAATTTATTTTCTTAAGAAGCTTTTACCTCTTTAACACTGCTGAAGCCTTGTGGCGACTGCCGTGTCAGTGGATGCGCATTATAGGGAGTTGATTCGATAGCGCAAGCCCTATTTGAAAATAATTTAAAAAAACAGGCTGTTCGCTGAAATTGTGGCCGAAAGGGCAAAAAAGAGAGCATTTTGCTCTCTTTTTAACCACCCTTTGGTAGGGAAATTTATCGATTAGATAAAAGCATACGCATCCGCAAACATACGATCACTCTTCGCATCTCTGTGTTGTGTGAAGCGCTCACGCGCGGCGCCGGCCATTTCAAAGCGCCCTGCGATATAGATATCAAACTCGGCGAGTGAGTCGAAATCATCTTCCACCGCTTGAAGGACGTTACCTACCTTTCCATGCCATTCGACTTCTGGCGCTTCCACCACTGGAATAAAGTGTACATGGCGATGTTGCTCTGCAATGGCTGCCAACTCTTGTTGAGCATACAACTGACTTTGATCTCGCGCTCCCCAATAAAGATAGATGTCATTCTCTAGAGATTGAGATAAGCAATGATCGAGAATGGAGCGCACATAACTGAAGCCAGTTCCTCCAGCAATCAATAATAGTGGTCGCTCGCTATTTTGTTGTAGCCAAGCATCGCCGTGTGGTGCATCTATGGTGATGTCGCTTTGGGTTTGCAGCGCGTGTTGCATCATTTCCACTACTTCAAGGGCGTAAGCGTTATGTTCCGCTGCGCCGATATGAAGTTCAAGTTCCCCTTCATGGCGGCACGGGCTACTGGCAATAGAAAAAGGGCGATTATCTTTCTCACCCATCACGACAGTAAGGTATTGGCCAGCTTTGAACGCAACCGGCTGTTGTGGATGAAGCAAAATTTGAAATGTATTCGCAGCTAACGGCTGAATAGACTTTACTTTACATTGGATTGTCATGGTATTCCTCTAACTCACTCCTCTAGAGTAAGTTCTAAATGACTCGTTGCGAGAGCCTGACAAGCGAATATCCACCCTTCTTGCTGCTCTTTCTCTGTCAGCATAGGTTCTAATTGATACTTCACTGTTCCTTTTATTATCCGGCACAAACAGGCTGCGCATGCACCGACCTGACAACGGTGTGGGAAAGGTAATTGATTGTTGAGCGCCCCTTCCAGCACCGTTTCTCCCTCTTGCACGTCAAACGCGATTGCCCCTGGGTGCAAGATGACTTGATACGTCATAGGATACCTAACTCGGGCCAAATAGCATCGATTTTTGCCACTAAGTCCGGATCTTTCTTGATAGGCGTGCCCCACTCGCGCATCACTTCAAGCCCTTCGATTTTATTGGTGGCATCAAGCACTAAGCATGACGATTGATTATCTGTCGCTGCAATACGTAGGCTGTCGCGCGATGGATCCATCCGTGTTGTCACCGCCCAGATAACGTCGTTCCAGTCTTGAGCATCGACATCGTCATCACAAAGAATAATGAACTTAGGTCGCGTGTGCTGCGCTAACCACTGATGGGTGTGGTGTCCGAGTGACGCTGATTCTCCAGCCTGCTGCTTATTCATCGTCACAATGGCCACGCCATCACCGTGGGCGCTTTCTGGAATATGTATCGTTCGGACGTTGTCATTCTGAGCAATAAATTGACGGATGGCGTCCTGTGATAGCCTAGCGCTGGCGGGCAACTCGGCTCGACCCACACGTTCTGCATCCCACTTCACTGTCGCATCGAGACCCATCTTGGAACCTAGACCCGCGACTGGCGATGCAAAATCAAGGGAATCGATCGGGGTATCTTCAATGAATAAACTATCACGAAGCGGATCGACATGCTGGCTCATCGCCGCGACGACACTGCCCCAATCGCGGGCATCGACAGATTCATCGCACACGATGACAAACTTGGTATACATGAACTGGCGCAAGAAAGACCACACACCCATCATGACGCGCTTCGCGTGGCCCGGGTACTGCTTCTTCATCGTCACCACCGCCATGCGATACGAACACCCCTCCGGCGGTAGGTAAAAATCTTCAATCTCCGGGAACTGCTTTTGCAAAATCGGCACAAACACTTCATTCAACGCCACCCCAAGCACAGCGGGCTCATCGGGCGGGCGGCCAGTGTAGGTACTGTGATAAATGGGATTTTGACGCATTGTAATGTGCGTCACGGTGAACACATGATGCTGCTCTTTTTCGTTGTAATACCCGGTGTGATCACCGTATGGACCTTCATCGGCAAACTCATTTGGGTCGATGTACCCTTCCAATACGATCTCTGCACTCGCAGGAACATCGAGATCGTTACTCACCGATTTCACTACTTCGGTTTTGCTGCCCCGCAATAGACCGGCAAAGGCATACTCAGACAAGGTATCTGGTACCGGCGTAACGGCGCCAAGTATGGTGGCAGGGTCCGCACCAAAGGCGACAGAGACTGGGAACGGTTTACCTGGATGCGTCTCCATCCAATCACGTAGGTCAAGTGCGCCACCACGATGCGCGAGCCAGCGCATGATCACCTTGTTTTTAGCGATTTTTTGCTGACGATAAATCCCGAGGTTTTGTCGTTTTTGCTTGGTGCCACGCGTAACCGTCAATCCCCAGGTGAGCAGCGGCGCCACGTCTTCTTGCCAACAACTCATCACGGGGATTTTATCGAGATCGACCTGCTCACCTTGCCAAACGATCTCCTGACACGGTGCGCGACGCAAGCGTTTCGCTGGCATGTTCAGGACTTGCCGAAAGACAGGTAATTTTTCGAGCGCGTCTTTAAACCCTTTAGGGGGCTCGGGTTCTTTCAGGTAGGCAAGCAGTTTACCCACTTCCCGCAACTCTTTGACTTCCTGACGCCCCATGCCAATCGCGACACGTTCTGGCGTACCAAACAGGTTGGTAAGGACAGGCATGGAGTAACCGATGGGGTTTTCAAACAACAGAGCAGGACCACCCGCACGCAGTGTTCGGTCACTGATCTCTGTCATTTCATAAGCGGGGTCAACCGGGTGAGTAATGCGCTTAAGCTTCCCCTTTTGCTCGAGGAAGTCGATAAAGTCTCTTAAATCCTTAAAACTCATGGGCTTTTGCTGGCTGATTAATATCGCATCAGTATATCAAAAACCTCGCCCGTCCGATCCCCCTTTTTGTGCAGGGTCTTATTGGGTTAACACACTCAAAATGGCATGACTGCGTACGGTTTGGTTGGTCTTGGCTAACTCTTCAAGCCAGCTTCGATAACCTTGATTGGCGAGCGCGCTTGCCACCATTGACGCCTCTTCACGAATGGCCATTTTGGCGATAAGAAATTCCTTCACCTCTGGTGACATCGGTTTAATGCGCGTTAACGCCTCAATCGCCGATGCTTTCAAGGCAGGATTCGTAGATGCACGCATGATTTGCTGCAGAGCAAACTCGTCGCCCACATCAGCGAGCCTCGCCAGTTCTTGCTGGCTATTAAAGTCCGCTTTGGTTAGCCAGATCAGTTTGTAAACACCTGGGTCTTCACTGACTTGCGCCAAGCGCACCATGACTGCCGATGAAGGAAGCCAACTGGTGACCGTTTGATCTGTCAGCTGCGCCGCCAATGCTAAGACCGCTTGCTGAGACAAGGTATCTAGCTCGCGGATGAACAAGGACTCTCTCATCTGCACCTGATAGTCGCTGCCCGATAACCACTGTTTCAGATTCAGCTCCTGACGCTCTGCCGCTAGCACAAATTCCAATGCCGATTGCCCCTGCTTCCACTGCTTCAGCAGACGACTCGCAATCGCCGGATAATTAAACGCGGGGGTTGAAAACTCATAACCATCACCGACCTCCAAAACTTGATAGGTAGGTACGCGACGTTTTTGCTGCTCAACAAACAAAGCCATTTTCGACGTGAGCGCTAACTCTTGATCTTCAAACTTTTTCAATAATAGATAACGCGCCACTTCCTGCTGTGGGAGTGACAAACGATCTAACGCAAATTTGAGTGTGTCGATATTGTCTTCGATGGCGTATTGCAGCAGCTCAGCCACTTTCAGTTCAATGTGCTCATCGGCGAGCAACGCTTGCGCTCTTTCCGGCTCCATGGGTGTTGCCGAGACGGGGTGAGCCACCAGTAGAGATGCCGAGAGGAGAAGTGACGACAACATTCCTTGTTGCATGTTAACCTCCTTGTAACATTTCACTTATTGTGGATAGGAATAGCGGAGAATGCAAATAAAAACGCCACCCGGGTTGGGTGGCGTTCATTTATTCAAACTTGCTTATTACTGTCTGCGCATGGCATCGAAAAATTCATCATTGGTCTTGGTCATGGCCAACTTATCAATGAGGAATTCCATCGCATCGGTTTCACCCATTGGGTGTACGATTTTGCGTAGGATCCACATTTTTTGCAGCTCTTCGTTTTTCGTCAGTAGCTCTTCACGACGAGTACCAGAGCGGTTGAAATCGATCGCAGGGAAGACACGCTTCTCGGCAATCTTACGGTTCAGGTGAATTTCCATGTTACCTGTACCTTTAAATTCTTCGTAGATGACTTCATCCATCTTAGAACCGGTATCGACCAGTGCTGTCGCTAGAATCGTTAAGCTGCCACCTTCTTCGACGTTACGTGCCGCACCGAAGAAACGCTTAGGACGGTGTAGTGCGTTTGCATCGACACCACCCGTTAGAACCTTACCCGATGAAGGCACAACGGTGTTGTAGGCGCGCGCGAGACGCGTAATCGAATCAAGTAGGATCACCACGTCCTTCTTGTGTTCAACCAGACGTTTCGCTTTCTCGATCACCATTTCTGCTACTTGTACGTGACGAGACGCTGGCTCATCAAACGTCGATGCGACCACTTCACCTTTGACTAGGCGTTGCATCTCTGTCACTTCCTCTGGACGTTCGTCGATAAGAAGGACCATCAGCACACACTCAGGGTGGTTGTAAGTGATGCTCTGAGCGATGTTTTGCAGCAGCATGGTTTTACCCGCTTTTGGCGGAGCAACAATCAGACCACGTTGACCTTTACCAATCGGTGACGCGAGATCCAAAACACGTGCCGTAATATCTTCCGTCGAACCGTTACCACGCTCCATCACCATACGCTCATTGGCGTGCAGTGGCGTCAAGTTTTCAAATAGAATCTTGTTACGCGCGTTGTCTGGCTTATCATCATTAACCGTATTGACTTTCAACAATGCAAAGTATCGTTCCCCATCTTTTGGCGGACGAATTTTACCTGCAATTGAGTCACCCGTGCGTAAGTTGAAACGACGAATCTGACTCGGTGACACGTAGATGTCGTCCGGACCTGCGAGGTAAGAGCTGTCTGCGCTGCGCAGGAAACCGAAACCGTCTTGCAGTATTTCCAGAACCCCGTCGCCGAAAATATCTTCACCACTTTTAGCATGCGCTTTCAAGATAGCGAAGATGATGTCTTGTTTTCTTAGGCGAGCTAGGTTTTCAAGGCCCAAGCTTTCGCCAAGTTTGACAAGATCAGACACAGGTCTGTTCTTCAGTTCAGTTAGATTCATGGTGGTGGATACTTGTTTAGTCAAAATAAGGATCTGTTATTTAGTTAGATGAATTTGGTCAGAGGATCGACCAAAGAAGAGAACTTGTTTAATTAACGTGCGATAAATTAGCACTAAATACTAGACTAGTCTAGATTTTGTTGGCCTTCAAAAACAAAACCGTGCATCGGTTAAAATGCACGGTCTTAGCTCGGTGGACTTATAGGTTGGCGTCCAAAAACTCTTTCAGTTGAGTCTTAGACAGCGCACCAACTTTGGTCGCTGCGACGTTACCATCTTTGAACAGAAGTAACGTTGGAATACCACGGATACCAAACTTAGGCGGTGTGCCTGCGTTCTGGTCGATGTTCAGTTTACCGATAGTGAGTTTGCCTTCGTACTCGTCTGCGATTTCGTCCAGAATCGGCGCGATCATTTTACATGGTCCGCACCATTCTGCCCAAAAATCCACAAGAACCGGGCCTGCAGCATTGATTACATCAGCATCAAAACCATCATCAGTTAGCTGCAAAATTTTATCACTCATCTTCCACTCCAATGTGTTTTTTCTGAACTGGTTGGATGATAACCAGTATTTAGATGCCCTATTGGAATGTATTTACTTTCGTATTGCAAGCTTAAGCTGATATTCTATAGCAATGAAAAAGACGCATATCACAGAGCAAAAGTTCGCCGATTTGGGTTTACACCCCCAAGTTACTGAAGGATTGGAGAAAAAAGGGTTCGAGTTTTGTACCCCTATCCAAGCCTTGGCGTTGCCGGTACTGCTCACCGGCCAAGACATCGCAGGACAAGCTCAAACAGGGACAGGCAAAACCCTGGCTTTCTTGACTGCTACTTTTAACCATTTGTTGACCACGCCTGAGCATGACGGCCGCAAACCGACACAGCCGCGTGCCATCATTATGGCGCCGACTCGTGAGCTGGCGATCCAGATCTATAATGATGCGGCGCCATTGGTCGAAAGCACAGGGATCAAAACCGCCCTTGCCTACGGTGGCGAAAGCTACGACAAACAACTTGCGAAACTTGAGCAAGGTGTGGACGTACTGATCGGCACCACAGGTCGTATCATCGACTTCTATAAGCAGCGGGTGTTCAACCTTAACAATATCCAAGCTGTGGTGTTGGATGAAGCCGATCGCATGTTCGATCTTGGCTTTATTAAAGACATTCGTTTCCTATTCCGCCGCATGCCAGAGCCAAAAGAGCGTTTGAACATGCTGTTTTCTGCCACGCTGTCATACCGCGTGCAAGAACTCGCTTTTGAACACATGCACAACCCAGAGCATGTCGTGGTCGAGCCGGAACAAAAAACCGGTCACCGTATAAAAGAAGAACTGTTCTACCCTTCTAACGAGCACAAAATGGCGCTGCTGCAAACTCTGATTGAAGAAGAGTGGCCAGACCGTGCTATCGTGTTTGCCAACACCAAGCACAAATGTGAATCCGTATGGGGACATCTGGCCGCTGACGGTCATCGTGTCGGCCTACTTACTGGTGATGTTCCGCAGAAGAAGCGCGAGAAGATTCTTGAGCAATTCACCAAAGGTGACGTCGATATTCTGGTTGCTACCGATGTCGCGGCGCGCGGTTTGCACATTCCGCAAGTCACGCACGTCTTTAACTACGATTTGCCTGATGATTGTGAAGATTATGTCCACCGTATCGGTCGTACTGGTCGTGCGGGCGCAAGCGGTCACTCTATTAGCTTCGCTTGTGAAGATTACGCGATCAATTTGCCTGCTATTGAAGAGTACATTGAGCACACGATCCCACAATCGGATTACGACGCAAGCGCTTTGATTCAAGACCTGCCTGCACCGATTCGCATGCGCAGCAACAAACCTCAGCAACGTCGTACAAACACCGGTGGCTCGCGTAACAACAACCGCCGTAACAACAACCGCTCTCGTTCACGTCAGCAAAAGGATTCTTAAGTCGTCTATGAGTCAAGCCGTCTCCTCTCCGCTCTACGCTGCCATCGACCTCGGGTCGAACAGTTTTCACATGCTCGTTGTGCGTCATATCGATGGCAGCGTTCAAACCATGGCTAAAATCAAGCGCAAAGTGCGCCTTGCCGCTGGCCTAGACGAAAACAATGCTCTGAGCCTAGACGCCATGCAGCGCGGATGGGACTGCTTGCGCTTGTTTGCAGAGCGATTGCAAGACATTGAACCGGATAATATCCGCATCGTCGGCACCGCGACCTTAAGAACGGCGACCAACGCCGAGCAATTTCTTGCCAAAGCCAATGAAATCTTAGGTCACACGATCGAGGTCATCAGTGGTGAGGAAGAAGCGGCCACTATTTATAAAGGCGTTGCGCACACCTCCGGTGGTAGCGGACGTCGTTTGGTGGTCGATATTGGTGGCGCCAGCACTGAACTGATTATCGGTGAAGGGTTTGAAGCCAAAGCGCTCACCAGTCTAAAAATGGGCTGCGTGACCTGGCTTGAGAAGCACTTTAAAGATAGACAGTTGACAGCCAGTAACTTTGACAACGCCATTTCGGCGGCCAAGCAGACGCTGCACCCCATCTTGGAGCAATACCGCGCGCTGGGTTGGGATGTGTGTGTCGGCGCGTCCGGCACGGTGCAAGCTTTGCAAGAGATCATGTTAGCGCAAGGGATGGATGAGGTGATCACCCACCCGAAACTCAAGCGCTTACAAAAGCAAGCCATGCGCGCTGACCACCTCGAAGAGCTGGATATCGAAGGGCTCACTTTCGAACGGGCGCTGGTATTTCCGAGCGGCTTGTCGATTCTCATTGCGATTTTCGAGTTGTTAGAGATCGAGGCAATGACACTGGCCGGCGGCGCACTGCGCGAAGGCTTAGTGTACGAAATGGTCGATGAACTTAAGCAAGACGACATACGTGCGCGCACCATTACCAGTGTCCAAACGCGATACCAATTGGATGTCGCCTACGGTGAACAAGTTGCGCAGCAAGCCAATACCTTACTCACTCAATGCGAGCAAGGCTGGATTACGGAAGACCAAGGGGTGGTACTACTCGATACCGCCGCTAAGCTGCATGAAATTGGCCTGACGATCGACTTTAAAAAAGGCGGCGAGCACGGAGCGTATCTCCTTCAGCATCTCGATTTGCCAGGCTTTACCCGTGCGCAGAAGCACCTGTTGGGTGAGCTCACTCGTCGCTATCGTGAACAGCTCTCCTCACTGCCTGAGCAGCACGCGCTCTCTGGCACCAGTGCCAAGCGTGTGTTGCGTCTACTCAGACTGGCCGTGCTGTTAACCCATCGCCGTAATCCACAACTTGCGCCAGATGTGGTGTTAACCACCGACGGTGATAAGCTGACGCTGACCTTGGACCCACTCTGGTTAGAGCAAAACCCACTCACCAGTGCGGAGCTTGAAATTGAAGCGAACCGCCAGAGTGATATTGGCTGGCCCTTGGTGATCACGACCCGCGCAGTGGCGGCCATCTAAATTACGTCGCCGCGCAGCACAGAGTTGAAAGCAGCGCAGAGATCAAAAAACCCGAGACGTTATCGCCTCGGGTTTTCTTTTATCTGCAGATCGATGCCTCTCATCAAAACCATCGATACCATGCCAAAATGCTAGTTAGCACCCACCACTTTAAAGTCTGGGTTCACGGCGGTCAGCTTCTTAACCAAGTAGTTCAGTAGCACCCCATACATAGGCACGAACAAGCCAAGACTGATAATCAGTTTAAAGCCGTAGTCCACCAGCGCGATTTCCGTCCAATGCTCAGCCATAAACGGATCTGGGCTTTGGTAAAACGCAATCGCAAAAAAGGCGATGGTATCAAGTGCGTTGCCAAACAAAGTCGAGCAGGTCGGCGCCACCCACCACTGCTTCAACTGGCGCAGACGATTGAACACGTGCACATCGAGGATTTGTCCGAGTAGGTAGGCCATGAAGCTGGCGACCGCGATACGCGCAACAAACAGATTGAGCTCGCCGAGCTGAGCGACACCTTGAAACTGCCCCTCGAAAAAGAGGACAGACAACGCATAAGAAACCGCTAAGGCCGGCAGCATCACCAAGAAGATAATTCTACGTGCCAATGCCGCGCCAAAGACACGGACGGTGAGATCCGTGGCGAGAAAAATAAAAGGAAAGGTGAACGCGCCCCAAGTGGTATGAAAACCCATAACCGTAAAGGGCAGCTGCACGAGATAATTGCTCGATGCAATGATAACCAAATGGAACAGAACTAACAGAAAAAGGGCTTTGCGCTGCTGCGCAGGAGTAAAGTGATTCATACGATACCTTTTTAGTTTGGTTTGGGGGTGAGGGAACCCAAATTGAACCTCTTCATCATGAAGTGGCTCAGACCAACAATGTCTATGCTCAATAATGGCACCCTGCCATTATCACGGCCGGCGATTATACATTAACCAACCCGCGCCGCAAGCGCCCAACCAAAGGCAATCGTTCACGTACCGATTTCGGCGACGCATCAGCCACTTCAGCGCACATGACTATTCGTTAGTAGGCAGGAAGTTAAAAAACTGGCCGTTAAAAACCACGTTCAAACAGCGCTGCTAAAAAATCACACTCCGGCTGAGATTGCTCAACCACCAAGGATTCTAGCCAAACACTTTCACTGTAGTGTTCCGCTCTGAGAACCAACTGGCAGCCTTCAAAATCAATCAACCAAGTGTGGATGTCTGCATCCCACTGTTTCTCTATTACCTTGGCCGACAGTAGGCCAACCAAACGCTCGGCCAACTCTGGAAAGGTGTCAAAATCAAATCGAGGCGTACGCAAAATCAATCGCCCCTGATCCGCTTGATACTCAATCAAGCCAAACTCGCTGTGCTCATTAGCCATGGTGCGTCAAATGCTCCTGAATCAAATCAAGGAAAGGATCGGCATATTTCTCCAGCTTGCGCTGACCAACGCCATTCACTGCCAGCATCTCGCCGTAAGAGGTTGGCAAGATCTCCGCCATATCCATCAAGGTCGCATCACTGAAAACAACGTAAGGTGGTAAGCCATCTTCATCGGCAATCGACTTTCTTAGTTTACGCAGCTTAGCAAACAGCTTCTTATCGTAGTGTTTATTCGCCAGCTTATCCGAACGTGCAGCACGCGCCGCGGTGTCTAACCGAGGGACGGCTAGTTCCAATGTGCGCTCACCTTTGAGTAGTGGGCGCGCTTCTTCGGTTAATTGCAACGTCGAGTTGCGTGTGATGTTTTGGCTTAACAGTCCTTTATGGATCAACTGTCGGAAAATACTCACCCAGTAGTCGTGACTATTCTCGCGCCCAAGTCCGTACGTCGAGAGTTGGTCATGACCGTTTTCTCGAATACGAATGTTTTGCATGCCGCGCAGCACTTCCACCACATAACCAATACCGAAGCTTTGATTGACCCGGTAAACACAAGAGAGTGCCTTTTGCGCTTGTTCCGTGGCATCGAAATGTTTCGGCGGATCGAGGCAGATATCGCAGTTGCCGCAAGGCTCTTGTCGATACTCACCAAAATAGTTAAGCAGTACTTGGCGGCGACAGGTTTGCGCCTGTGCAAACGCGCTCATGGCATTCAGTTTGTGCGCTTCGACTTGCTTTTGCGGCCCCTCTTCTTTTTCATCGAGCATGCGACGCAGCCAGCCGATGTCAACGGGGTCATAGAGCATCATGGCTTCTGCTGGTAAGCCGTCTCGACCTGCACGACCGGTTTCTTGATAGTAGGACTCAATATTGCGCGGAATATCAAAGTGGACCACAAAGCGCACATTGGGCTTATTGATCCCCATGCCAAACGCGACCGTGGCGACGACTATTTGAATATCATCGCGCTGAAAGGCTTCTTGTACATAGGCGCGCTCGTCGGCGTCTAGCCCTGCGTGATAACTGGCGGCGCGCAGCCCGTTATTGCACAGTTTTTCGGTCACCATCTCGACCTTTTTACGGCTACCACAATAGATGATGCCGCATTGACCGCGTTGCTCATCCAAAAAGCGCACGATTTGTGAGACCGGCTTGTGCTTTTCCACCAGCGTGTAGCGAATATTCGGTCGATCAAAACTGCCCAAATAGATGTGTGGCTCGTTCAGCTGTAAACGGTGAGTAATATCGCTGCGCGTTGCTTCATCAGCGGTTGCCGTTAACGCCATCACAGGAACCTGTGGAAACCATTGCTTCAACTGACCTAGCGCGGCGTATTCCGGGCGAAAGTCGTGTCCCCACTGGGAAATACAGTGCGCTTCATCCACGGCAATCATCGCCAGCGGCAAGTTCTCTAACCGCTCGACAAAATCACGCATCAACACACGTTCCGGCGAGACATAGACCAGCTTAAGCGCCCCAGAGTGCATGCGATTGTAGACAGAGGTAAGCGCCTCTCTCGCCATCGTCGAGTTAATACACTCAGCAGCGACGCCATTGGCTTTCAACTGATCCACTTGGTCTTTCATCAAGGAGATCAAAGGCGATATGACTAAGGTCAGCCCCTCTTTGAGCAGCGCCGGCACTTGATAGCACAGTGACTTACCGCCGCCTGTTGGCATAATGACTAAGTTGTCTTGACCGTCTAGCGCGGTATCAATCGCGTCACGTTGACCTTCTCGAAATTCGTGGTAACCAAACACCTTTTCCAAGACGCTCTGAGCGGTTTCGATAGAATCAGGTTGCTGCGCGATCAGTGTGGCTGTCATTACGCTCTCTGTTGGGATAAGTGGGGTGGAAAAATCGAGCGCTTATTGTAGTTGGGAATAGCGGTGAATAAAACTGCAAAGTGCTAGGTGATTCTCAATCCTATTCGTATACTACTCGTTTGATTTCATAATTCTGTGTTGAGAATCATCCAATGACAACCGACGAACAGCAACGCGCGCGGCAAGGTGTCCTCCTTGCGATTGGTGCCTACACCATGTGGGGAATCGCGCCAATTTACTTTAAGACCATTAGTGAGGTCTCTGCGATTGAGATTTTAAGTCACCGTGTTGTCTGGTCTTTTTTCCTGTTAGCGCTACTGATTCATCTCAGCCGAGGCTGGAAGACCGTACGCGACGTGCTGACATCCAAAAAGAAAATGACCTACCTCGTCACCACGGCCACCTTGGTTGGGGCCAACTGGTTGATTTTCATCTGGGCGGTGAACGCCAATCATATGCTCGATGCCAGTCTTGGCTACTACATCAACCCGTTAATTAATGTGGTGCTCGGCATGCTGTTTCTCGGTGAGCGCCTGCGAAAATTGCAGTGGTTTGCTGTCGCACTCGCCGCCTGTGGTGTATTGGTCCAGTTGGTTGCGTTTGGCTCGGTACCGATTGTCGCCATTGCGCTGGCGATGAGCTTTGGTTTTTATGGCTTGCTGCGTAAAAAAGTCAGCTTAGATGCGCAAACGGGGTTGTTTATCGAGACCTTAGTGATGCTGCCTGCCGCTGCGATCTATCTTATCGGGGTTGCCGACTCCGCCACCTCGAACCTGAGCCAGAATCCCTTAGATCTCAATCTGCTCCTTGTTGCTGCGGGTATCATCACTACCCTACCGCTGCTCTGCTTTACGGGCGCCGCGACACGATTAAAGCTCTCAACGCTGGGGTTTTTCCAATACATAGGCCCAAGCCTGATGTTTATGCTCGCCGTGCTTGTCTATGGTGAAGCCTTTACGCCAGACAAAGCCATCACCTTTGCCTTTATTTGGGGTGCACTGGTCGTATTTAGCTTCGACGGTTTAAAAACCAACCGCCAAAGCCGCCGCGCCGCCAAACTGTTAAACACGAAACAAGCCTAACGTTACCGACATGAATGAGATCACTTTACTTGCTACTCTAGCGACGGTTCATTTCATCGCCTTAATGAGCCCGGGCCCCGACTTTGCGCTTGTGGTGCAAAATGCCACCCGTTACGGGCGCCAGACCGGATTTTTTATCGCGCTGGGCCTCTCTTTCGGCATTCTCTTGCACTCGCTGCTCAGCCTGACTGGGGTGAGCTATCTGGTGCATCAGCAGCCAACCCTATTTTCGCTCGTGCAACTTGCCGGCGGTAGCTACCTCTTATATCTCGGCGTAGGCGCACTAAAGGGAACATGGGCGCGCATTCAATCCTCGCAGGGCGCAGCGCAAGATGATGCCACCTCTGAACAAGCACTCTTGGTCAACAAGCGTCACGCCTTCTCCAAAGGCTTTGCGACCAATATTCTCAACCCCAAAGCGTTGGTCTTTTTTGTCAGTTTGATGTCCAGCCTGGTGCCTGCCAGTATGTCGCTGGGCGGCAAAAGCGCTGCACTGTTGATTTTATGGGGCCTCTCGCTCGCTTGGTTCTCCTTCTTGGCCTGGATGCTGTCAACGCAGCGTATGCAGCGCAAACTGAAATCATTGAGCCTCTACATCGACGCATTATGCGGTCTGATGTTCAGCGGCATCGGCCTTGGCATTTTATGGCAATCAACTAACGCCATCGCCATGCTCTTTTAGCTCTGCTCAGAATAACCACTCATAAAAAATGGCCATAACGGCCATTTTTTGTTTATTTATTCACTTCTAACGCATCTTAGGGCAAAAAGTTGCGCTCGATCACAATCGGTGTCTCGTCAATGATCGGCGATCGTCCAGACATCTTGTGCGAGATCTCTCACAAGCTAGTGAGTCAAACTCTCTTTTTGTCTAAGAAAATTATCAATTAAAAATCATAAATCATTGTTTTAACTTGATATGTGTGAAATTTCGTCAATTTTTTTTGCCTCTTATCGTTTTTCTGACGTTGCTGAACTTCGCCAAAGTCTTAATATGAACTCTGTCGGAAGGATGCTGACACGGAACAGGAAATCACCACGGATTCGGTGGTCTTCAGGATGAAGATACGGTTGCTTAGGATGAGTAATCGGCATGGAAAGCAAATTGGACATTGAACGGACGCAATAGTAGCTAGGATGGTTACTACTAAGGATGGGAAATGGACACCTCTGGACGAGGCATGGAACGATCATCAGGATGATGAAAGGGACACCGCTCAGGGAACAAGCGAAGTGAACTAACGAGGAACGTTAGTAGACCAGGATAGGGTCAAGGACACCGCTAGGATGGCGATGAAAGGACTACGCTGAAGGACGTCAGCATACTATCAAGGATTTGATGCATGGAGCACTTTTAGTAGCCGGATTGCTGCGAGTAAGACTATAACCCCGATGGGCGCAAGCCCTCGGGGTTTTTCTTTGTGTGAAGAAAGTGATTAGGTTCTAGTGCCTAGTTCCTAGAGGGGGTACTCGGGGAGTATGTCTAGGAACTTAGGGTCGATGGGGCAGATTAGAGCTTTTCGAGTTTCGCGTACGCGGTAACGAGCCACTTGATCCCTTCACCATTAAAGGCAACCTGAACGCGACTTTGCGGGCCACTGCCTTCAAAGTTGATGATGGTCCCCTCACCAAATTTAGGGTGCATCACTCGCGAGCCAAGGCTAAAGCCGGTTTCATTGAAGTTCTCTTTGACCGCCGTTTGGCTAAAGCGACCACTGCTGGTCGGGCGACTGACCTGTGCTTTCATTCGCACTTCGTCCAAACAATTTTCGGGTAGCTCACGAATAAAACGCGACGGTTTGTGGTACTTGTCTTGACCGTATAACCGGCGCATTTCGGCGTAAGTAATGTAGAGCTTTTGCATCGCACGAGTCATGCCGACATAACACAGACGACGCTCTTCTTCGAGTCGCCCTGCTTCCTCTGCAGACATCTGGCTTGGGAACATCCCCTCTTCAACACCGACCATAAACACCAGCGGAAACTCCAACCCTTTGGCGCTGTGCAGCGTCATTAATTGCACCGCATCGTCAAACTCATCCGCTTGCCCTTCGCCCGCTTCCAGTGCAGCGTGGGTCAAAAATGCCGTTAACAGCGTCATCTCATCCGCTTCTTCTGGCTTTTCAAATTGACGAGTTGCAGTGACCAACTCCTCCAAGTTCTCTATGCGTGCCTTGGACTTCTCACCTTTCTCCTGTTCGTACATGGCGTACAAACCGGAGTATTTGATCACATGGTCGGTTTGCTCATGCAATGGCATCTCTAGGGTGTCATCTTCCAGCGCATTCACCAACTCCACAAAGCGGCTTAATGCGCCAGCAGCGCGGCCAGCAAGGACTTTATCTTCCAGTAAACGTACGCTCGCTTCCCACATGGTGCAGCCTTGATCGCGGGCAGCAAAACGGATGGTTTCCAGGGTTTTATCACCAAGGCCACGGGTAGGCGTGTTCACCACTCGCTCAAACGCCGCATCATCATTGCGATTGGCCATTAATCGTAAGTAACTCAAGGCATCTTTGATTTCTTGGCGCTCGAAGAAGCGCATGCCGCCGTAGATGCGATATGCGAGCCCAGCTTGAATCAAGGCTTCTTCCAGAACACGTGACTGGGCGTTGTTGCGGTAAAGCATCGCGGCATCCACCAGCGCCCCGCCGTTCTCTTGCCACTCTTTAATTTTGTTGACCGCAAAACGCGCTTCATCAAGCTCGTTGTACGCCGAGTAGACAGAAATAGGCTCGCCTTCACTGCCCTCCGTCCACAGCTCTTTGCCCATACGCTCAGTGTTGTTGGCGATCAGCGCGTTGGACGCCTGCAAAATGGTTTTGGTTGAGCGGTAGTTCTGCTCAAGACGAATGGTATTGACGCTTGGAAACTCTTGGGTGAACTTTTCAATGTTCTCGATTTTCGCCCCGCGCCAACCGTAGATGGACTGATCGTCATCGCCGACGATCATCACGTGCGAATCTGGGCCAGCCATCATTCTCAGCCAAGCGTATTGAATGTTGTTGGTATCTTGAAACTCATCGACCAGAATATGCTTAAAGCGCGCTTGGTAATGCTCGCGGATGTGCTTCTTATCACGCAATAGCTCATGGGCACGCAGCAAAATTTCAGCAAAATCGACCAAGCCGGCGCGATCGCACGACTCTTGGTAAGCTCGATAAATTTGTAGATAGGTTTGGGTTATGGGATCGTGGTAAGCATCGATGTGCGCCGGTCTCAGGCCTTCATCTTTTTTACCGTTGATCCACCAAGCCACTTGACGCGGTGGCCACTGTTTTTCATCCAGATTTTGCGCTTTGATTAATCGGCGCAATAGGCGCTGCTGATCATCACTGTCGATGATTTGAAAATCTTCAGGCAGTTTGGCATCTAAGTAGTGCGCGCGCAAAATGCGGTGGCAAATCCCATGAAACGTGCCGTTCCACATCCCCGAGGCGCTGCCCATCATCAACTCTTCAATTCGGCCACGCATCTCCGCCGCGGCTTTGTTGGTGAAGGTCACCGACATGATCGAAAACGGCGACGCTTGCTCCACAGACATCAACCACGCAATTCGGTGGACCAGCACGCGGGTTTTACCACTTCCGGCGCCAGCCAGCACAAGCAGGTTTTCTAAAGGAGCGGCAACAGCCTCGCGCTGTTTGTCGTTGAGACCGTCGAGAAGTAAAGAAGGATCCATGGGGGACTCGGCTACTGGTTATCTATACATGAAAAATGATTATAACCTAAACAGCCTTGCCATTTCAGAAGAAAAATCAGAAAAAGCACGATGAAAAACAGGAGGCGCTTGGCCTCCTGTTTCCCGTGTGATACAGCGTTGTGATGCGACCGTGTTATGCGGCAATCCCTGCGTGACGTAACAAAGCATCAATCTCTGGCTCACGGCCTCTGAAGCGCTTAAACAGCTCCATCGGCTCTTCACTGCCGCCCATCTCTAAGATGTGATTCAAGAAGCTCTGACCCGTTTGCGGGTTAAAGATCCCCTCTTCTTCAAACTTCGAGAACGCATCTGATGACAGCACTTCGGCCCACAAGTAGCTGTAGTATCCCGCGCTGTATCCACCCGCAAAGATATGACTAAAGCTGTGTGAGAAGCGGTTCCACTCTAGGCTTGGCAGTACCGCGACTTTCGCTTTGACCTGTGCAAGGGTTTCAAGAACACGTGGACCAACCTCTGGGTCGAATTCAGTGTGCAAGGTGAAGTCAAACAGACCAAACTCTAGCTGGCGAAGAATGAACATCGCGGACTGGAAGTTTTTCGCGGCCAGCATTTTGTCGAGCATGGCTTTTGGTAAAGGTTCGCCGGTTTCGTAGTGACCAGAAATGAAGGCCAGTGCCTCCTCTTCCCAGCACCAGTTTTCCAGGAATTGACTCGGCAGTTCCACCGCATCCCAAGGTACACCGTTGATGCCAGACACCGAACCTGTGTCCACTTGAGTCAACATATGATGGATACCGTGACCAAACTCATGGAACAAGGTCACCACTTCATCATGGGTAAACAGCGCTGGCTTATCACCCACCGGACGATTGAAGTTACAGGTCAAGTAGGCCACTGGGGTTTGCAGCTCACCGTTGGCGTTGATGCGGCGCACACGGCACTCATCCATCCACGCACCGCCGCGTTTGTGTTCACGGGCGTACAAATCGAGATAGAAGCTGCCACGTAAGGTGTCATTGGCATCGAAAATATCAAAGAAGCGCACCGACTCATGCCAAGTTTCCACGCCTTGGCGCTCCTCAACACGCATACCAAAGACACGTTTGAGCACTTCAAACAGACCACTGACCGCTTTGGATTCAGGGAAGTACGGACGCAGCTCTTCATCTGAGATTTGGAACAGGTGCTGTTTCTGTTTTTCGCTGTAGTAAGCGATGTCCCATAAGTTGAGCTCTTCAACGCCAAACTCTTGCTGAGCAAACTGACGCAACTCTTCCACTTCACGCTCACCTTGTGGCTTCGCTTTCGCGGCTAAATCATTGAGGAAGCCAAGCACTTGCTCAGGGCTCTGCGCCATTTTCGTTGCAAGCGACTTTTCACTGTAGTTATTGAAACCCAGCATACGCGCCACTTCATAGCGCAGTTTGAGCAGCTCACTGATAATCTCGCTGTTGTCCCACTCTCCCGCTTTCGGGCCGCGATCAGACGCGCGCGTCACGTAGGCTTCATACATCTCTTGGCGCAGCGCTTGATTGTCACAGTAGGTCATCACCGGCAGGTAGGAAGGAATGTCGAGGGTGAGCAGATAGCCGTCTAACTCTTTCGCTTGCGCAGCGGCTTTCGCGGCGGCGAGCGCCGACTCTGGCATGCCTGCCAACTCAGCATCATCGGTGACGTGCTTGCTCCAACCCATGGTCGCATCTAAGACGTTGTTCGAGAACTTTGAGCCCAGCTCTGACATACGCTTGCTGATCTCACCATAACGATGCTGCTGATCAGCCGGCAAACCAATACCAGACAGCTCGAAGTCGCGCAGGCCATCGGTGATGGTTTTCTTTTGTGCTTGCGTTAGAGTCGCAAACGCTGGGCTGGCTTTGATCGCTTTGTAGGCATCAAACAGCCCTTTGTGTTGACCTACCCAAGTGCCATATTCCGACAACAGCGGCAAGCAGCTTTCGTACGCCTCACGCAACTCATCACTGTTGACCACAGAGTTCATGTGACTCACTGGCGACCAAATGCGGCTTAAACGGTCATCCACCTCTTCAATGGGCGCAATCACACTCTCCCAAGTCGGTGCGTCGTTGCCGGCCAGCACTTGGTCGATTTTAGCGCGGCACGCAGCAATCGCGTCTTCAACTGCTGGTTTCACATGTTCTGGTTGGATGTGAGCAAAAGGCGGCAGATCGGTAAACGTCAGCAATGGGTTAGACATAAGCATTCCTTTTTTGTTGGCAGACGAGCTGAGATGTTCGTCGGGTCTTATAGAATAGATAGTGCCCCGAGAGGACTTTTTCAATAGTCATCGACCGCTAAGTTGTTGCCAATTCTTACGATATTCGCGTGAGATAAGCACAAATCGGCAAGTCACGACTTTTTGTTTACCTAGCCGACAAAGGCACAGAGAAAGACAAGCAGCCCGGCGTCGGTGCGGTTATACTCTCCCACATCGCTTTTTGGGAAATAACTATGGCCTAGGGCCATTTAGAGAGAACCGTTTTGCTAAGCTATCGTCACAGTTTTCACGCAGGTAACCATGCCGATGTGGTTAAACACATTGTGCAAAGCCTGATCCTTAACTCGCTCAAGAATAAAGACAAACCGTTTGTGTATCACGACACGCACTCCGGTGTTGGTCGTTACGATTTGACCCACGAATGGTCAGAGAAGACAGGTGAGTACAAGCAAGGCATCGCGCGGGTATGGGCACAAAGTGAGAGACCTGAGGCGATTCAGAGCTATCTTGATGCCATCACGAGCTTAAACAACGGTGAAGGACTGCGCTACTACCCTGGTTCACCACGCGTCGCCCGCGCCCACCTACGCCCACAAGATCGCATGCTACTGACCGAACTTCACCCTAGTGACTACCCATTGCTGCAACAAGAGTTTCATCGTGATCGCCAAGTCAGCATTTTTAAAGAGGATGGTTTCCAGCGTCTCAAAGCCAGCTTGCCGCCGCAAGAGCGCCGCGGCCTAGTGCTCATCGACCCACCCTATGAGCTAGCCAAAGAATATCGCGATGTGGTTCAGGCTATAGCACAAAGTTATAAGCGCTGGGCTACCGGGATTTATGCGATTTGGTATCCTGTGGTCAACCGCTGCGACATTGAAGATATGATTGAAGGTCTAGAAGGACTCGGGATTCGTAAAATCTTGCAAATCGAGCTTGGCGTCTCTCCAGATACCAATGAGCGCGGCATGACGGCCTCTGGGATGATTGTCATCAATCCCCCTTGGACATTGGAAAGAGACATGAACGACATTTTGCCTTTCCTCAAGGAGGCAATTGCCCCCGTCACAGGCCACTGGAAAGTCGATTGGATTGTTCCTGAGTAGCCTTGGCAAAGTCAGACATTTCGCTGCGATGGATTGAGTTCAACCAGTTCATCCTCATATACATAATAATCAGCTAAAAAATTTGGAGAAAGTAATGGCGACTCATTTTGACTATATCTGTATCGGTGGTGGTTCTGGCGGCATCGCATCAGCGAACCGCGCGGCCATGTACGGTGCAAAAGTAGCCCTAATTGAAGCTCAAGACCTAGGCGGTACCTGTGTCAATGTTGGTTGTGTCCCTAAAAAAGTGATGTGGCACGGCGCGCAAATCGCAGATGCGATGAACCTTTATGCCGAAGACTACGGATTTGACATCGATGTCAAAGGCTTCGATTGGAGCAAACTGGTCGAAAGCCGCCAAGCGTATATTGGCCGCATTCACCAATCTTACGACCGCGTATTGGGCAACAACAAAGTTAACGTCATCAAGGGCTTTGCGAAATTCGTTGATGAGAAAACCGTCGAAGTGAATGGCGAGCACTACACCGCTGATCATATCCTGATTGCCGTTGGTGGTCGTCCAACCATTCCTAATATCCCAGGTGCAGAGTACGGCATCGACTCAAACGGCTTCTTCGAGCTTGCTGAGCAGCCAAAACGCGTTGCGGTGATTGGCGCTGGCTACATTGCCGTCGAGATTGCGGGTGTGCTTAACGCTCTCGGCACGGAAACTCACCTGTTTGTTCGTAAAGAGTCGCCGCTACGCAGCTTTGACCCAATGATCATCGAGACCTTGGTAGAAGTGATGGAAGCTGAAGGGCCAGCACTGCACACTCACTCCATTCCAAAAGAAGTGGTGAAAGAAGCCAATGGCAGCCTGACACTTCACCTTGAAAACGGTCATACACACAACGTTGACCAGTTGATCTGGGCTATCGGCCGTCATCCTGCCACGGACGCGATCAATCTCGCTTCAACCGGTGTTGAAACCAATGAGCGTGGCTACATCAAAGTGGATGAGTTCCAAGCGACCAACGTGCCAGGAATCTACTGTGTCGGTGACATTATGGAAGGGGGCATCGAGCTAACACCAGTGGCGGTTAAAGCCGGTCGCCAACTCTCTGAGCGTCTATTCAACGGTAAAACAAACGCTAAGATGGATTACAACCTTGTCCCGACCGTAGTGTTTAGTCACCCACCTATCGGCACTATTGGTTTAACCACCCAAGAAGCCGAAGAGAAGTACGGCAAAGAGAATGTGAAAGTGTACACTTCTGGCTTTACCGCCATGTACACCGCAGTGACTCAGCACCGTCAGCCATGCAAAATGAAACTCGTGTGTGCGGGAGAAGAAGAAACCGTAGTCGGTCTACACGGCATTGGCTTTACCGTGGACGAAATGATTCAAGGCTTCGGCGTAGCAATGAAGATGGGCGCCACCAAAGCTGACTTCGACTCTGTGGTTGCGATTCACCCAACGGGTAGCGAAGAATTCGTTACCATGAGATAAGTCACTGATATTTAATAAAAAGGACGCATCGCGTCCTTTTTATTTCACGCACATCACATTAAGCAGAGAGGTGCCTTTTAACTGGTTGACCTTGCCACTGGCAAAAAGTCCAGTGCGTCCGCTTCCCCAGTAGGGCAAATGCATCGGCCACTTATTCGGGCCCATATGTTCAGCCGCCAATAGATTTTGCCACTCTTGCTCACTGGCAAGACGCATTCCCAAACGATAACAGGTTTTGTAGGCGTCTTCATAGTTCATGCGATTCCACGGCAAGCCATGTTCCATATAGAACTGATCATTACCAAACATGGTATAAGGTACCTTGTACTCTGCGCCGTTAATGCTCGCGGATAGTCGGATAAGGATTTCATCTTGAGGCTCGCTATTTGCCCTCTCGACATTCGCTGACTCTGTTTTTAAGGGAATCGGCACAGGCAGTACCGTGGTGTGTTGAGTCTGCGTTTTTGCTGTGGATTTAGGTGAGGGTTTGGCTTTTTCGACAGGCTGAGTCTTACGCTTAGCGGCGGAGGCTTTCGGCGGTGCCCCTTTGACAACTTCACGAATAAACGCTTCTTTGTAGCCGGGCTCACTTTTCACCTTCGCAAGATCTGCGCGCGCCTTGGCAAACTCATCGTACGGGCCAATTAAGCAGCGTACCCCTTTGCCTTCTGGTTTTGCCCACACATCAGTGGAAATATGCTGGTACAGCACCTTCGCTTTATCCAATGATAACGGTTGGCTGAAGACACCACACTGAATCCAAAAGCTCGATTCACTGCCCTTAGGTTTAGTGCCCCATAGACCATTGCCGATAGGACAGGCCGCATCGAGCACTGGCAACTCGGTATTTGAGGCCTGTGTGGCATCACAGAGAAATTCTTCAGCACTGACTGAACTGGTCGACAAGGAGACAGTGAGCCACGCGGCAACACTCAAAAGCGGTAACATGGTTCGTTTCGGCTTGACTGCCATAATGATATCCAATCCCTTATTCTTTCGCCTAAAACCGGGCGTCTAATCCACGCCACTAGGGTAAACCATACACTGTTGAAAAAAGATGAATGCAAAAAAAGAGCCGTAATCGGTTACGGCTCTTAGTGTAGTGATGTTTTTGTAGTCAGATCTTAGGCTTAGATCACCCTTTGTAAATTTTGGGGTTAAATACATCACGTAACCAGTCACCCAACAGGTTGATGACCAATACCAGTGTCACCAACACAATGCCTGGGAAGGCGGTAATCCACCATGCACCGGAGAAGATGTAGTTAAAGCCAATGCTGATTAACGCACCCAATGATGGCTGATCAACCGGCAAACCTAATCCTAGGAAAGAAAGTGCCGCCTCGGACATGATCGCATTCGCCACCTGAACGGTTGAGATAACCAAGATGGGTGACAAACAGTTCGGCAAAATATGACGGAACATGATACGTGGCGCTTTAAAGCCCATCACACGTGCCGCTTCGACGTACTCTTTCTTCTTCTCTGCCAACACCGATGCACGAATCGTCCGCGCATATTGCGGCCATTCAGCGACACCAATGATCACCACCAGCATGATCACCGCATACTGACTGTAAAAGTCACTGCCGAAGCTGGCTTTAAAGATGGCAGAGACAATGATGGCCACCATCATGGTTGAGAACGACAGCTGCACATCGGCAAAACGCATCAAGAAACTATCAATACGACCGCCAAAGTAACCCGCAGACAGCCCAATCACGATGCCAAGTAGCAGTTGCAGACCCACCGCCAAGAAGCCGATGGTGAGAGACAAACGTGAGCCATACAAAATGGTCGATAGGATGTCACGGCCTTGCTCGTCGGTACCAAGCACAAAGCGCTCTTCCCCGCCGTCCATCCACGATGGAGGCAGTTCTGAGTCCATAATATCAATCGATGACAAATCATACGGATCGCTTGGCGCAAGTACGGGCGCGGCAATCGCGACAATCAAGAAAATCATAAAAATGCTGAAACTTGTCATCGCGACTTTATCGCGCTTGAAGTAGTACAAGAAATCAGACTGTTTGAAACGCTCCCAATGAGAAGGAGCTGCGGCTGTTTGACTCATGTTATGCTCCTTTTCCTGTCAGATTAACCGTTGGGTTGATGATGCCGTAGAGTAAGTCGACAATCGTGTTGGTCACCACAAAGATAAGACCAACAAAAATTACGTACGCCGTAATCAAAGGTGTATCGACTCGGTTGATCGCTTCAAGGAAAAGAAAACCCATCCCAGGCCACTGGAACACCGTTTCCGTCAAAATGGTGTACGCCACCATAGTACCGATTTGTACCCCACCCACAGTCAACACCGGTAGCATGGTGTTTTTCAGTGCGTGTTGGTAATAGATTTTGTTCATCGCCAAGCCTTTAGCTTTAGCGAACTTGATGTATTCCGAGCTCAGCACTTCCAGCATTTCAGAGCGAACCAGGCGAATGAAGAGTGGCAACATGATTGACGCCAGAGCCACACACGGCAAGATCAGATGCGCTAAGCCGTCTAAAGTAAAGTAGCCAGACTCCCAGCCGAGCCAGTTCGCCGTCTCACCGCGACCATAGGAAGGCAGCCAGCCAAGTTCGATGGAGAACACATACATCAGCATAATTGCCGTCAAAAAGACCGGAATCGAGATGCCGATACTGCTGCCTGCCATCACCACTTTAGTGAAGAAACTTTTTGGATGTATCGCCGAGTACACGCCAAGAGGAATCGACATAACGATGATGATCATCGTTGCACCAAACACCAACTCTAACGTCGCTACTAGCTTATCGAGAATCACGTCCACTGCAGGACGCTTGAAGAAGTACGATGTACCGAGATCGCCTTGCAGCGCAGCGCCGACAAAACGAGAATATTTGGTAATGAAGGGATCATTCAGGCCTAATTCATCACGCAGCGCTTGGCGCTCCGCCTCTGAAACAGACTGGCCCACCAACTCACGCAGTGGATCACCTAAGTTATCCTGAATGGCAAACGCCACTAGACTGATCACAAACATCACTATCAGTGCCTGAAACAGGCGCTTGACCAGAAACGAAAACATTCCTTGCCCCTTAACTTTCCATGGATTTCAGCCTTGCTAAAGCAGAGGGATCTGCTCGCAAAATTCAGTCTTAATGATGGCGCTTTGCCCGACTGAAACAAAGCAAAGCGCCAAATTCGCTCTCCCATTACTGAGAGCGAGAGACTCTCATTACTTGACCACTAGGTCGCCAAGGTATGGGAAGTTCATAGCGTTGACGATAGGTGCGATGTCCACGTTAGATTTCGCGCCCCACGCCAGGTTTTGCCAGTGTAGAGGAACAAACGCCGCATCGTTGTACAGGATGGTTTCCACTTGTTGTAGCATTTGCGCACGTTTCGCTGGATCCGTTTCTACGTTTGACGCTTCAACCAATTGATCAAGCTCTGGGTTTGAGTAGTGACCACAGTTGTACTGACCTTTACCTGTTTCTTCATTACGCGTCATGGTTAGGAACTCAGAGAAGTTTGCAGAATCTTCGGTATCTGAGTGCCAGCCGATCATCAGCATGTCTGCCGCACACTTATCAAACTCTGGCCAGTATTGCGCTTTTGGCATGGTTTTCAGGTCAACTTTAATGCCGATCTTAGACAGCATTGCCGCCGCCGCTTGAGCGATTTTCGCATCGTTCACGTAGCGGTTGTTTGGCGCCATCATTGTCAACGTAAAGCCGTCCTCGTAACCCGCTTCTTTCATCAGCTCTTTGGCTTTCTTCAGATCGAAGCGTGGCACAAGATCCGCGCTGTAACCTGCATAACCTTCAGGTCCTTGCTGACCCGCAACACTTGCGAAGCCTTTCATGATTTTATCCACAATGCCTTCGTTGTTGATCGCATGAACGATCGCCTGACGAACGCGGACATCTTTCAACGCTTCGTTGCTATTTTGGTTCATTTGGAACGTGATAATACGAGTACCAGGCAGTGTCACAAGATCGATATCTTTGGCGCCTTGTACACGCTTGTGGTCGTTTGGTGCAACCGGCGCAATCATATCAACGTCACCAGAAAGTAGCGCAGCCACACGTGTTGCGTCTTCTTTGATTGGCACTAGCGTTAGCTTGTCAACGTTACCTGTTGTGGTATCCCAGTAATCCGCAAAGCGTTGAAATTCGACTTTCACACCTTGCTCACGAGACGTCACAATAAACGGACCCGTACCAGATACGTTGGTCGAAGCAAACGAGTTACCGTGCTTCACAACTTCCGCTTTGTCTTTGCCATCTTCTGTTTGACCAGAGTAGAACTTGCTGTCCATTGGGAAGATGTAAGTCGCGGTTTGTAGAACCAGTGGGTAAGCGCCTTTAGACACCAACTCCACTGTGTAGTCATCCACTTTCACCATCTTCTCGTACGGTTCGAAGATCGCTTTAAAGTCTGGAGAGTTTTTCAGACGCTCGAACGTCCAAACCACATCATCCGCCGTTAGCTCGTTACCAGAGTGGAATTTCACGCCTTTGCGTAGCTCAAAACGGAATGTCGTGTCATCGACACGTTCCCATTTCTCAGCCAAACGAGGTTCAAAATCCAATTTTTGTGTGTAACGAACTAGCGGATCAAACACCATGTGAGACATTTGCAGAGTACCGCCTGATAGCTGCTCGTGTGGGTCAAGCGACACCGGGTCAGCGTCATAAGCGACAGTAATATCTGCTGCAGCGGCGGCAAAACTTAAGCCTGCTGCCATCAAAGCCACTGCTAGTTTGCTTTTCATGGTTTTCATGCATAACTCCTTATGCGGGATTCATCCCTAGTTGTTGTATTTGCTTCTGTTTAGCTACCCAACAAAACCGCGTTGGGCAAGGTATACGGCTTTAGGCCGTTTTTACTTCTTCTCTTAAGCCGGTGAACTCTGGCATCAGAGAAATCAGTTGTTGACTGTACTCATGCTGTGGTGAGTTAAACAGCTGCTCAGTGGGCGCCACTTCAAGTAGTGTCCCCATTTGCATCACCCCAACACGGTCACACATCTGACGAATGACAGGTAAGTCATGGCTGATAAACAGCATAGTCAGATTGAGCTCATCTTGGAGATCTTTTAATAAGTTGAGGATTTGCGCTTGCACCGACACATCCAACGCCGACGTCGGCTCATCACAAATCAGCAAACGTGGACGAGTCGCCAGCGCGCGCGCAATCGAAATACGCTGACGCTGACCACCTGAGAATTCGTGCGGGTATTTCACCCCAGCCATTCGGCCCAAACCAACATGATCCAACAGATCGTTAACGATCTGGCGTGTTTCGGATTCATTCTTGGTCAGCTTATGGAAACGAATCGGCTCGGCGATGATGTCGAACACCTTCATTCGAGGGTTCATCGAGGTATAAGGGTTTTGGAATACCATCTGCATTTGACGGCGCAGCGGACGACGCTCTTTCTCTGACGTCATCGCAGTAAGGTCAATGCCCTCAAAGCACACTTTGCCCGAGTTCGGCTGATAAAGACCGGCAATCACTCGCGCAATGGTCGATTTTCCTGAACCAGACTCACCCACTAGGCCAAACGTCTCACCTTCAAACACTTCAAAACTGACATTGTTCGATGCTTGAACGTACTCTCGGCGGCTTTCAAATAAAGAGTCTTTGGTGACAAAGCGCAGGTTGACGTTTTCGACCGTCAACAAAGAGCCAGAATAAGCACGCTGATCTTGGCTTTGACCCAACCAGTGATTTTTGACATCCAGTGGCTTCATCTCTTTCGCTTCCTCGATGTAACTCACCAGAGGGAAACGATCGAGTTTGATATCCGAACGAGGCACGGCAGAAATCAGGCTGCGCGTGTAAGCATGATCGGGGTCGCCCAGCACTTTGTTCGTCGGGCCAAACTCCACCAAATCGCCACGGTACATCACCGCCACACGATCGGTGACATTCGATACCACGCCCATGTCGTGCGTCACCAACATACAGCCAACGTTGTTCTTGATACACAATTCTCGAATCAAGTTCAGGATTTGGTCTTGAATCGACACATCCAAGGCCGTCGTTGGCTCATCAGCGATAATTAAATCAGGCTCACCGGCAAGCGCAATCGCGATAACCACGCGCTGGCGCATACCACCAGAGAACTGGTGCGGGTATTGTTTGAGACGGTTTTCTGGCTGAGGAATGCCCACCTGCTTCATCAATGACAATGCACGTTGATACGCTTCGTCGTCCGACACCTTCATATTGGCATGGATGGTCTCGGTGAGTTGCTGCTCAACGGTAAATAGTGGGTTAAGAGAGGTCATTGGGTCTTGGAAGATAAAACCGATTTTTGACCCGCGCACTTTGCGCATTTTTTCTGGTGTCAGTCCGGAGATCTTCTCTCCATCAAGATAGACGTCACCACTTGCGACCTGACCCGGAGGGCTCAGTAAGTCGATCACCGCATTACCTACGGTGGATTTGCCGGCACCCGATTCGCCAACGACGCCAACAATCTCGCCTCTCTCTATATTAAAAGAAAGCGATTTGACCGCTGCGTGTACGCCGTGACGTGACGGATATTCGATACGAAGATTTTTGACTTCTAAAAGTGCCATTAACCAGACCTCTACTGCTGCGGCAGCCTTCTGCCCTGTCTGAAAAGTGAATCCATTCAAAAAACCGGATCAGTATTCCGGCAATTTACAAGGTCATCAATTTGGCAAAAAATTCACAGAAAATCAACAATCTTAGGATAAAAAGTTGAGAACGCACAAATATCAAGCAGCTTAACAAAATATCTATGCACCTTAGCGATACGATGCATTGATCGGACCTGCTGCATTTTGGCCGTCATTTGCACAGTTTTAGCGCACTTTCACTGCGAAACTTTCAGGGTCAACGAGAAGCCGAAAGGCATAGTTATTCACCCATTATTCAGACCGATCAATTAACAAAAATAACACACATAACCAGTGAGATTATTTTTATCGAGATCAAAAACTAGGTACCAATCACGTTAGTGGTGTAATAAATTGAATAATCACTCTAATACCATAGAAATGGTGGTGGGGAATAAGGAACGTAGCAGAGCAGTTGTTGAGTAAGTATCTGGGTTGTGGGTTGTGGGTTGTGGGTTGTGGGTTGTGGGAGGATTGGACAAAACATATAGATGGGATGCAAGAGATAACCGATATGTGCACAAATCGGTGATTGCAAAATGTAAAAAAGCCCCGCTAATACTAGCGAAGCTTTCTAAAGTAGTCGATGAAGAGGGATTCGATGCGACTGGGCTTCCAGACCCCGACCCGATATGTGCACAAATCGGTGATCGCTAAATGTAAAAAAGCCCCGCTATAATACTAGCGGGGCTTCTTAAGGTGGTCGGTGAAGAGGGATTCGATGCGACTGGGCTTCCAGACCCCGACTCGATATGTGCACAAATCGGTGATCGCTAAATGTAAAAAAGCCCCGCTAATACTAGCGAGGCTTTTAAAGGTGGTCGGTGAAGAGGGATTCGAACCCCCGACCCTCTGGTCCCAAACCAGATGCGCTACCAAACTGCGCTATTCACCGAAATGGGGTGGCTAACGAGACTTGAACTCGCGACAACCGGAATCACAATCCGGGGCTCTACCAACTGAGCTATAGCCACCATCAATTTTTGCTTCAACCGGCTTCTTGCCGTTGTCGTTCTTACGCGGTGATAAGAACAAACGATCACGCGATTGCCTAATCGTATAAATAAGTGGTCGGTGAAGAGGGATTCGAACCCCCGACCCTCTGGTCCCAAACCAGATGCGCTACCAAGCTGCGCTATTCACCGAGAATGGGGTGGCTAACGAGACTTGAACTCGCGACAACCGGAATCACAATCCGGGGCTCTACCAACTGAGCTATAGCCACCACAATATTTTTTTACCGATACATCCTCCGAGGCAAATGGCGCGCCCGAAAGGATTCGAACCTTCGACCTTTGGCTCCGGAGGCCAACGCTCTATCCAGCTGAGCTACGGGCGCATGCCCTATCGGCGGAGTGGAATAATACGTATATCACACTAGGGCGTCTAGTACTTTTTCAAGTTTTTTTCTCGTTTGACGCCTTTTTGGGCAATTAAAGTGTGATAAACCCCTATTTCCCATTAGATAACCTTGTGGAAGCGGTTATCTTGTTGTTTATTGCAACAAGTTATCAGGATATAATCACCCATTATTTACATTGATTTAACAGCATTATCTGCATTTTACACGCCCTTTGATGCTGCTTAGCTCAATGCCACATTAATAGAATAGGTAAGCACGCACTTACCTTCAGGAATGTAAAGTGAGTTTAATGGATATGTCTCGAAAATTATTAACGGCTCTTATCGCCGCTGTCACCTTTTCCAGCGCATCGATCGCAGCAAGCGTAAGCCAAGAAGAATACGATGCCATTGCTGAGCGCATTAAACCTGTTGGTGATGTTTATCTAGCCGGTGCCGAGCCTGTCGTGGCAGAGCCGAGTGGCCCTCGTGATGGTGCCACTGTGTATGGCACCTTCTGTATTGCCTGTCACGCATCAGGCGTGAGCGGCGCACCGAAAACAGGCAACGCAGATGATTGGGCGCCACGTATCGCTCAAGGTAAAGATGTTCTCGCGAATCATGCCATCAACGGCTTCAATGCGATGCCTGCACGTGGTTCATGTATGGATTGTTCAGATGATGAAATCATCGCGGCGATCGAGCATATGATTGAAGGTCTATAACCCGCCCTCTTATTTTCAAACCTCATTTTTGTAGCGCAATCTCTACAAGCAGAAATGAAAAAGCGGCTGACTTTAGGGTGAGCCGCTTTTTTGTTTATCTTTTTATCGATGAGTTATTTTTTAAACATCGCTCTTAAGTTGGCAATGTGGGCTTGGCCTTTCGCCATTCGCTCTTCTGCGCTTTGCGGCTTTTTGTTGACCTCCCACTCGACATCATCAAACGGCAGTTCATCCAAAAAACGGCTCTGGGTCGGTTTGATCAGCTCGCCAAACTGACGTCTTTCTTTACACATGGTGAAGGTGAGCTCTCGCTGCGCGCGCGTAATACCCACATACATTAAACGGCGCTCCTCTTCGACATTGTCTTCATCGATGCTGGTTTGGTGCGGCAAGATGCCCTCTTCGGCGCCAATCAAATAGACGTAAGGAAACTCCAAACCTTTTGATGCGTGTAACGTCATCAGTTGCACCGCATCACTGTCGTCATCTTCTTCGCCACGCTCCATCATGTCACGCAGCGTCAAACGCTGAACCACCTCTTTGAGATTCTTCTCTTCTTTGTCGTAGTTGTCGCCTTCAAGATCCGCCACAATCCAAGAGTAGAGATCGGAGACGTTCTTCATTCTCATCTCTGCGGCCTTCGGGCTCGAGGAGGTTTCGTACAGCCAATCTTCGTAGTTGATGTCACGCACCAGTGAGCGCACAGCACTGACGGTGTCGCCCCGCTCTGCTTGATCGGCAATCTTCACCAACCAGGTGGTGAAGCGACGTAAGTTTTCTAACCCTCTGCCCGTTAGGTGCTGCTCCAGCCCCATTTCAAAACTGGCCTCAAATAGACTCTTGCCACGCATATTGGCATAACTGCCCAGTTTCTCGAGCGTCACCGGACCAATCTCACGTCGCGGCGTATTGACGATACGCAGAAAAGCGTTGTCGTCATCTGGGTTCACCAAAATTTTTAAATACGCCATGATGTCTTTAATTTCTGCGCGAGCAAAAAAGGAGGTGCCTCCTGAGAGTTTGTAGGGCACTCGGTTTTGCATCAGCGACTTTTCAATCAAGCGCGATTGATGGTTACCGCGATACAAAATCGCATAGTCACGATAGTCCGTGCGGTTGAGAAACTTATGGGCGATCAACTCCCCAGTCACACGCTGCGCTTCATTGTCTTCATCTTTCGCCATCAACACCTTGAGTTTTTCGCCATCAGGAATTTGCGAAAACAAGGTCTTTTCATACACGTGTGGGTTGTTGGCGATTAAGATGTTCGCCGCGCGCAAGATGCGGCTGGTCGAGCGATAGTTTTGCTCCAGCTTAATCAGGCGCAGGTTCGGGTAATCTTCACCAAGCAAGACCAAGTTTTGCGGTTTCGCCCCTCGCCAAGAGTAGATGGATTGGTCGTCATCACCCACCACAGTCAGGCGGCCACGTTCGCCGACGATCAGTTTGACCAACTCATATTGACTGGTGTTGGTGTCTTGGTACTCATCCACCAGCAGATAACGAATCCGATTTTGCCAACGCTGGCGCACCTCTTCATTAGTGCGCAGAAGAAGCACGGGCAGCGAAATTAAATCATCAAAATCGAGCGCGTTGTACGCCTTCATCTGCTTTTGGTACATCTCAAAACAGAACGCAAACAGCTGTTGCTGCTCACCTTGTGCCAGTGCCTTGGCCTGATCGGGCGTCAGCATGTCGTTCTTCCAGTTAGAGATCGCGCTGAGCAACTGGCGCAGCAAATCTTTATCCCCATCAAGCTGCTTTTCTGTGAGCTCTTTTAGCAGCGCCATTTGGTCTTGATCATCAAACAGCGAAAAGCCGGCCTTGAGCCCTAGCGCTTTGTACTCACGTTTGATGATGTTGAGACCTAGGGTGTGAAAGGTCGACACCATCAAACCTTTGGACTCATGCTTACCCAACGTCTGACCGACGCGCTCTTTCATCTCGCGGGCCGCTTTATTGGTGAAGGTCACCGCTGCAATATTGCGCGCCTTGTACTGACATTGCTGAACCAAATACGCGATTTTATTGGTGATCACACGCGTTTTACCTGACCCGGCACCCGCGAGTACTAGGCAAGGTCCGGAGACATATTTAACGGCTTCGTCTTGTCTTGGGTTCAGCTTCATTGTCGGCTCAATCTACATTGCTCAAAGAGAGTGGAATGGCGCTTATGATAATCGCCACCTCATCATATTGCCATGTTTTCGAGGTCACCGATAAGCTCACCTTCAGCCAACCAATAGGTTGAGTAAAAAATATTTATCAAATAAGTGTCATACTTTGTTGCAAAGATGGCTGGGATTCGATCTATAATGAATGAACGTTCATTCATTAACTGAAGTCATCATGCCGGAATCGTTAAATCCAGATAAACGAGAACAAATTCTCGCTGCCGCAGAAATCCTTGTGGCTGAGTCGGGATTTCAAGGCTTGTCGATGCAAAAACTGGCCAAACAGGCTGGGGTTGCCGCCGGCACCATCTACCGATATTTCGAAGACAAGGAACACTTACTTCGAGAGCTTCGTCTGTCGGTAGCGCAGCGGGTGGCGAACGCCATTCAAGCGGGTGTGGACGATGACATGCCACTGAAACGTCGCTACCGCACGATGTGGCTTAATATATGGAATATGGCTGGTTCCAATCTGAAAACCATCAGCAACCGTATTCAATATGAATCCTTACCTTGTGACAGCGGCCAGTCGACTCGTGAGTTGGAGCGCCAGATGTTCGACAAAGTCGACCTTCTTTTTGATCAAGGGAAAGCAGAAGGACTGTTTAAACCTCTCGCCAACGAGGTACTCGCCGGACTCAGTCTTGAAGCCAGTGTTGCACTTGCACGCAAACACGCTTTAGGACTTTACCCACTGGATCAAGAGGCACTTGAAGCCGCGATTGAAGCCAGCTGGGACGCCATTATCACACATTAACTTGGAGTTCTTATCGGAATGAAAAAGTGGACTTTCTTTATGTTACTTATCGCCGTGCTGCTGTTTGGCAGTGTGATAGGTTTCAATCTCTTTAAGCAGCAGAAGATTGCTGAATACATGGCGAATCGCCCAGAACCAGAG
This sequence comes from Vibrio sp. R10-SG-ISO4, assembly GCF_059834135.1. Lineage (NCBI taxonomy): Bacteria > Pseudomonadati > Pseudomonadota > Gammaproteobacteria > Vibrionales > Vibrionaceae > Vibrio > Vibrio sp. R10-SG-ISO4. Next base: position 34,982 of record NZ_JCBDHJ010000024.1, read on the forward strand.
TTTCCGGTGACAGTCACCGAAGTCGCCTCTATCGATTGGGTTCCTGTGATTGAAGCGATCGGTTTTATCGAACCAAACCAAGGTGTCACGGTTGCCAACGAAACCAGCGGTGTGATTGACCAAATTGCATTTGAGTCAGGTACTCAAGTGGAAGAAGGCCAACCTTTAGTTCTGCTCGACTCCGATGTAGAAAAAGCCAACTTAAAAAGCGCCAAAGCGAAACTGCCTGCGGCCGAAGCCAAGTATAAGCGCTACCAAGGCTTGTACCAAAAAGGCTCAATTTCAAAAGAAGCGTACGACGAAGCCGAAGCCAATTACTTCTCCCTGTTGGCGGATATCGAAAGTTTGAATGCCTCGATTGACCGTCGTGAAATCAAAGCGCCATTTGCTGGCGTGGTCGGGATTCGTAACGTTTACCTTGGTCAATACCTGCAAGCGGGTACGGACATTGTGCGTTTAGAAGACACCAGCGTGATGCGCCTTCGTTTCACCGTGCCGCAAACGGACATCTCTCGCATCAATATGGGCCAAGAGGTCGACATTTTTGTGGATGCCTACCCTGCGATTGCGTTCAAAGGCTCAATTACCGCCATTGAACCCGCCGTCAATATCCAAAGTGGTTTGATTCAAGTCCAGGCTGATATTCCAAACAGTGATGGCAAACTGCGCAGCGGTATGTTCGCGCGGGCCAACATCATCCTGCCTAAGCTGGAAAACCAAGTGGCGCTGCCACAAACCGCCATCACGTTTACCCTCTACGGTGACAATGTTTACCTTGTCTCTGAGGAAAACGGTGAGAAGCGCGTTAAGCAGCAAGTGATTAAAGTGGGTGAACGCACCCAAGACATCGCACACATCCTCGATGGGGTGCAACCGGGCGATGTAGTCGTGACATCAGGTCAAGTGCGTCTCAGCAACGGTGCCAAAGTCCGCGTCGTAGAAAGCGATGCGACCACACCACCTGAACAAACCCCTATGCTGTAATGTGGAGGATTCATGCGCTTTACTGATGTTTTCATAAAACGTCCAGTTTTAGCGGTATCGATCAGCTTTTTGATTGCCCTGCTTGGTCTGCAAGCGGTGTTCAAAATGCAAGTTCGTGAATACCCTGAAATGACGAATACGGTGGTGACGGTCACCACCAGCTACTACGGTGCCAGTGCCGATTTGATCCAAGGCTTTATTACTCAGCCTCTGGAACAAGCGGTCGCTCAGGCCGATAACATCGACTATATGACCTCACAATCGGTGCTGGGTCAGTCGACGATTACGGTCAACATGAAGCTCAATACCGATCCTAACGCGGCGCTATCGGACGTGTTGGCGAAAACCAACTCGGTTCGCTCGCAACTCCCCGGCGAGGCGGAAGATCCCACGGTGACCATGTCGACGGGCTCCACCACTGCGGTGCTGTATATTGGCTTTACCAGTGATGAGCTCTCATCGAGCCAAATTACCGACTACCTAGAGCGAGTGGTCAACCCGCAGCTCTTTACCGTCAATGGCGTATCGAAAATCGACTTGTACGGTGGGATGAAATACGCCCTACGCGTCTGGTTGGATCCAGCGAAAATGGCCGCGCTTGGCCTGACCGCTACCGATGTGATGAGCGTGCTCAATGCCAACAACTATCAATCTGCCACCGGTCAAGCGATTGGTGAATTCGTGCTGTACAACGGCAGTGCCGATACGCAGGTGTCGAATGTCGCGGAACTAGAGAATCTTGTTGTTAGCTCGGATGAAGGGGATGTGACCCGTTTAAGTGACATCGCGAAAGTGACGCTTGAAAAGAGTCATGACACCTATCGCGCCAGTGCCAACGGGCAAGAAGCCGTGGTAGCCGCGATCAACGCCGCGCCAAGTGCTAACCCGATCAACATTGCCGCCGACGTGCTAGATCTGTTGCCTCAACTTGAGCGTAACTTGCCAAGCACCATCAAGATGAACGTGATGTACGACTCCACCATCGCGATCAATGAGTCCATCAGCGAAGTCATCAAGACTATCGTTGAAGCGGCGCTGATTGTATTGGTCGTTATCACCCTTTTCTTAGGCTCTTTCCGCGCGGTTCTTATCCCGATTGTCACCATCCCGCTGTCACTGATTGGTGTTGCGATGGTGATGCAGGCGATGGGCTTCTCGTGGAACTTGATGACGCTACTCGCGATGGTATTGGCCATCGGTTTGGTGGTGGATGATGCGATTGTCGTACTGGAAAACGTTGACCGCCATATCAAGCTTGGCGAATCGCCGTTTCGCGCGGCCATCATTGGTACCCGCGAAATTGCTGTACCTGTCATTGCAATGACGCTGACCCTCGGCGCGGTATACGCTCCGATCGCCTTGATGGGTGGCATCACGGGTTCGCTGTTTAAAGAGTTTGCCCTTACCCTTGCCGGTTCGGTCTTTGTCTCGGGTATCGTCGCGCTAACCTTGTCGCCAATGATGTGTTCAAAAATGTTTAAGGCTAATGAAGAGCCCAACAAGTTTGAGCAAAAAGTGCATCACGTATTGGATCGTATGACCAACCGCTACTCACGTATGCTCGGTGCGGTCATGCAGCGTCGTCCTGTCGTGATTGCCTTTGCACTGATTGTGTTTGCTAGCTTGCCGATGCTGTTTAAGTTCATCCCAAGTGAGTTGGCTCCGTCGGAAGACAAGGGCGTGATCATGCTGCTAGGCACGGCGTCATCGAATGCCAACCTCGACTACATGCAAAACACCATGAACGACGTCAACACCATCTTATCGGATCAACCGGAAGTGGCGTACGCGCAGGTGTTTACTGGTGTCCCTAACTCCAACCAAGCGTTTGGTATTGCATCAATGGTGCCTTGGAGTGAGCGCGAAGCAAGCCAAGCGGAAGTCACCAACCGAGTGAGTGGACTGGTGTCAAATGTTCCGGGTATGGCGGTCACGGCATTCCAGATGCCTGAGTTGCCAGGTGCGGGTTCAGGTCTGCCGATTCAGTTCGTAATCACCACACCTAATGCATTTGAAAGCTTGTTTACCATCGCGTCTGACATCTTGCTCACGGTGCAATCGAACCCGATGTTCGTCTACTCGAACCTGGATCTAAACTACGATTCAGCGACGATGAAAATCAACATCGACAAAGACAAAGCCGGTGCCTACGGTGTGACCATGCAAGACATCGGTATCACATTGAGCACCATGATGGCCGATGGTTACGTCAACCGTATCGACCTCAATGGCCGCTCGTACGAAGTGATCCCTCAGGTCGAGCGTAAATGGCGTCTCAACCCAGAATCGATGAACAACTACTATGTACGCGCCGCGGATGGCAAAGCCGTACCTCTAGGTAGCCTCATCACCATTGATGTGATTGCTGAGCCTCGCTCGCTGCCACACTTCAACCAGCTTAACTCGGCCACCATCGGCGCCGTTCCGGCTCCGGGTACCGCGATGGGCGATGCAATTGCTTGGTTTGAAGAGACCGCAGTGAATAAATTGCCAAGCGGTTACAACCATGACTACATGGGTGAAGCTCGTCAGTACGTGACAGAAGGCAGCGCGCTATACGCCACCTTTGGTTTGGCGTTGGCGATCATCTTCTTGGTATTGGCGATTCAGTTTGAGTCCGTAAAAGATCCGCTGGTTATCATGGTCTCGGTTCCGCTCGCCATTTGTGGCGCCTTAATCGCCCTTGCCTGGGGCGCGGCATCGATGAACATCTACTCACAAGTCGGTTTGATCACCTTGGTTGGTCTTATCACCAAGCACGGTATCTTGATTTGTGAGGTTGCCAAAGAAGAGCAGCTGCACAATAAACTGAGCAAAACTGAAGCGGTGATGGAAGCGGCGAAAGTGCGTCTGCGTCCGATCTTGATGACAACGGCGGCGATGATTGCTGGTTTGATTCCACTGATGTACGCCACTGGCGCTGGCGCGGCGCAGCGCTTTAGTATCGGTATCGTGATTGTCTCTGGTTTGGCGATTGGTACGCTGTTTACTCTGTTCGTACTGCCAGTGATCTACAGCTACCTGGCTGAGCAGCACAAGCCTCTACCGGTGTTTGTTGAAGATGACGAACTCGAGGCGTTAGCGCGTGAAGATGAGCAGCGCGCCGCGCAGCAGTCGTCATAAAACGCACACGCCCTCATTCAATATCAAAAGGTCACTTCGGTGGCCTTTTTTATTGTGATTCGACGTTTATCGTTATTCGACTTTTATTGCTGTTCGACCAACTATTGCTATTCCACCCACGCGCGCACGCTTTTTACGCAACACTTGACGACTTTCCCCGTCCGATTACGTAGAATACAGACAAGAATAATAGGAGTAGTTGCCACATGTTTGACCCAAAGAAACTGGAACAAATTGCCAAACAAATTCATGACTCTATGCCCGCCCCTGTTAAAGAGCTCGGCGCGGACGTTGACCAAAAAGTACGCCAAGTAATTCAAGGCCAACTCAACAAGCTTGATGTGGTTAGCCGTGAAGAGTTTGATGTTCAAACGCAAGTTCTACTGCGCACGCGTCAAAAGCTAACGGAAATGGAACAAAAGCTCGCAGAGCTTGAAGCCAAACTGGCCGACAAGTAATCGGCTCAGTGCCCACTCTCGAGTGGAATCGCGTACGAAAGAAAAACAAAAGGCTTGGTCTACTGACCAAGCCTTTTTATTAGATGTCGTGTTTTATTTTGTATTTATCACCCCAGTCTGCCTGGAGTTTATTGACTGCGCCAAACTCGCCTAAGCCGATGACGCAGTGAAAATTGCAGTGATTAGCCGCCAACCGCGATGCGTTTCATGTCTGTCATGTAACCACGCAGCTCTTCACCGATGTACTCAACCGGGTGGTTGCGAATGGTTTCATTCACTGCGATAAGCGTCGCGTTGTCCACTTGGTTCGATGTCTCACCTAGGCCTTTACCAATCACATCGGTGTTCACCGCTGGCATAAACTTCTCGCGCAGTAGCGGCGTCGCTACGTTCGCAAACAAGTAGTTGCCGTATTCTGCCGTATCAGAGATAACAACGTTCATTTCGTACAGACGTTTACGAGCAATGGTGTTCGCAATTAATGGTAGCTCATGCAGCGACTCGTAGTACGCCGATTCGTCGATAATGCCAGAAGCCGTCATCGCTTCGAATGCCAGCTCTACCCCAGCGCGCACCATAGCCACCATCAAAATACCGTTGTCGAAGTACTCTTGTTCAGAGATCTCAACGTCAGTTTCTGGGTAATTTTCGAATGCCGTTTCACCGGTCTCTGCACGCCAGCCTAGTAGGTTAACGTCATCGTTCGCCCAGTCTGCCATCATGGTGCTAGAGAAGTGACCAGAGATGATGTCATCCATGTGCTTGTTGTACAGCGGACGCATCAACTCTTTTAGCTCTTCAGAAAGCTCAAACGCTTTGACCTTAGCCGGGTTAGAGAGGCGATCCATCATGTGCGTGATGCCACCAAACTTGAGTGCTTCCGTGATGGTTTCCCAACCGTATTGCAGCAGTTTACCTGCGTAACCAGGATCGATACCGTCGGCGATCATTTTCTCGTAGCAGACGATAGAACCCGCTTGCAGCATGCCACATAGAATGGTCTGCTCACCCATCAGATCCGATTTTACTTCAGCAACAAATGAAGACTCTAGACAGCCTGCGCGGTGACCGCCTGTACCGGCCGCCCATGCTTTGGCGATGTCCCAACCTTCACCTTTCGGGTCGTTTTCTGGGTGAACCGCAATCAGGGTAGGCACACCAAAGCCACGCTTGTATTCTTCACGGACTTCGGTACCCGGACACTTAGGCGCCACCATGACAACAGTCAGGTCTTCACGGATCTGCATGCCCTCTTCCACCACGTTAAAGCCGTGAGAGTAACCCAGTGCCGCGCCTTGCTTCATCAAAGGCATAACCGTTTCTACAACGTTGGTGTGCTGCTTGTCTGGTGTTAGGTTAATCACTAAGTCTGCTTGAGGGATCAGTGTTTCGTAGCTGCCCACTTCAAAGCCGTTATCTTTTGCATTTTTGAACGATTGACGCTGCTCGTCGATCGCCGCTTGACGCAAAGCGTAAGCCACATCCAGACCAGAATCACGCATGTTCAAGCCTTGGTTAAGACCTTGAGCACCACAACCCACAATGACCACTTTTTTCCCTTTTAGGTAATCCGCTTCTGATGCGAATTCGCTGCGGTCCATAAAACGACAACGACCCAATTGGTCTAGTTGCTCACGTAAGTTCAAAGTATTGAAATAGTTAGCCATGTGGCGCTCCTTTATAGAATTTTTCCGTATCGGTCGGTGGCTTGGCACCGAATGAGTCCATACTAAAACAGGTATTTAATTGCCTAAAGTGATATATTCACAATTAGTAATTGCAATTAATGCAACAAGGAAATGACGGTTTTATGAATATCAAAAGTCTCCAGCTGTTTATCCATTTGTGCGACAGCCAAAGCTTTGCCAAAACCGCGAGCGCGATGCACATCAGCCCATCAGCGCTCAGTCGACAAATTCAAAAACTGGAAGCGGATACCGGTCAAACGCTGTTCGTGCGAGACAACCGCAGTGTAGAGCTCACCCCTGCGGCAAAAAAACTGCTGCCGGTTGCGCTGTCAATTCAAGGCGAGTGGCAGACGTACCGTGCGCAGCTCAAAGGACAGGACGCGGAGTTGCGCGGCGAGATCCGTCTTTTTTGCTCTGTGACCGCAAGCTACAGCCATCTGCCTGATCTCTTGTCTGAATTTCGTCTCCAACATCCGTTTATTGAATTCAAGCTCTCCACTGGCGATCCTGCACAAGCAATTGACAAGATCATCAATGATGACGTGGACGTGGCGATTTCTGCCTTCCCCGAACAACTGCCAGCGCGAGTCGAGTTTGAAACCATCAGCGAAATTCCTCTATCAGTGATCGCGCCCACCGGCGTGAGTCACTTTGCCCACTCGCTTGGCCAAGACAAACCGGATTGGGCCAACATCCCCTTTATTGTCCCTGAGTCTGGCACGGCAAGAGATCGGGCGAACGCCTGGTTTAAAGCGATGAAGATTAAGCCCAATATCTACGCGCAAGTGTCGGGGCATGAAGCGATCGTCAGTATGGTAGCGTTAGGCTGTGGCGTGGGGATTGCGCCGGATGTGGTGATCAACAACAGCCCAGTCAAAGAGAAGATTCAGCGCTTAAAAGTGGCGTCGATTGAACCGTTTAAACTCGGTGTGTGCTGTAAACGATCGCAGTTGGATAACCCGTTGGTTAAGGCATTGTGGGAGGTGGCACAAGCGACCTATATTGCGCCCTAATGACCATACCTACCCTGCTCCAAGATAAACAAAAGCGCGACATAACGCCGCGCTTATCTCTCTGCTGAGGTCAATCTTATCAAGGGCGAACTGGGCATCCCCTGACTATCTCTCGTTGCCGTCGAAGCGTTTAAATCACCCGTGAGAATTGCTGCTGACGCGCTTTGGCTCTTAGGTATTTGTCAAAACACATGCAAATGTTGCGGATCAGCAATCGACCACGCAGGGTCACCTGAATCGAGGTGGCGTCTTTCTCCACCAAGCCATCATCGATGAAGGTTTGCAGCAATTGCAAATCTTGCTTGAAGTACTCATCAAACGTGATGTTAAAGCCTTGCTCAATAGCGCGGATATCGAGAGAGAAATTACAGATCAGTTGCTTAATCACTTCACGTCGAAGTAAGTCATCACTATCAAGGACCACACCTTTCCATAAGGCATGGCGCTGGCCACTGACTTGTGCGTAGTACTTTTTCAACTCTTTCTGATTTTGCGCGTAAGCGTCACCAATCATGGAGATGGCTGACACGCCAAAACCAACCAAGTCACAATCACCTTGAGTGGTGTAGCCTTGGAAGTTGCGATGTAGCTCACCGCGGCGCTGCGCCACCGCAAGCTCATCATCTGGCAGCGCAAAGTGATCCATACCAATGAACTGATAGCCAGCACCGGTCAAAGTGGCGATGGTGTCTTGCAAAATCGCCATCTTCTCTTGGGCTGCAGGCAGATCGTCATCTTTGATTTTACGCTGCGCGGCAAAAAGGCTCGGCATGTGGGCGTAGTTAAAGACGGACAAACGCCCCGGCTGCATCTTCAACACTTGCTCAAGAGTCTTAGCAAACGAGGCTTGGGTTTGCTTGGGCAAGCCATAAATCAAGTCTAGGTTGGTGGAACGGAAACCCAATTGCTTGGCACGCTCAACCATGGCGACGATGAACTCTTCATCTTGCTCTCGATTGACGAGCTGTTGCACCTCTTTGTTGAAGTCTTGCACGCCGATACTCAAGCGGTTGAAGCCTTCGCTGCGTAGGTGATCCAACATGTCGAGCTCAATTTCGCGTGGATCAACCTCAATACTGATTTCCGCGTCAGTGTCGAAATAGAATTCGGCGCGCAAAATCGCCATCAAACGGCTCACTTGCTCCTTGCTTAAGAAGGTTGGCGTTCCGCCACCAAAGTGCAGTTGGGTGACTTTGCGTTCATGGAGTAACGACGCACGAGTGCGGATCTCAAGCTCCAGCACATCCAAGTACTCATCGGCCTTGTGCGAGTGGCGGGTAATGACCTTGTTGCAGCCGCAGTAGTAGCACAGCTTATGACAAAACGGGATGTGGATATAAAGCGAGAGAGGACGCTGAGGGTACTCAGTACACGCCATATCGTAATCCGAGATGGTAAAGGCCTCATGAAACTCTAGCGCGGTGGGGTATGAAGTGTAGCGAGGACCCGAATAGTTGTACTTATCAAGAACCGCTTGGTCCCACACGATTTGCTGACTGGCGACAACTGGCTGCGACATGATGATATTCCGTTTGGGCTATAGGCCATGACTGAGCTTGGCTCTAGCAAAAAAGAGACGTCTTATTATGGCCCGCTATTTTGCCATACAAGTTGGCAACCCGTAGAGGGGCACGAGGAATTTTGAGCAGCAATGCTCAGTTTTGATACCTCGATCACTGCCACTTTGGGGTGATCGAGGTACGAATTAGCCGATCGTCTGAATATTGATCTGGTTATTCAAAGGTTGAACGTGCTTTTGCAAACGAGTTAACTCAGCCACAATCGCGTCTTCAAGACGGGATTCTGCTTTGTGTCGCTCTAAATTTTGCTTCATGCGTTCTTTTTTCGGTAAGGCTTGACGCTCGTCACCACGAGCCATCTCTTTGACAATATGGTAAAGCTCAGAGGTTGCTGGGTACTCACTGTCAAAGTCGACGCGCGATTCCCCTTGGACGTAATCCATAATGTTGTAGAGGCGAATGCTGATTTCTGATAAATCGCATTGGCCCTGGATGCCTGCTAAACACAAGGTGCTGACACTCTCAAAGATATTGGCGTTGCGCTTGTCGATCGCCAGCTTTTGATGGTGCAGTTGCAAAGCCTTTTGCTTTTTCAGTTGCAGCAAAAGGTACCCTGCATAGGAAGCGAGGCCTAGAATGACAGCACCACCAGCGATGGCTAACAAGGTGACATTCATTGGGCGTGTTATCCTTTAAATTGGTTTAAATCCAAGTCTTCGAACTGCGAGAGAAGTTCATCATCGGTGGCCAATTTCTTGCTCGACTTTTTACTCGCAGGCACAACAGGTTCACTCTCTTGCTCTGCGTCGTCGTCCATCTCGTCGTCTTCTTGGTAGAGACCAAGTTGCTTCATCAGCACTTCGATGCGCTCTAGCTTCTCATCGACGTATTTCTGTAGACCGGCGCCTAAACTCTCACCGTTATCGAGACGGTCAAGCAACACGTTCAACTGCGCGTCGTTTTCCAGCATCTCCAGCTCTTGCTCCGCATTGAGACGGCGCTGCGCTTTGGTCTGCTTTTTCGGCGCATCCACAATCAGCGGAATCTTCTTTTTGCTGCCCAAACGTGGGTCACGCGTACCGCCCGAAGTGTGCTGCTTCGCTTGCTTGGCTTCTGAGTTACGGTTACCGGTCTTTAGACCTTTGCGTTTTTTGTCTTTCTTACGTAGACGTCCTTCAACATCAGACTCTGTACGATTACGAACGACAATCAGGTCACCATTGCCACCTGATCGGGCTTTTTTACTACGGCTCATTACTGGGGTTTCCTCAGTAAAATTACATCATTTCCAATAAATTCTAGCTCGAGCTGATCCCGCTCTGCCAAGTAGGCAAACGTCGCACGACTAAAGAAGATCACATGGGTGGGATCATTCTTGTAGTGCCAGTTTGCAAACGCGTCGACATCGATGACCATCTTCGTCATCAACCCTATCCAGCCACCAGGCTTAACCAAATTTAACCATTGCTTCCACACGATGTCGGGCTGATACAAATGCTCGATCACTTCGGTGGAGGTGATGAAGTCGTATTGTCTCTCTAATACCGTCACATCTGGATAATAGTAGAGATCATACACACTCATCGTGTGTCCCTGCTCCTCCATCATCAATGACAATGTCGGGCCAGGGCCACAACCAAAATCTAACCCGTGAGAATGGGGCGCCACTCTGTGTAACATGGGGTCAGCCACGCGCGATAAAAAGCGTCGGTAACCGACATCGCTGGGCGAGTTCTCATGTTGATCATAGTGGGCTTTTTCTGTCGCCGCATCCAACCTTTGCAAAGCCGGTACAAACACCAACTGGCACTGCGCGCACTGTAAATAGTCACGACGTTTATCAGAAACATACGCGTGGGTATCCACACTGTGACAAAGGGGACAAGGTTCCATAATGACATCCTCAAACAGGGATGCGAAACATACCAGAAACTCGACCTAGAGTGGAGGGCTATTGTACAAATTCCCATCAATTGATGAAAATATTCTCTATGAGTGAAAGAAAAGAAATGGCGAGTATGTCGCGATGCAGAAGAGATAAAAAAAGCGATAGGAACCCTATCGCTTTCTAAATGCCTGACGGCGAAACTGTGTTGCATCGATATCAATGCATCAAATGTCCTTTTGTTTTTGGTGCTTTCCCTGCAAAAGGTGTTGTTTTTCACTGTCCGAGTGAATTTTGGCTTTCCGTTGGCGACGTCCCGTCACTGAGCTCATCCTGAGCCTGATCCCTTTCGCTGTCTAAACCATCAGACAAGTCGATCATCCTTATCCAGCAGGCATCCTGCCTACCCTTTCCATATCAACTGCCGAGTTTCCGTTACTCGCATCCGTGGAGACCATCTTGGTCTATGATCCTGATTCAGCACCCTGCCGATGTGTTCACTTTACCGCAATGATTCGCTCAGACAATCCGGCTCAGACTTTTATTGCACTTTTTTTTCGCTCTTGTTTTCCACTCTTTATTTTTCATTAGGTTAGCGAATTGTCCGTCTGAATTGCGTCATTCGATATAGCCAATGTCTCACAACATCGATAGCGAGATGGCATATCGAGCAGAAAAACGGGGTGTGATCGAGCTCAAACGAAACAGCCCAAACCGATCGGCTTGGGCTGTTTCTCTACTGCGATGCTCGAACAGGCTGAGGTGATCAGTGCAGACCGCCTACGTATTTGGATAGGGTTTCGATATCATCATCCGTTAACTTCTTCGCAATATCACGCATCATGGCATTCATGTCATTGGCGCGTGTGCCGTCACGGAATTTTAGTAATTGGGATTTAATGTAATCGGCGTGCTGACCGGAGATCTTAGGGAATCCAGACAGTTCAGTACCGTTACCACGCGGGCCGTGACAAGCGATACACGCCGTCAAACCGCGCTCTGCATCACCAGCGGTGTAAAGGGTTTTGCCTTTCTCCACCACGTTTTCAGGTGTGGTGTTGTGCGAAATAGGCAGAGAAGCGTAGTACGCCGCAAGATCTTGCATGTCCTGCTCTGACAATGGCATCGCCATGCCACTCATCACAGGGTCCATACGGCCTTGCTGGCCATTGCTGGTCATACCCAGTTTCAGGTCTTTTAGCTGCTTTTCGATATATTTAGCATGCTGACCTGCCAATTTCGGGTACATGGCGAGTTGACTGTTGCCATCAGCACCATGGCAGGCAACACACGTTTGAGATTTTGCTTTACCAGCTTCGATGCTGCCTTGGGCCCACACAGAGCAGCTGGCTAAAAGACTCAAGATTAGCGCTAATTTCTTCATGACATTCCATTATAATTATCAAGCTTCCAGTACCACTCTGCGTTGCCACTCATGGTACAATAGGCGACCTTATGCCGAGCACGGTTATTTTACACAATTTCACAAAAAAGTAATCAATCGACTACACAAAGTCGAGATGGAGTTAACAGTGAGCGTAAAAATTCATTATCAAAACACGCATTTCATCACCAGTGCACCTGATATTCGTCATATGCCAGAAGATGAAGGCATCGAAGTTGCGTTCGCAGGACGTTCCAATGCGGGCAAGTCCAGCTCGCTCAATCGACTGACCAACCAAAAGAGCTTGGCGAAGACGAGTAAAACACCTGGCCGTACTCAGCTGATTAACCTATTTAAGGTTGCAGACGGTTGTCACATTGTCGACTTGCCGGGCTATGGTTTTGCCCAAGTCCCACTTGAGATGAAAAAAAAGTGGCAGAAATCCCTCGGTGAATACCTACAAAAGCGTCAATGCTTGAAAGGGTTAGTGGTACTGATGGATATTCGTCACCCAATGAAAGATCTCGACCAACAACTGATCTACTGGGCGGTCGATTGCGGCATTCCTGTCCAAGTATTGTTGACCAAAGCGGACAAACTGAAAAGTGGCGCGCGTAAAGCGGCCGTATTGAAGATCCGCGAAGCCGCCCTTGGCTTTGGTGGTGATGTCAGCGTCGCCGCCTTCTCCTCATTGAAAGGACTGGGCGTCGATGTGCTGCGCAATAAACTCGATGAGTGGTTTGCCCCAGCCTTTGCCGAGAGCGCGCTTGAGGTGCTCGCAGAAGAGGAAGCGACCTCCTCTGACGAGTCAGCCGACGAACAACCGTCAGATCCTAACGCCTAAAGCGTTCATCCCACTCATATCCAATGAGATACCTAATGAATAGGCTCTATCCATCGATAGGGCCTTTTTTCTGTCTCAATAGAAGCGCTGAACGTGAGGTGCGATTCGTTCGCCAGCGAAACAATAAAAACATTCACGCCAGAAACAAAAATCCCCACCATCCTGGCAGGGAAACGGGAGAGAAATAACTGGTAATAATTATTATGCGCCTAGCATAAGCCAAGCCCGCTAAAATGCAATCGCCCTACTACTGAAGTCACAGCACAAATAAAAAACCAAATATCCCTATAATTACAATCACTTAGGAATAAAAACAACGAAAAATATGCACACCTACACACATGATTTCTGAGTCAAAATAACCAAAGTGTGATTGGTGTTTTGCTACATTTGATGAAAAGAAAACAAAACGAATGAAATCAGCTGACAGGCGATAAGCCAAGTGAACGGAATAGCGAATAAGGCGTGCTTTTAGGCAGGATGCTGAATTGTTTGGACTTTTCTTTCGCACAATAAAAAACGCCCCAGTCAAAAACTGACTGGGGCGGCTGAATCAGCCTAATCCAATAACGTGAAACAAAAGGTCTGAAAGATAGAACATCTTACCTCTGTACCCTACGCCTCTTAATGTACAACAATTGGTCAGAAAGTGAAACCTTTTTTGTAATTTTTTTTCATTAAAGTTTTATTAAGCAACATTTAATATAGCTATGCCGGATCTTATTTAGAGGCAAAAAAAAGTCAGCGTTTGTGCGCTGACTCAACTTATTTCACCAATTTAGTGCAAATTATGCTTAGTGTGCCTGATCCCAGTTGTCACCATGCCCCACTTCGGCGATCAGAGGGACATCTAATTGTGCAGCCGATTCCATCAATTCTTGTACTTTACTTTCAATTTCGGCTAACGATGACTCTTCGACCTCAAACACCAGTTCATCATGCACTTGCATCAATAATTTCACTCGGCCTTGGCCTTCGTTTTGAATCCACTCATCGACAACCAGCATCGCTTTCTTGATGATGTCGGCGGCCGTGCCCTGCATTGGTGCATTGATCGCGGCTCGCTCTGCTGCTTTTCGGCGCATACCGTTGCGTGATGTGATCTCAGGAAGGTGCAAGCGTCGACCAAACAAGGTTTCCACATAACCTAGCTCAGCCGCTGTGCTGCGCGTGTCTTCCATATACTGCATAACGCCTGGGTAGCGCTCGAAATAGGTATCCATGTATTGCTGCGCTTCACCACGAGGGATCCCTAGCTGCTTGGCCAAACCAAATGCACTCATCCCATAGATCAGGCCAAAGTTGACGGCTTTCGCTCGGCGACGCTGCTCACTGGTCACTTGCTCGATATCGACGCCAATGATTTCAGCGGCGGTCGCAGCGTGGATGTCTTTACCTTGTTGGAAGGCATCAAGTAACGCTTTATCGCCTGACAAGTGCGCCATAATGCGCAGTTCAATTTGCGAGTAGTCGACCGCCATGATTTTGTAGCCGTGCGGCGCGACGAACGCTTGGCGAATACGGCGTCCCTCTTCGTTACGAATCGGGATGTTTTGTAAGTTCGGATCGGTTGAAGACAAACGCCCTGTCGCCGTGACAGCTTGATGGTACGAGGTGTGTACTCGGCCCGTTTCAGGATTGATCATCTTAGGCAGCTTATCGGTGTAGGTAGATTTAAGCTTCGCCAAACCGCGATACTCTAAGATAAGCTTCGGCAGTGGATAATCTAGCGCGAGCTCTTGCAGCACCTCTTCGTTGGTCGATGGTGTACCCGATGGTGTCTTCTTCACCACAGGTAATCCCATTTTCTCAAACAGAATCGCTTGCAGCTGTTTAGGCGAGTTCATATTGAACTCTTGCTCTGCCACCTCGTAGGCTTTTTGTTCAAGCTCATCAAGACGCTTTGCGATCTCTTGAGACTGCGCGGCCAGCTTCATGTCATCAATCAAGACACCGGTGCGCTCAATTCTCGATAGAACAGGTACGAGCGGCATCTCGATGGTTTCATAGACCGACTTTAGCTTGTCGTCTTGCTCGATGTTTTCCATCAAGCGATTGTGCAGACGCAAGGTGACATCCGCATCTTCTGCGGCATAAGGCGCCGCTTGGTCCAGTTCAATTTGGTTAAACGTCAGCTGCTTTTTGCCTTTACCCGCGATCTGCTCAAACGAGATGCAGCTGTGTTGCAAAAAGCGCAGCGCGAGGCTGTCCATGTCATGCTTACCGCCGACACTGTTGTAGACATAAGACGCCAACATGGTGTCATGTTTGATGCCTTTCATGTCGATGCCATAACGCGCCAACACACTCGCATCGTATTTTAAGTTCTGGCCAACTTTGGCTTGCGATTCATCTTCGAGTAAAGGCTTGAGCTGTGCGAGTACCCAATCTCGGTCAAGCTGAGCCGGCGCATCAAGATAGTCATGCGCGACAGGCACATACGCCGCGACACCTTCTTCGGTCGCAAAAGAGACACCCACTAAATTCGCCACCATGTAATCGAGGCTGTCGGTTTCCGTATCGAACGCAAACACCTTGGCTTCGCGTAGAGCGTCTAGCCACTTAGCGAACTGCGCTTCATCCAAAATGGTTTCATACTGGCTGCGATCGATGCTCGCTGCGGCGACATTGAGCTCCGGCGCTTTGGCTGACGAGCTGACTTCACGTTGCCCGGATTTCTCATTCGCTTCCACTACGCCCGTGCCGCCTTCGAGCAGCTCATTGAGCCAAGATTTAAACGCCAGTTCTCCATAGAGTTTGACCAGCTCATCCTTATTCGGCACAGACTTCACCAACGCGTCTAAACTCTCTTCGAGATCAACGTCGAGCTTAATCGTCGCCAGCTCGTAGGAAAGGTAGGCATTGTCTTTGTTATCTAGCAGCTTTTTCGCCATGGTTTTCGAGCCACGGAAACCGAGCGCGGCAATGTCATCCAACTGTTGGTACAGCTTGTCTAACCCCCCAATGCCTTGTAGCAAAGCTGTCGCGGTTTTGTCACCCACGCCAGGGACACCAGGAATGTTATCGACTTTATCGCCCATCAGTGCGAGGTAGTCGATAATCAGCTCAGGGCCAATTCCGAACTTCTCCACCACCCCTTCTCTGTCCATCACAACGTTAGTCATGGTGTTGATGAGGGTCACGTTGTCATCCACCAGCTGAGCCATGTCTTTATCACCGGTGCTGATCAACACCGGCATACCCGCTTGAGACGCTTGATGCGCCAGCGTACCGATCACGTCATCCGCTTCCACGCCCGGCACACAAATTAAAGGAAGCCCCATAGCACGAATCACATTGTGCAAAGGCTCGATTTGGCAACGCAGATCATCCGGCATAGGCGGACGATTGGCCTTGTACTCGGCGTACAGATCATCGCGAAACGTTTTGCCTTTCGCATCAAAGACCACCGCGATACGATCACTGGCAAATTGACGCATCATACTGCGCAGCATGTTCACCACACCATAAACGGCGTTGGTTGGGATCTCCCCGTTACTCATCGTGCCGGGGTAAGCATGAAATGCGCGATAAAGGTAAGAAGAGCCATCAATTAAGATCAAAGGGTTGTCTGGGATACGAGCCATAGTTTGTTATCTGCCTGTCCAAATTTCTGCTTAGGATGCCATGACTCAAGCAGTGAATCCATGTTCTGTCGAGGAATCGCGATCACACAGCGTGTTGGTGATCGCCTCTTCTCTTGCCCACGCTGTGGATAAGTCTGTTTATACTATTTTCCACTGCGATGTGAAATTTGACAAAATGATGCCGAACAAGATCTTAAACCATTGTAATACAATAAAAATAACCAAGATCGATCATGCAAAGATCGATCTTTTTGAGATCTTCAACTGTGGAAAAGACACCTGGTGTCCTTTTATTCACCTTAAATAGCAGGCATAAAAAAAGCGACATCGTGAGGATGTCGCCTAGCAGAAAAGGTCAAAGCATGTTCATGCGAATCACACTTTGCCGTAAAGCTATAAATTACACTGGAAGCAATGTGAGCAATGTCGTGTCAAAAGAAACGTGTGCAAGTTCGTTAGAGTCTGGCATCACCTTTTCCATAACGAATCCGGTTCTACCACGTCCTTGTGAACTTCTCTCATTCCCTAAGACGAGATAAACAATAACCATTCTCATTTATCCCGTCAATAGTTAAATGAGAAAAAATCTCATTTAATTTTTATGACAACTCACATCGTCTTTACAAAATGAATGCGCGACTCGATTAATGGTGCTTTTTCTTCAAAGTGTTCGATCAGATAGCCATTGCGCAATAGCAATCTCAGCATGGCTGGAAATTGGTTGCGAGATTTCACTTTCAAGCGCAGATAGCCCTGCTTCGCCACCCACGCCTCTTGTACGTCGAGCAGCGTTTGCGCCACGCCTTTATTGCGCGCTAACGGCGATACGCCGCCAAACCAGCTGTAGAATGTGTCACCATCGAGCTCGTAGCCAATTTTGAAACCGAGCAACTGCTCCCCTTCTTGCGCCACTTGAATCAAGTAGCGGCGCCCTTTCAATCTCGCCGCCAAGCTCTCAACCGTTTCTTTTTGAGCAAATTCATTGATTTGGTTGACCACCTCGACACACTCTTCTAACGTGCCTTCACGATACTGCACACTCATTGCGATCTCTTCTCTGTGTTAGGTTAATAAAGAAAAAGGCCGGCATGCGCCGACCTCAGTATTGTCGCTTCGCTTACTCTTGCTTTAAAAACGTCGCCGCTTGCGCCTGCTCCTGTGCCAACCATTGCGCCACATCTTTGGCAAAGTAGGTCAAAATGCCATCAGCCCCCGCCCGTTTAAAGCACAGCAGGGATTCCATCACGGTGTCGCGCTCTTTAAGCCAGCCATTGGCAAACGCCGCTTTGTGCATCGCGTATTCACCGGAAACTTGATAAGCAAACGTCGGCACTTGCAACTCAGATTTCACTCGGCGAACCACATCCAGATACGGCATGCCCGGCTTCACCATCACCATATCGGCGCCTTCGTTGATATCCATCGCCACTTCATGAATGGCTTCATCACTGTTGGCCGGGTCCATTTGGTAGTTCTTTTTGTTGCCGCCTTTAAGGTTACTCGCCGAGCCGACCGCATCGCGGAACGGGCCGTAGTAACAAGAGGCGTATTTCGCCGAATAGGCCATGATTTGGGTATTGATGTGACCCGCTTGCTCTAGCGCTTCACGAATCGCACCAATGCGGCCATCCATCATGTCAGAAGGCGCGACCACATCCGCCCCGGCTTCGGCGTGCGATAATGCCTGCTTGACCAATACCTTAGTGGTTTCATCATTGAGTACGTAACCTTCGTCATCAATGATGCCATCTTGACCGTGGGTGGTGAACGGGTCGAGCGCCACATCGGTGATCACCCCCATCTCTGGCACATGCTCTTTGAGCGAACGAACGGCACGCTGAACTAAGCCCTCTGAGTTGTACGCTTCTGCCGCGCACAAGCTTTTGGCATCTTGGTTCACCACAGGAAACAGCGCAATGGCAGGGACACCAAGCTGCGCGAGGTATTGCGCCTCTTCTAACATTAAATCAATGGAAAGACGCTCAATACCCGGCATCGAATCGACAGTTTCGCGGCGATCTTTGCCCATCAAAATAAACATGGGATAAATCAGATCATTCACTGAAAGTTGATTTTCTGCCATAAGGCGACGACTGAAATCATGCTTACGCATACGACGCATGCGACGGTCAGGAAACTGACCTTGGATAGAAACTGACACTCGATTCTCCTTGTGTGGTGAAAGTGCTTGTGTCGCATCATATCACTCCCGCTCTCTTGCACCAGCCAACAAGGCGAAAAAATCACGCAAAATACGACCTAGACAGATTGGCGCCATTTGCTGCATCTTCTACTCAGACAGGTATACTGGCTCCATTGACGTTTTATCCAGAGACACATCCCATGATCGACACCCATGCCCATATCTACGCTAGTGAGTTTGATGGCGATCGCGACGCCGTGGTGGCCCGCGCATTGGAACAAGGCATAGACCGTATCTTATTACCTAACATCGACCTTGAGTCTATTGGCCCTATGTTGGCCACGGAGCGTCAGTTTCCCGATGTGTGCCGCTCGATGATGGGGCTCCACCCTTGCTACGTCGATGGCAATGTTGAGCAAACCCTTGCGCAAATTCATGCCTGGTTTAGTCAACATGCGTTCATCGCCGTAGGCGAAATTGGCATCGATCTCTATTGGGACAAAACCTATCGCGCCGAACAAGAACACGCGTTTGTCACGCAACTGCAATGGGCCAAAGCAATGGATCTACCGGTGGTGATTCACACGCGTGACTCCATACAAGAGACCCTCACTCTGCTTGAAAAAGAGCAAGACGGTTCCCTCAGCGGGGTTTTTCACTGTTTTGGCGGTAGTCTCGAGGAAGCCAAGGCAATTAATGAGTTGGGTTTTCACCTTGGCCTTGGTGGCGTCTCCACCTTTAAAAATGGTGGGATGGATAACGTCATCCCATATTTGGATATGAGTAAAGTGATTCTGGAAACCGACTGCCCTTACCTCGCACCTGTGCCTCATCGCGGTAAGCGCAATGAGCCTGCCTACACCCATTTGGTTGCGCAGCGTGTCGCCAGCCTTCGCGATATCTCGGTCGAGGAAGTAGACGCGATTACTACCGACAATGCCAAGGCTTTGTTTAGGCTATAGCGAGCAACGCGTGTTCCCCTCGACTCTTTAGTACCAAGATATTGGACTCTATAAAAAAGGCTTGCCCATCGGCAAGCCTTTTCCATATCAGCGACTACTCGCTCTGTTCATCCTCTTTGCGCACATAAAAACGGGCGAAAAACAGGCCGACTTCAAACAACAAACACATGGGTATGGCGAGCAAGGTCTGAGAAATCATGTCTGGCGGTGTCAGCATCATCCCCACCACAAACGCGCCGACCACAATATACGGGCGCTTCTCGCTGAGGCTTTTAGGATTGGTTGCGCCCGTCCAACACAGCAAGATGATCGCCACTGGCACTTCAAAGGCGATACCAAAAGCCAAGAAGAGAGCTAACACGAAATCCAGATAGCTGGAAATATCCGTCGCAAACTCAACGCCACCGAGTGAAATCGCGGTAAAGAAGCCAAACACTAACGGGAACACGACAAAGTACGCAAACGCCACACCACAGTAAAATAGCAGTGAGCTGGAGAACATCAGCGGCATGATCAATCGACGTTCATGCTTGTAAAGACCCGGCGCCACAAACGCCCACACTTGGTACAAGATGAAAGGCACCGCAATAAAGATGGATGCAATTAGGGTGAGTTTGAGCGGAGTAAAAAACGGCGACGCCACATCGGTGGCGATCATCGTCGCCCCTTCAGGCAGGCGCTCCACCAAAGGCGCTGAGACAAATTCGTAAATGTCGTTGGCAAAGTAAATCAAACCAACAAACACCACCAATACCGCCACGAGTGCGCGCAGCAAGCGGTTTCTCAGTTCGAGAAGGTGGCTAATCAAAGGTTGTGTCTGCTCAACAGAAGACATGAAGACCTCAACTATTGGGAATCAAAAGGAGCAGCGATTGGCTGCCCCTCAATAATCAGAGTGGTGAACTACTCAGGCTTTTTATCTGTTGTAGCCGGGGCAACATGCAAAGACTCTGTGGCGTCGGCGGAAGGCGCTTTTGACGCTGCCTCTTCAGATGGCTCAGTCTTGGCAGGCTCGTCGCTTTTCTTGGCATAAGGGCGCTGCACGTCTTGCGCGGCTTGCTTTAACTGGTCAACGGAGGATTTCAACTCTGGCGAGAGATCTTCCATGCCCATCTGCTCAGCTTTACGCAAATTCTCTTGCAGCTCTTGCACCTTGAGCTCATGGGACAATTCGTCTTTGACGCTGTTCGCCATATTCTTGGCCGCACCGACAAAGCGAGTGACACTGCGAATCGCATGCGGCAATCGCTCAGGGCCGAGAACCACCAGCCCCACCACAGAGATCAATACCAGTTCCCAGAAACCGATATCAAACACGAGTTATGCCTGCTCTTTGTCTTTTTTAGTGTCAGCAGTGGCGTCTGTTTTCTGCTGTTGCTCGATGTTTTTTGGCTCAAAGTCGGCGTCTTTCTTTGCAGGCTCTTCGTCGTTCATCGCTTTCTTAAAGCCTTTTACCGCACTACCTAAATCGCCACCAATGCCACGCAGTTTCTTCGTACCAAATAGAAGTACCACAATCACAGCAATGATAAGCAGTTGCCAAATACTAATACCACCCATTCTTTTTACCTCGGGTCTAACTGTTGAATTCTTAAGTTTACCGCCTAACGACGGTAAGCTCGCCAACTAAGCAACCAAAATGTGACGCCACCTAAGGCGCTAACCATAGACAGTTGCTCATACGGAGTGTTGACCAATATTGCCGAGCATACGACTAATGTTGCGCCAACACCAAACAAAAATTTCCCTGTCGCTTGCTGACGCTTCGACTGACGATACCCTTGATAGAGTTGATCGATACGCTGATTCATCATCTTGCCTTGGCGCAGGCTGTCGTAGAGAAGCTCTGGCAACTCAGGCAGCTTTTCCGCCCAAAACGGCGCGCGATCTTTCACCGCATTGATCACCGCTTTTGGCCCGACTTGGTTCATCATCCACTCTTCGAGGAACGGTTTGGCCGTCTCCCACAGATCCAACTGAGGGTAGAGTTGACGACCCAGTCCTTCCACATACAGCAGCGTCTTTTGCAACAACACCAACTGAGGTTGCACTTCCATATGGAAGCGTCTTGCGGTGTTAAATAGGTTCAACAACACATGACCAAACGAGATCTCACACAGAGGTTTGGCGAAAATCGGCTCACACACGATACGAATGGCAAATTCAAACTCATCAATATTGGTTTCACGTGGAACCCATCCCGACTCGACATGCAATTCGGCGACGCGGCGATAGTCTCGATTGAAAAACGCCAGAAAGTTTTCCGCAAGATAGCGTTTGTCTTCGCTATTGAGTGTGCCAACAATGCCACAATCTAACCCGATCCAACGCGGATTCTCTGGGTGCTCACGTTCGACAAAGACGTTACCCGGATGCATGTCCGCGTGGAAAAAACTGTCGCGGAAGACCTGAGTGAAAAACACGCTGACTCCACGCTCGGCCAGCAGCTTCATGTTGGTGCCATTGGCGACCAAGCCCTCGATGTCCGACACTTGGATGCCATATATTCGCTCAGAAACCATGACAGTTTTATTACTGAAATCAGTAAAAACTTCAGGCACGTACAGCGATTCACTGTTGTCGAAGTTACGTCTCAGCTGGATGGCATTCGCCGCTTCTCGGCGCAAGTCCAGCTCATCGAGCAAGGTTTTCTCGTACTCGCGCACCACCTCGACGGGTTTGAGGCGTCTTGCCTCTGGCATCATCTTGGCGACAATGCGCGCCATTCGGTACATGAGTTTAAGATCGGCATCGATCACCGGTCGAATATCGGGCCGAATGACTTTTAGCACCACTTCTTGTTGCGTCGACTTGAGTTTCGCCGTGTGCACCTGTGCAATCGATGCGGACGCCAGCGGCTCAATATCAAACTCGTCAAACCAGGTTTCGATTAGACCGCCCAATGCCTGTTCGATGGTCTGCTTAGCCAGTTGGCCGTCAAAGGGGGACACTTGATCTTGCAATAGGGCAAGAGGATCGGCGATATGAGGAGGAAACAGATCGCGCCGAGTGGACATCATCTGGCCAAACTTGATCCACACCGGTCCAAGTTCTTGCAGTGCGAGACGCAGTCGCTCGCCTAAGGTTTTGTCCGGATGCTGATTACGAATCCAAAACAGACCCTTTCGTGCCAATAACGGCGCTTTGGCGAGTTGATGATTGGGCGCTAGCTCATCCAATCCATATTCGAGCTGCACCTTGATGATGCGGTAGAGGCGTTTTAGCTCCGCTAACGTCATACTCGCTCCAGTAGTTGATTCAGTTTCGCTTCCACTCGCGCCGCTTGGCTCTTGATCTCATCCACTTGATCGCAGAAATGCGCCACTTCTAACGGCGGCGGCGCCAAACGCCACTCTTCGGTGACCACTTGCGCAAGGTAATCTTGCTGGTGACGAAGCTGAGTGCGGGCGAACTGGCCAATCTGCGTCACGCCTTGCACTAAGGTGTGCGCCACAACGTCTCCGGTGACACGCGAGATCCACTCTTCAATATCGGGTTTGCATTGGGTGATCAATTGCGAAAAGCTCTGCGCCAGTTGGATGTCGCCATCCAGATCCAACTTATCCTGCTTGATGAGTTTGGTGATATTGGATTGATCTTTCAGCTCAGGTAATACCGACACATTGAGGGATAAGGTGCAATCGGGTGTGCCTTCGTAGTGGGCTAACACATCGACTTGTTGACTGAAAACGAAGGTTAAGCGCTTATCGAACTCTTTGAGATGCACTTGAATGACCTGACCTTTCAGTCGCGCCAGTCGGCGCACCAGATCAGGATCATCTTGAATGAGAGTATTGAGTGACGTTTCGATGACCGCCGTCATCATAGGCTCAAAAGGCATGCTCGGCTCCTTTAGAACTTGTAGCCGCGGTGCAAGGCGACAATGCCGCCCGTTAGGTTGTAGTAACGCGTATTTTCAAAGCCCGCGTTGTCCATCATCCCTTTTAACGTCTCTTGGTCAGGGTGCATGCGAATGGATTCCGCCAAGTAGCGGTAGCTTTCTGCATCATTGGCCACCAGCTCACCCATTTTCGGCAGCAAGTGGAACGAATACGCATCGTAGACTTTAGAGAGTGGGTCAAAGACAGGTTTGGAAAACTCCAGCACCAATAGGCGACCGCCGGGTTTCAGTACACGGTACATCGAACGCAGAGCTTTGTCTTTATCGGTTACGTTACGCAGACAGAAGCTGATCGTAATCGCGTCAAAGTAGTCATCGGGAAACGGCAGCTCTTCAGCGTTCGCTTGAACATAGTGCACATTGCCCACAATGCCGATATCGCGCAGTTTGTCACGCCCGACATTGAGCATCGAGTTATTGATGTCAGCGAGTACGACGTGGCCTTTGTCGCCAACAATACGAGAGAACTTCGCCGTCAAATCGCCGGTGCCACCTCCTAAGTCGAGGATGCGTTGTCCAGGACGGGCACCGCTGCAATCGATGGTAAAGCGCTTCCACAAGCGGTGAATGCCTCCCGACATCAGGTCATTCATAATGTCGTATTTGGCGGCCACTGAGTGAAACACTTCCGCTACCTTGGTGACTTTTTCCTCTTTCGCTACCGTGGTAAAACCGAAGTGGGTCGTTTCTGCGTCTTGCTGAGATTCTAGAGCTGTCGTCGATTGCACACTAATATCCGTCATTATGATTCCTCTTTTAACAGTGCTCTCTATTCAATACGGCCAAAGCACTGCGGGCGATTAGTTTACTTTATCCTCAGCCGGATGTCTTTCAAGTAAGTGGTCATTTTCACCGCTAAGCTGTGATTCTGGCAGCGTTTCTTGCTCCGCCAGTTCCACCAAATTCATCGAGATTGGTCGTTTGACCTCCACCCCTAATTGCTTAAAGCTCTCCGCTTGTCGAATCACGTTGCCGCGCCCAGTCACTAGTTTATTCATGGCACCTTGGTAGTTTTGATTGGCCTTATCTAATGCGCCGCCGAGGCTCTCCATATCATCAACGAACAGGCGCAGTTTGTCGTAGAGCTTACTGGCTCGCTGTGCGATGATTTTCGCGTTTTGGCTCTGTCTTTCGTTGCGCCACAAGTTATCGATGGTGCGCAGTGCCACCAGCAAGGTGGTCGGGCTGACGAGAATGATATTGTGCTCCATCGCATCTTTGACCAAGCTAGGGTCGGAGGAAATCGCTACTTGGAAGGCAGGCTCGACGGGGATAAACATCAACACATAATCCAAGCTCTGAATGCCTTTGAGTTGATGATAATCCTTGTGTGAAAGCCCTTTGATATGGCTGCGAATAGCGAGTAAGTGCTCACCTAAGGCCTTGTCACGCTGCTGATCGGTCTCGGCATTAAAGTAGCGCTCATAGGCGACCAGCGCCATTTTGGCGTCAATCACCACCTGCTTATCATTGGGCAAATGCACAACCACATCTGGCTGATAACGCTTACCCGCCTCGTTTTGCAGATTCACTTGGGTGTGGTACTCATGCCCTTCCCTTAGGCCAGACTCAGCCAATACTCTCGCCAGTACCACCTCACCCCAGTTGCCTTGCTGCTTGTTGTCACCTTTGAGCGCTTGGGTTAGGTTGAGCGCCTCTTTGGCCATCTGCTCGTTGAGGCGCTGCAAGTTCTTCAGCTCATGCACTAAGGTGTGGCGCTCTTTGGCTTCCACAGTAAAGCTGTCATTGACTTGCTTGCGAAACCCTTCCAACTGCTCTTTGAGCGGCGACAGTAAGGCATCCAAACTCTGTTTATTTTGCTGATCAACGCGCGCCGTTTTCTCATCAAACAGCTGACTGGCGAGGTGTTCAAACTGCTGTTTTAGCCGCTCTTCGGCTTTCTCGAGCAGGGCGAGTTTCTCTTGATTAGCTTGGGTGATCTGCTCATGACGAGCTTCTTGCTCTCTCAAGGTCGCTTCGAGCTGCGCATTTTCATCTCGCATTAGTCCAAGTTCGTCGAGGTATTGCTGACGCTCTTGCTTAACGCTGTCAAAGTAACGCAGCTTCTCTAGCACCGCCATCAACTTGCCGTGAGACTGCTTGAGCTCAAATGCCGCTTTGTCCCGCGCTGCATCCAACGCTTCCAGCTCTTGCTCGGCCTCCGCTAAGGCGTTTTTTAACTGGGTGATTTCACTGTGTGAAAGTTGTTGCTGAGTATCAAGCTTGGCGCTGAGCAATTGCTGTTGCAAGCGCATTTTCTGGGTGACCCACCAACCGACGACGACGCCACTGGTGACGGCGCTGCCAGCCGCGGTGATAAGAAGAGAAGCGTTATCAAAAATCCATTGCATGAGCGGCGTACATTCATCAAATTCAAGTCATTTGATGGTATTTCACTACTGGATAAATGTCCAGTTTGTAGGGCAATTGGCCTACCGTTAGACTAGCGCATCACTTCACCGTTTTTTAGGCTTACTATGAATGAGCGCCGCGCGCTGGGCTTTGGTTTGTCTGCTGTTTTGCTCTGGTCGACAGTAGCCACCGCGTTTAAATTAACCTTAGCTGAGTTTACTCCGATCCAGATGTTGACGGTCGCCAGTATCGTCTCTGCCCTCGCCTTAACCCTCATCTGCGCCGTGCAAGGCAAGCTCAATACTCTAGTGACCACCTTGACCGCCAATCCGGGCTATTACCTATTACTGGGGATCATCAACCCGCTGGCGTATTACATCATTTTGTTTAAAGCCTACGATCTCCTGCCTGCCTCACAAGCGCAGGCGATTAACTACAGCTGGGCAATCACCCTCACCCTAATGGCGGCGGTATTTTTAGGTCAAGCCATCCGTAAGCAAGATTGGGTCGCGTGCTGTTTGAGCTACCTCGGCGTCATTGTTATCGCCACCAAAGGCAACGTATTGGCGCTCGATTTTGATAGCCCGCTAGGGGTTGGGCTGGCGTTGCTCTCAACGCTGCTGTGGGCAGGGTATTGGATCTTAAACACCAAAAACAAAGCCGACCCTGTGGTCGGCGTGTTGCTCGGTTTTCTCGTCGCGATCCCTTTCGCTCTTGGGCTGACGTGGTGGGAAGGAGCTAGCTTTGCCGCCATTTCTCCTCAAGGTTGGCTGGCGGTCAGCTATGTCGGACTGTTTGAAATGGGCGTTACCTTCGTCTTGTGGCTCAGCGCCTTAAAATCCACTCACAATACCGCGAGAATCAGTAACCTCATCTTCGCCTCGCCATTTATCTCTTTGATCTTACTGGCGACCATCATCGGCGAAGCCATTCACCCAAGCACTCTCATCGGTCTTGTGTTGATCATTGCCGGGCTCGTTATTCAACAGGTGAAGTGGAAAAAGAAAGCGCAATGGGCGCGAGATTAAACCCACTGCCCCGCTACATAACCGGAGCTCCAGCACCACTGGAAATTGTAGCCCCCTAGCCAGCCGGTGACGTCGACGACTTCGCCGATAAAGTAGAGGCCTTTGATCGCTTTGCACTCCATGGTTTTCGACGATAAGTGATCGGTATTGACGCCGCCTAGGGTGACCTCGGCGGTGCGGTAACCTTCTGTCCCATTGGGGGCAATGCTCCAATGCTCTAACGTGTTAGCCACGTCTTCCAGAGCCTTGCTGCTAAATTGCTTTAGCGGTTTGTCTTCAAGGGTTTTGCGCTCGATCAGCACTTCAACCAGTCGCTTGGGGAGCACTTTCGCTAAGGTGTTTTTCAAGGTTTGATTAGGGTGTTTTTCCAATGAGCGCGTTAGCAAAGCTTGCACATCGACATCGGGCACCAGGTTCACTTCAACCGCTTCGCCCGGGGTCCAGTAGGAGGAGATTTGCAATACCGACGGGCCAGACAGACCACGGTGGGTAAACAGCAGCGCCTCTTTGAATTTGGTGTTGTTTTTAGCGGTGATTTCAACCGGAATCGCAATCCCTGACAGCTCAGAAAAATCGTCTTTGTCTTCTTTATGCAGCGTAAACGGCACCAAGGCCGCACTGGTCGGAAGGACCTCAAGGCCAAACTGCTCTGCCACTTTGTAACCAAAGGGGGTTGCGCCAAGCTTAGGCATCGACAGACCGCCGGTGGCGATGACGAGGGATTCGCACTCAATCGCATGGCCATTGGTCGTCAGAGAAAAGCCATTGGCTTGCTGCTCGATGTTGTCAACGGCTTGCTGGTAGCGAAATTGGATACTCGGTTTATCGCACTCGGCGAGAAGCATTTTAACGATGTCTTTGGAGTCATAGTCACCGACACAAAACAGCTGACCATGATCGCGCTCTTCAAACTCGATGCCGTATTTGTAGATCATCGAGATAAAGTCCCAGTTGGTGTACTGTGCCAAGGCCGATTTAACAAAATGCGGGTTGCGTGACAGGTAGTGTTTGGCAGACACATCGTAGTTGGTAAAGTTGCAGCGGCCGCCCCCGGCGATGAGGATTTTTCGGCCCGGTTTCTTAGCATGATCCAGCACTAACACGCGACGGCCCCGCTCTCCTGCTTGGGCGGCACACATCAGGCCCGCCGCACCGGCGCCAATCACTACTACATCAAACTTCTCTGCCATGGTGGTTACTAACTCTGTCATGATTCAATAAAAAAGGATGTGCACTGAGCACATCCTTCGCAATAGGTGGCTATTTTAACGGCTATTGCCTACCTTGCCAATTTAAAGGCGCCGATCATCAAAGAATAAACGCTGCTAGCAAGGTCACCGCGAGCAATGAGGTGGTGAGTATGAACAGCTCTCTGACGCGATCGCATTTGCCCGTGAACACTTCATCGTGATGATGGTGATACTCTTTGCTTTTGATGTAATGGAACAGGCGGACCTGCTTGGCCATATTGCCGTGCGTGGTAAAGAAACCGTTGCCGTCGACTTGCTGGTACAAAAGAGGATGCGCCTCGCGCATGATGTATATCAGAGAACGCAGTGCAGTGAGGTAACGGGCCATGTTCACCGCCGTTACAAGCATCAACGTGAATAGAATGGTGTCTGCATTGATCATCTTTTCCTCCCTACATCTTCATAGGTTACCGAAGAAAAGACGATCCCATCAGAGCATCTTTCGCTGACAATTATTCAGCGGCGGTATCCATAATAGAAGATGAACCTTCTTTTGCTAAAGCAGCTAGGTCTTTATCGATGAAGAACAAAGCCTTACCATCTTCACCAACCAGTTCTAGCTTGTCTAAAATCCCTTTAAACAACTTCTCTTCTTCGTGCTGCTCTGCAACGTACCACTGCAAGAAGTTGAATGTTGAGTAATCTTGAGAAGTAAACGCAACGTGAGCCAATTTGTTGATTTTTTGCGTAATCATTTGCTCATGTTCATAGGTCTCGCGAAAGACTTCACCTAGGCTCTCAAATTCATGTTTTGGTGCATCAATGGCACCTAGAATCGGCATTGCCCCCGTCTCACTCACATACGTGAATAAACGCTGCATGTGCTCCATCTCTTCAACGGCGTGTTTGCGTAAAAATTCGGCCGCGCCTTCAAAGCCTTTGTCCTCACACCAAGCACTCATTTGTAAGTATAGATTGGATGAAAAGAATTCGAGATTAATTTGCTCATTCAATTGCTCGACCATCGCTTGTGACAGCATTTCGCACTCCTACTAAGTCTATGAACTTAAACTGACTATATCATGCTAGCCACCATAACACTTTGTATGGTGAATGTGGATATGAGATCACCTTGGCAAAAAATTGAGCAGCGAGGTGCTAATCTAACTTTAGGCGAGCGAAATAAGAGGATTCGGTATGAGCTATCAACACATTCTAGTGGCCATCGACCTGTCTGAAGACAGCAAACTGCTGGTAGACAAAGCGGTCTCCTTGGCCAAGCCGCTCGACGCGGCGGTCTCATTCATCCACATTGATGTCAACTACGCCGAGTTGTATACCGGCCTCATCGACATCAACCTGGCGGAGACGCAACATCAAGCTATTGAGGCATCGCAAAAGCAATTGCAAAACCTTGCGGACCACGCCAACTTCCCCATTAAACATACCCTAGTTGGCAGTGGCGACTTAGGTAATGAGCTTTGCGATACCATTCAAGAGTTCAACGTCGATCTTGTGGTGTGTGGCCACCATCAAGACTTTTGGAGCAAACTGCTCTCCTCGACCCGTCAGTTGATCAATTGCTCACCGGTCGACATGTTGGTTGTACCACTAAAAGACTGATTCAAGGGATGAATTGAGATAAAATAATTAGATAGTTTTTGATAATGAGTCTTAATCATGTTTTATCTCTCTTCGGTCACCTTGCTGTGGGCGTTCTCCTTCAGCTTGATTGGTGTCTATTTGGCAGGCCAAGTCGACGCGTGGTTTTCGGTTTTAATGCGCGTCGCCTTAGCGAGCTTGGTTTTCCTACCTTTCCTGAAATTTAAAGGGGTTAAGAAATCCCTGATTGCCAAATTGATGGTCGTTGGCGGCTTTCAACTTGGCTTGATGTACTGTTTTTACTATCAATCCTTCCTGCTTCTGTCTGTGCCAGAAGTCTTGCTGTTCACGGTGTTCACGCCGATTTACGTGACGTTAATCTACGATCTGCTCAAGGGTCGCTTTTCGCCTTGGTATTTGGTCACCGCGGCGATCGCAGTGGCTGGCGCTGCCTTTATCAAGTTTGCCGGGGTCAATGAGCATTTCTTACTTGGCTTTATGGTGGTGCAAGGAGCCAATCTCTGCTTTGCTATTGGCCAAGTGGGCTACAAATACTTGATGGAAAAGCAGCAAGTCGCCCTGCCACAGCATACGGTCTTTGGTTACTTTTATTTGGGCGCGCTGGCTGTGGCACTCATCGCGTTTGCGCTGATGGGCAACAGTGAGAAATTGCCAAGTACGGCAACACAATGGGGCGTTCTGACCTACTTAGGCTTGATTGCGTCTGGGTTGGGCTATTTCGCGTGGAATAAAGGCGCGACCATGGTGAATGCTGGTGCGCTGGCGGTGATGAATAATGCGTTGGTCCCCGCTGGGCTTATCGTCAATATCGTGATCTGGAATCGCGATGTCGACCTGACGAGACTGACCATTGGCGGCGCTATTATTGTCCTTTCACTTTGGGTCAACGAAACCTGGGTGAAAAAGCGTGTCGCCAACGCCGCGTAAATCCAAAGTCTAGCGCCTAGTCTCGGTTTAATGCACCTTGGCTTGGCGCTTCTCTGTCTCAGCTAAGCCGCTTGGCCAAGAGGGGATTACGTCTAACTTGGCCTGCAGTTTAGCCTGCTTTTTACTGAGTTTTTGCTGTTTTTTCAGCGTTTTTAGCCACTTCTTCTGCTGCTTATAAGCACGTTTGAGCTCTTTTCTCGCTTTCTTGAACGCCTTTTTATCCATCAAATCGAACGTCTCTACTACCGGCGTCAAGGCATTCACGGACGTCAGGGTATTTAACTCAACGTCAGCTTTGCGTGCTTTCACTCGCGCAATGACGCGCTGCACGGCTTGCGCTTTTTGCTCTTCACGCTTTGTCTCGATCGCTTGAGCGACATTCTGCGTATCTGAAGGCGCAGAAGCCACTGCCGCTTGTTGAGGTGCGAATAGTGCAGATTCAGCTCGCGCAGAGAGAGGCTTAAGGATTTTAGGTGTATGAGTCGTTGGCTGGGTATGGGCAGCCGCCGCAATTGACGCCGGTTTGCATAAGTGTTGTTTACTGTGACTGGCACGCGCACAAGAGCGGCAGACAAACTTGGGTTCAACCACGAGCTTTTCTATCTCACCCAAACTGTGTGCGACTTGTTTACGACTCAACTTGCACAAACGCTTTGCCATCGACTTACCTTAAAAAGAATACGAATAGTTCTTAGTAAGATATATAGTCATCAGACGGGCTTGGCAAGCGTTATTTTCCACCGCCATAAAGCACGGTGTGGTGAGTATAAATAGAATCAGGCACTTAGCTCATGGCTGCATTAACATAGACATCAAAGCGGTTTTTCTTGGTCTCTATCGCCATCGCCGGTTTGACACCATCTAGCCAATCAGCGTAGTCGGGGCGTTTGACCACCACTCTTTTCGTCGCCAGCGCAAGGGCTGGCGTGAGTAGGCCGTCTGCGTCGTGATCGGCGCCCACAAGCGTTTGAAATACGCGCATCTCTTTTTTCACTAACGCGCTTTTCTTTTTGTTCTCAGGATGAGGGTACATGGGATCTAGGTAGACCACATCAGGGCACACAAAATCAGGCTGACTTGCGAGCGTTTCCAGCGCGTTGTGGCTCGATGCGTGCAGCAGTGACATTCGCTCACTGACCCAGACGCCGATTTCTGGGTCCTGTTTGGCGCGTTCTAAGCCATCATCCAGTAGCGCCGCCACCACAGGGTGACGCTCCACCATCTGCACCTGACAGCCCAAAGAGGCCAATACAAACGCATCTCGCCCAAGGCCAGCGGTGCCATCAAGCACTGTCGGCACCACGCCTTTGTTGAGCCCGGCCGCTTTGGCGATCGCTTGCCCTTTTCCGCCCCCAAACTTGCGGCGATGCTCAGCGGCGCCTCCCGCCAGGTCGACATAAATCGCCCCTAATTTAGGCTCATCGGTTTTGCGAAGTTCCAAGCGCTGCGCCGTCAGCACCAAAGCAAACGGACTGGTGTCACTGTGGCTAAGCCCCCAGCGAGCAGCAATATCGTTCAGTTGTTGGTTCTGTTCAGGGTGTTCGCAGAGAAGTTGCAAATCCACTATCGGCTCCGGTGTTGGTCAGTGTTGAGGGACGCGTGCGCGTCAGTGTAATGGATTTTAGCTGGCTCTACCTAACAGTTTCCCCAACTCGCGACGAACAAATCGCCATTGATGTCTTCGCCCGTTCGCGGCAATAATAGTCTTTCTATTTTCAACAAGGCTGACTATGCAAGCTCACTCCACCAAGCTCGATGACCTCGACAAAGCGATTTTGAAAACCTTAATGGAAGATGCGCGGACGCCCTACGCCGAAATGGCGAAGCAATTTGATGTCAGCCCTGCAACCATTCACGTTCGAATAGAAAAGATGAAGTCAGCCGACATCATTCAAGGCACGGAAGTGATTGTCGATACGAAAAAACTCGGTTACGACGTGTGCTGCTTTATTGGTATTAACCTCAACGCGGCGCGCGATTATCACTCAGCTTTGCAAAAGCTCAATGCTCTAGAGGAAGTAGTGGAAGCGTATTACACGACGGGCGCGTACAACATCTTCGTCAAATTGATGTGTCGCTCGATTGAGGAGCTGCAACACGTACTGATCGATAAGCTGCAAGCCATCGACGAAGTACAATCCACCGAAACACTCATCTCTTTGCAAAACCCCATCAATCGCAACGTCAATCCATAAAAAAAGCTCGCGTTGTGCGAGCTTTCTATCAAATCGAACTGAACGAATCCAACTGACCCAATCGAATCGGCAAGGTTATTTGCCTTGGTTTTCCATGTACTGTTTGAGCTGCTCCGCTGAGATGCCCTGCTGGGCAAGTTGCTTCGCGATGATATCTAGCTGCTCGCCTTTACGTGACTCAATCACTTGCTGAAAATGGAACACGATATCACGCAACACATCGAGCGGGACTTGCTTGGCGGCACTGCGAATACGCTCGCTGCTCTGATTGCCGAGCTCATGAATTAATTTACCAAACATCACTTTCTCTGGAGACTCTTCAAGCTGCTCCATCAAACGCGCTTTTTCGTACGTCGTCATCGACATAGAGGTGGTTTTTCCATCGTTGCAAGATTAACTTGCCTCAATATACAAGGATATTTTTCCTTGTAAAGCTAAGTGCGCCCTCACTTAGTGATGTGAGCAAGGTGTCGACAACAACTTGCTCATAGCAGCTTATTTATTACGGTTTACTCATAACAGTAGTGCCACTCTCTGCCCGCTTTGGTCCACAAAATCAGTAATGCAGGTGTGATGATGAGCATCAATGAGGCGATAAGCACTTGCGGCTCCCACCCAAAGCGCTGCATGGTGCCGACGACCAAGCCCGATCCACTCATTTGGAACAGCCCGAGTAGCGCAGCAGCGGTGCCCGCTTTGTCACCGAACGGGGCAAGCGCCTTACCTGCTGCCGCGCCGAGAATCCACGCAAAACCAATCGAGGATAGGAAGATTGGCAGCATAAAGGCAAAGGCACTTGCTTGCGTCGCCATTGCTAGCATCACGATACCGCCTAATCCCAACACCAAGATGCCGACATTGAGCGTGGTGTGCGTGCCGAACTTATCCATAAATTTGGGCGCTGTCATGCACGCGACAATGTTGATCACCGCATTGATACCAAACCAAAAGGTAAAAGCGTTCATGCTTAAGCCCAGATTTTCCATCAGCACCACAGGGGCTGAGGTCACATAACCAAGAATCACCGCCATCGCCAACATGCACAAGGATGCGTGGAACAAAAACGTCGGTGTACTCAGCACTTGCCAATAGCGTCGTAGACGAAATACCGGCGCGGTGCTGACTTGCGGATTGGTCTCTTTAAGGCCAAACGACATCGCCACCAGACCAATCAACGCGAACCCGGCCATAAAGCTGAAGTTGGCGCGCCAGCCAAATTGCTGAGTCAGCCATGCACCAAGAATCGGCGCTAATGCAGGGATAAAACAGATAGCCCCGTTCAGGTAGCTGATCATCTTGCCACTTTTCTGTGGACCGAACATATCGCGAACTGTTGCAAAGGCGGCCACCGATGTCGCGCACGCTCCTAAGCCTTGCAGCAAGCGCGAAACCAGCATCCACTCGATGTTTTGAGCACTCCACGCCAATAAAGCGCTCGCGGCGTAGATGCTGATCCCACCTAATGCAACAGTTCGACGTCCTAGCTTATCCGCCAGCGGGCCAGCAAACAGTTGGCCGACCCCCATCGCGAACAAAAACCATGTGATAGTATCTTGTGCTAAGGCGTGTTCCACGTGAAACGCTTGAGAAATTTGTGGCAACGCAGGCAGATAAATATCAATTGCCAGCGGGCTAAACAGCACCAACAGGGTCAAAAGAATGAATTGAAGTTTGCCGTAGATGATCGGGTTGTCAGCGTTCACTGCTCGCCTCTTTTAAAATGATTATGCACAAGAAAGGATGAAACTCGGCAAAGTCTAAGTTAGTCTAGATATGACATCCAATGACAAATCATCATTTAAGTTATTCCTTAGGGAAATGTATGAATATAGAGAAGCTTGCTCGCTTAGATTTGAATTTACTGGTGTGCCTCAAGATTCTTACTGAAGAGCTGAATGTAACACGTGCCGCTCACCGATTATGCCTCAGCCAATCTGCGGTCAGTAAGAACCTCGCCAAGTTGCGTGACCAATTCGATGACCCTCTGTTCGTGCGCCAAGCGTATGGGCTAAAGCCGACGCCCAAAGCCCTCTTTCTTAAGCCTAAATTGGATGCGCTGATCCATCAGTTAGAGCTGCTGACGCAACCCGAGCAGTTTCAGCCTGACAGCAGTGATTACAAGTTTCAAATCGCCGCAGTAGAGAGTGTCTACCCGCTGATACTGCCCCATTTTCTACCCGAGATTTTTAAACGTGCCCCCGGTGTCACCATCAGCACACACTCTTGGTCCGATCAAACCTTTAAGCTGCTGCAAAAAGGCGAAATTGATCTCGGCATTACAGGCAAGGACATCGACATCAATGATGCCAAGCTGACTATGTTGCCGCCGAGTGATATTAGTGAACAAGAGATCTACCGTGATAACCAGATGTGTTTATTGCGCGCGGATCACCCTGCCTTGAGCCGTCCTTGGACGTTAGAACAGTTTCTTAGCCAACGTCATGTTCAAGTACGCTGCGATGGCAACGATCGCTGGCTGCTTGATTATCGCCTTGCCGACATCGGCAAAGAGCGCGATATCGCCATCACTGTGCCGGACTTCAACAGCGCCGCCAGTCTGTGTTCCTACACGGACTTTGTCTTTACCGCGCCAAGCCACTTCGTCAAGCTTGCCTCGAAACAGCTTAACCTCGCGGTGCTGCCACTGCCGTTAGAATTTCCGCCCATGGCCTATACCCTGTTTTGGCATCGCGACCGAGAGAACGACCCGGCTCTTGCCTGGCTCAGACAAATTATCCGCGAAAAGACGACCGCGCTACGTTAGCCGCGTTGCGATAACCCCGTGCAATGCTAGTCACGTGACGACAACTGCGCTGATTTTACGTCACGTAGTCAGTTAACCTTACCCCGCGATCCTTACCCGGCTATCGATGCAGACCATTTGCAGCGCTCTGGTAAAAGGAGTAGCTTAATGGCCATAGTCCAAGCCCAAAACGTGATTCGCCCGCTCATCAAGATGCGCGGTCATTGCGAGTCTAAGACGTCGGATGGACACCTCAAATAACTGAAGGATTCACAGATGCTAAACACCACTGAACAACGATTGACAGCCATCAAAGAGTGGCTGGTTCAGAACAATATCGATGCCCTTTTTGTGCCCCATGAAGACGAATACTTGGGCGAGTACATTCCTGCGCACAACGAACGCCTGCATTGGCTAACCGGCTTCACTGGTTCAGCCGGGGCCGCGGTGGTCACACAAACAAAAGCAGCGGTATTTGTCGATGGTCGATACACGGTGCAAGTCACCAAGCAAGTCCCTAGCGAGCTGTTCGAATACCGCCATTTAATTGAAGAGCCGGCATTAGACTGGCTGCTCAGTGAGCTACAACCCGGCAGCGTCGTCGCCATTGACCCACGCATGCACAATGCAGGCTGGCTGGAGTCTGCGCAAACCAAACTGGCGGACAAACTTGAACTCAAGCTGTTAACAACTCACCCCATCGACGCACTGTGGCATGATCGCCCAGCCGCCCTCGAATCACCTGCGCGCTTAATGCCGATTGAATCTGTCGGTCAAACCTCATCATCCAAACGTGAAGAGATTGCCAAGCAACTGACAAAGCAGAACCTTGATGCTGCAGTCGTGACCGCGCTCGACTCTATCTGCTGGCTGCTTAATGTGCGTGGCCTCGACGTCTCTCGCCTGCCCGTATTATTGTCTCACGCGATTATTCACCGCGACGCCAGTGTCGATTTCTTTATTCGCCAAGAACGTCTGCCGCAGGGCTTTGCTGAGCATGTTGGTACCGGTGTCAGAGTTCATGCTCCCGAGTCCCTGGAGAATATCCTTAACTCGCTTAATGGACGCCGAGTATTACTTGACCCAGCGACGAGCAATGCGTGGTTTAAATTGACACTGCAAAACAGTGGCGCGCATGTCGTAAGTGCAGCCGATCCTTGCTTGCTGCCGAAAGCGCAAAAAAATGCGGTCGAAATTGAGGGCATGAAAGCGTGTCATGTGCGCGATGGCGTCGCCATGGTCAAGTTCCTCTCTTGGCTTGATAACGAAGTCGACAACGGCCAACTTCACGATGAAGCCTACCTAGCCGACCGTTTAGAAGCGTACCGTCGTGAGGATGAAACGTTAGTAGACCTAAGTTTTGATACCATCTCCGCAGCAGGCAGCAACGGGGCAATGTGTCACTACAACCACGAAAACCAACCGACCCCGGGTCAGTTGAGCCTGAACTCTCTCTACCTGGTCGACTCTGGCGGCCAATACCTCAACGGAACGACGGACATCACACGTACTGTGGCCATCGGTCAACCTAGCGACGAGATGATCAAGCAGTTTACCTTAGCGCTCAAAGGTCATATTGGTGTCGCACGTGCCCGTTTTCCAAAAGGAACACGCGGCTATCAAATTGATACCCTTGCCCGTCAACACCTATGGGCAGAAGGCTTTGACTATGACCACGGTACGGGCCACGGTGTCGGCCACTTCCTCAGTGTCCATGAGGGACCAGCAAGCATTTCCAAACGACAAATTGATGTGGCTTTGATGGAAGGTATGGTGCTCTCCAATGAGCCCGGTTATTACCGCGCCGATGCGTTTGGCATTCGTATTGAGAACTTAGAACTCGTAGTGGAAACTCCAACACAAGGTGATTTCCCTGTATTGAGCTTCGAGTCACTCACACGTTGCCCGATTGATAAGCGCAACATCAACATTGATATGTTGACCAAACCAGAGCTCGCTTGGCTTAATGATTACCACCAAAAAGTGTGGAATGACCTCAGCCCATTGGTCGATGGTGAGGTAAGAACGTGGTTAGAGCGCGCAACATCGCCCATCGCTCACCGCGACTAATCGTGCTTTGAACACTCGGTAGATCTGCATATCGCGTGAAGTTGAATGAAAAGGCTCTCAACATGAGAGCCTTTTTTAATTGTGGCGTGGTTGTTTCACGTGAAACATTATCCTGAATAGATTGCGTTCCAGTCTCGCCAAACCGGGTCATACCCTTTCGAGCGTAACGCCTGCTCGACTGACTCGGCACTTCGCTCATCGCTGATCTCAAACTGCTCCAACTCGACGTCTTGCATCGCATATCCGCCGGGTTGTGTTTTTGATGCGGCGGACATGGATGTCACACCCAGTGGCAACACATTGTCCCTAAACTGCGGCGACTCTCGTGTCGATAACGAAAGCTCAACCGTCGGATTCAACAACCGATAGGCACAGATCAACTGAACCAACTGCTTATCACTCATCACGGATTTAGGTTGAATCACCCCTTCCGATGCATTGCCCTCACAAGGACGAAGCCGTGGAAAAGAAATCGAGTAACGAGTTTGCCAGTAGGTACGCTCTAAGTAGTCAAGGTGTGCGGCGACATAAAAGCAATCCGTGCGCCAATCGTCCAAGCCGATGAGCGCGCCTATACCAATCTTATCGATCCCGGCTTTCGCCAAACGATCCGGCGTTTCCAAGCGATAGTCAAAATCTGTTTTGTTGCCCCTCAAATGGTGCTGAGCATAAGTGCGACGATGGTAGGTTTCCTGATAGACCATTACTGCATCGAGGCCCAAGGATTTCAGTTCACGGTACTGCCCTTCATCAAGCGGCTGCACTTCCATTGCCAAGTAGTTAAAGTGCGCTTTGACAAGTGGCAGTGCGCGGCGAAAGTAGTCCATCCCCACTTTGGTTTGGTGCTCACCAGTGACCAAAAGCACACTGTCGAATTTCATCGACTTAATCGCGTCTATCTCTGCCGCGATTTCTTGCTCTGTCAGCGTACGGCGTTTAATACGGTTCTCCATCGAAAAACCGCAGTAGGTACACGCGTTGGCACACAAGTTGGAGAGATAAAGCGGGATATACAATCCAATCGTGTTGCCAAACCGTTTACGCGTGAGCGCGTAGGATTGCTGCGCCATTTGCTCAAGGTAAGGCTCTGCCGCAGGTGAAATCAAGGCTTTAAAATCTTCGAGATCACGCTTAGATTTCGCCAGTGCACGTTCCACATCCTGATGAGTTTTCGCGTAAATCGACAGCCTGATGTCATCCCAGTCCATACGTTGATGAATCGATACAAAACTCATGCTGCATCCCTCACTCTAAGAAGGCGGTTAATGGGCTGGAAGCAACAGCATGGGTGACCTGTCCAGCCAAGCCGGATTCAAACGCTATCCGCCCGCTTTCCACCGCCATCTTAAACGCTTGCGCCATAGCAACTGGATTGCTCGCCGCCGCGATCGCGGTATTCACCAACACCGCATCCGCGCCCATCTCCATCGCTTTTGCCGCATGAGACGGAGCACCAATCCCGGCATCGACAATGACGGGGACACCGGCTTGGTCGATGATGATCTCCAAAAAGTCTTGCGATGCTAGCCCTTTGTTCGAACCAATAGGCGCACCAAGAGGCATTACTGCTGCGCAGCCCACCTCTTCTAAACGCTTACACAACACCGGGTCTGCGTGGCAATACGGCAAGACAATAAAGCCATCTTTGACCAACTGTTCTGCCGCTTTTAGGGTTTCAATTGGGTCAGGCATCAGGTATTTAGGATCAGGATGAATCTCCAGTTTAAGCCACTGTGTGTCCAAGGCTTCACGTGCTAAGTGCGCGGCGAAAATGGCGTCTTGCGCGTTTTTTGCCCCAGAGGTATTCGGTAATAAATTCACGCCAGCGGCAATCAACGGCGCTAAGATATCATCTTGCTTATCATGGATATCGACGCGCTTGAGCGCCATAGTCGCCAGTTGCGATCCCGACGCCTCAATAGCGCGCGCCATGGTGGTACTGTTCGAAAATTTGCCCGTGCCGGTAAACAGACGCGAGTCAAACACTTTGCCCGCGATAGTAAGCGGTGTTATTGGCGCCATGATCAGCCTCCTGCAATGGCTTGAAATAGTGCGATGGCATCGCCTTGATTGACGATATGTCTGTCCCACTCGCTGCGCGGAACGACACAGTTATTGATGGCAAACACACAGCCCACCTCGGCGAGTGATAACTCAGCAATGAGCGCCGTCAATGTTGTCCCTGCGTGAGTCGTATGTGTTTCACCATTGACGGTGATAGTGATGGGTTCCATGTTCATTCCTTAACGGTGTTTGACTGACACACATGACAAGTGGCATCCACTGAAATAGTTAACGTCTGCCAGCGCATCGTGAGTCCATCAAACAGGTGTAATGTCGATGGGCTGAGTTGTGGTTCATCAAGGGCTAACCATTGAATCGCCGCCAGCGCTTGGTAATTACCTAACGTGCCTACCACCGGACCTACCACGCCAAGTTCACTGCATTTTTGGCCAGAAGGAAGTGAATCGAACGGATATAGGCAGTGGTAGCATGGGCTATCTTGCTGATAATCAAACAACGCGAATTGCCCTTGCCATCCAATGGCCGAGGCCGAGATCAAAGGTGTCCGGTTTTTGAAGCAGAGCTGATTGATTTGCTGACGAGTTTCAAGGTTGTCTGTGCAATCAAGCACGATGTCGGCAAGCATGATCTCAAGCGCAAGTTGGGTATCATCGAGCCGTTGGTCAATCGCGCGAATGCGAATCAAAGGGTTGAGGTGCTCTAATTGACTCTTAGCCGCCAACGCTTTGCTCTGCCCTTGGTCATCGTTTCGATAGATGACTTGGCGCTGAAGATTGCTTAGCTCGACACGGTCATCATCCACCAACACCAATTTGCCCACACCAGCGGTAGCTAAATAAAGGCTTGCCGCTGACCCGAGGCCACCACAACCAATCAGCAACACATGAGCATTCGCCAACTTTGCTTGCCCTTGTTCGCCCCATTGCGGCAACGACACTTGTCTTTGGTAACGTAAGAACGCCTCGTCAGACAGCATGGTCATCCCTGCTCTCCTACTTGCTTGTTTGCCTTCATCAACTCAGTAAAAGCCGCAATGACCGGTTTTGGGTCGTCGG
Source organism: Vibrio sp. R10-SG-ISO4 (assembly GCF_059834135.1). Classification (NCBI taxonomy): domain Bacteria; kingdom Pseudomonadati; phylum Pseudomonadota; class Gammaproteobacteria; order Vibrionales; family Vibrionaceae; genus Vibrio; species Vibrio sp. R10-SG-ISO4. The sequence goes on from NZ_JCBDHJ010000024.1 coordinate 75,682, forward strand.
CGAGCGTAATCGCACGCACGACAGCCAAGCTTGAGACGCCGCACTGCCACACCATCGCAGCGTTACCTTGGTCGATACCGCCAATCGCAACCGTAGGAAAGCCCGTACCTTGCGAGCGAGGAATCGAATCAATCAACTGTTGATAAAGCTTCAAGCGCACTAAACCTTGCGGCTTAGAAGGCATAACCTTGGTCGTGGTTGGGAAGATATGCCCCAGTGCGATGTAGCTTGGCGCAATCTGCACAATACGCAGCAGTTCGTAGTAGCCGTGTGTCGAGAGCCCTAAAGCGATACCTGCCTGTGACAATGCCTGCAAGTTCGACGCTTCAATATCTTCTTGGCCAAGGTGAACACCGAATGCACCGTGCTTTATCGCCAACTGCCAATGATCGTTGATAAACACATGTGCTTGGTATTGCTGACCCAATGCAATCGCACGTATCACCTGCGCTTCCAAATCAGCTTGCTGTGGATCTTTGATGCGCAGCTGTATGGTTTTAATGCCTAGAGGAAGTAATCGTTCAATCCAACTGACATCGTCGACCACCGGATAGAGACCCAACACCTCTTTCGCCATGGAGGGAAAAGAGATCGCGCGGCCTTCAGTTTTCCAACCAACACGAATGCCGAGAGTTTCGTCCTCGAGCACAGGCGTAGGAAATTGCTCTAAACAACATGGCCATTGAGATGTTTCACGTGAAACATGCCCCATCGCACGTGCGAGCGTCAGTGCATCTTCAACGGGAAAATCGAGCGCCCGCAAGGTGATAAACCATGCAAAGTGCTGTGTAGCATCAAGCGCCATTTGGTGGACATTAAGCGCACGCACTTCAGCATGAGCACGCGTGCTGTGTTGCCAAATATCGAGCACGCGCCCTTCGCACCTTGCGCCAATAACGATCGCATGCAGGGCATAGTCCGCCAGCGAGACATCACCCTCTGCAACTGAGTACACCAGGTGATGGACACTTTGTTCGCTGTCGTCACTGAGAGAGGAAGACTCAAAGACTTGCGTATCCCGAGCAATCCAAACAGAGGAAGACGCACCGCGCAGTTCTACCGTCGACTCAGCCCCTTCAATCAACTGAATCTCTTGTGTGGCAAACCCTTGCTCGCCGGCCAATGCCAAGCATTGCGCGATATCATCGCGCAATGTAGGCTGTGAGTGAGGAATCACAATTTTCATCGCCGCGTTCCTACGACTCTGCACTTTCAGGCTGCGCGGCAGGATGATACAGCTCAGAACCCGATTGACGGAACTCCTCTGACTTTTGGCGCATCCCTTCGAGTGGATCATCGAGCATTTTAACGGAGATGGCTTGGTCGGCTTCGACTTGTTGTGTGTCTTTGGCGTACTCGCGCACTTCCTGAGATATTTTCATCGAACAGAATTTTGGTCCACACATTGAACAAAAGTGAGCCACTTTGCCCGACTCTTGCGGCAAGGTTTCATCGTGGAAAGCTCGCGCCGTATCAGGGTCAAGCGACAAGTTGAACTGATCCTCCCAGCGGAACTCAAAGCGAGCTTTTGAGAGCGCATTGTCACGAACCTGAGCACCAGGGTGGCCTTTAGCCAAATCCGCCGCATGCGCCGCAAGTTTATAAGTAATCAAGCCCGTCTTAACGTCTTCTTTATTGGGTAGACCCAAGTGCTCTTTCGGCGTCACATAGCAGAGCATCGCACAGCCGTACCAGCCGATCATCGCAGCGCCAATGCCAGAGGTAATATGATCGTACCCAGGGGCAATATCGGTCGTCAGAGGACCCAAAGTGTAGAATGGCGCTTCGTGGCAGTGCTCTAGCTGCTCATCCATATTGGCTTTGATCATGTGCATAGGTACATGCCCAGGGCCTTCAATGATCACCTGCACGTCATACTCCCACGCGATCTTAGTCAGTTCACCCAACGTGCGTAGCTCAGCAAACTGCGCTTCATCATTGGCATCGGCTACCGAACCTGGACGCAAGCCATCACCGAGCGAAAGCGCGACATCGTACTTGGCACAGATTTCACAAATTTCGCGAAAGTGGGTGTAAAGGAAGCTTTCTTGATGGTGAGCGAGACACCACTTAGCGATGATCGAGCCGCCGCGAGAGACAATACCCGTGACACGTTTGGCCGTCATCGGCACATAACGCAACAGCAAACCGGCATGAATCGTGAAGTAATCGACGCCCTGCTCAGCTTGCTCAATCAAGGTGTCTCGCATCACTTCCCAATTGAGGTTTTCTGCAATGCCATTCACTTTTTCAAGCGCTTGGTACATAGGCACGGTACCGATCGGAACTGGGCTGTTACGTAGAATCCACTCTCGAGTCTCGTGAATATTGCGTCCGGTCGACAAATCCATCACCGTATCGCCACCCCAACGTGTTGCCCAAACCAATTTCTCAACTTCTTCCTCAATGGAAGAGGTCACAGAGGAGTTACCAATATTGGCGTTCACCTTGACCAAGAAGTTGCGACCAATGATCATTGGCTCCGCTTCTGGGTGGTTGATGTTGGATGGAATGATGGCACGACCCGCAGCCACTTCTTGGCGGACAAACTCAGCACTGATGTCCTTTGGCAAGTGGGCACCAAAGCTTTGACCAGGATGCTGTTGGTTCAACACCTCGTCGCGATAACGAGCACGCCCCATGTTTTCACGCAGAGCGATGTATTCCATTTCCGGTGTAATCACACCTTGACGCGCGTAGTGGAGCTGAGTGACACACTGACCGCTTTTCGCACGGCGAATGCGTGGTAAGTTGCCGTAACGCAGCTCGTCTAGCGTATCGTCTTCCAAGCGCTGTTTGGTGTATACCGAACTGACCTCATCGAGCAGTTCCGTATCACCGCGCTCTTCAATCCACTGTTCACGTAGCTTAGGCAGGCCTTGGTAGAGGTCAATCGTATGGTTAGGATCGGTATAAGGACCAGAAGTGTCGTAAACGCGAATCGGCTCATTGGGCTCAAAGATCGGCGCACCTTTAGTGCCGCCAATCAAGCTGTCAGCAAGGGAGATTTCTCGCATAGGAACACGAATATCAGGTCTTGAACCTTCAACATAAACCTTACGTGAATTGGGGTACGCTTGTACCGAGAGGGTATCAATAAACTGTTTGGCTTCCAGTCTCGCTTGTTTGCGATTCGACATAGCATTTTTCCTTGCTCTTTATTGCTCGTAGGAGCATGAGTGTTAGAGATAAAAATGCTTGGCGGAAAGATGCGACAAGAGGGCGATCTGACGCGGGTACCTATCTGTAGATAGATCGCATGACGCTCAGATCAGAGAGAACGAATCCTAGATTAGGAGGGTCGATATCTTCTCTTGTTCCCTTCGCAGGTATTAACCTGATCAGGTTCAACGGATCCCGAATAAACGGTCTCAGCCTTATGGCACTCCGACAAGTGAACCGAGTATATAAAAACGGCTTGGATAAACCAAGCCGACCTGTGTAAATTTTGTCTAGTGAGGCTCAAAGCACCTCTAAGCAAGCTAGCTTTTGATCAGCAGTTGAAAGCCCACCCAAGCGGCAGAGATGCTTAATACCACATTGAGTAAGACATTGAGTCCCATCTTGAAAAAAGCGCCCTGCTGCATGAGTAAAACGTTGTCCATCGAAAACGTAGAGAACGTCGTCAAAGCACCAAGAAAACCGAGCCCGATGATCTGTCTCCATGGTTCAGTCGCAAGGTTGCCATTTTCAAACGCGGCGATCAGTAAGCCCATCGCCAGTGAGCCGACTACGTTAACAGTTAGCGTACCGTATGGAAAACCTCGCCCCAGTAATGTCGCACACAGCTCAGACACTAAATAACGAGAGCACGCACCAACGGCGCCACCCATGGCAATAAACCCTAAAATTGCAAACTGACCCATAACCCCTCCAAATTTGTGGCGTTAGTGTAGCGCCAAACAGACGAAAAAACAGACTTCAGATCAATGTAATGACGCTAAACACTCTGTTAGATTTAAAAAGTTACAGGAGTCACTTTACTTCGATATAGCCCATCAAACCGGTTTTCATGTGCTCTATGACATGACAGTGATACATCCACCGACCGGGGTTGTCCGCGACGAAAGCCGCTTTGGCACGACCATTCTTGCCCAGTAGTACCGTATCCGTATGGAACGGCTCTGGGAGCGGCTTACCGTCCATTTCGAGCACGGTAAAGGTATGGCCATGAAGATGAATAGGATGATGGTACTGAGTGACATTTTTAAGATCGAAGATGTAGGTTTTGCCTAGCTCCAACTGCGCCAGCGGCGCAGGAATCGAATGACGACTCATCCCCTGCCACGCCACCTTGTTGGTCAACCAAAAGGTTGAACTCGCCTTGCCATCTTTGCCTACGGGCGTTACCGCACCTTGCCACTCAAACACAAAGTCAATCTCTTCAGCGTTGGGTAGATCGAGCGCGGGCACAGGGTTAAGAGGCAAACTTGGCAGCGCTTGACCCTGTGGCAAATCAGACGCGACGACATCAAATTCACACAGAGGAAAAGGGAAACGCCCCTTCATTTGACGAACAAACACTTTGTTGCCAGCAGATGGCGCAATCAGACCAAGATCCACCCTCATACCCGGTCCAATTTTATGCTGAGAGAGCTCAATTGGCGTGGTGACCGGGTTGCCATCAATAGCCAGTATCCAAGCCTCTGCCCCTTCAATCGCAATTGGATAGGTAATGGTATTGTCGACATTAGCAATGCGTAAGCGAGTGGTCGCGTGCGCTTTAAGCGTATATAAAGGCTCATGAACGCCATTCACACTGCTCCACTCCCCTGGCGTGCCCATCCGAGCACTTAAACGTGGGATCATTCTCTCCTTCCACTGCCCTTGACTGTCGATGTGCCAATGCTTGAGCATTAACGCATGCTCTTCATCAAAAACCACGGGGTCGCGCTCTTCAACAATAATCAGTCCAACGAGTCCTCGCCCTAACTGTTCAACGCTGTTCATGTGTGGGTGATACCAAAACGTGCCTGCGTCAGGCGGAGTGAATCGATACTCAAACGTCTCTCCCGGCATGATAGGCGCTTGACTGAGAAAAGGAACGCCGTCCATCTCGATCGGTATTCGCAAGCCGTGCCAATGTATGGTGGTAGGCTCTGACAGTTTGTTCGTGAAACGAATCACGACCTCTTCCCCCTGACGACAATAGAGTGTCGGCGCAGGGATCGCACCATTAAACCCCAGTACGTCTGTTTGATACCCAGGGACGAGTTCAGCCCGGCTAGGCTCAGCAGTGAGATCGTAAACATAGCCTTCTCGAGTCCGAGTTTGCCGAGTCACCGAACACGCAGGAATCATTGAGAGAGCAGACAAAGCAAGTGAAGATTGAAGAAATTGGCGACGACTCAAAGCCATAACGGTAAACACCTAAAACAGACAAGACGTATAATGTAGCAAAATACTGCGAATGATTCTCAGTGCAATGAGTGATTTGTGTTTTGTCGCGTGCAAGATTAAAAAACGGAGACAAAAAAGGCTCTAGTCTTTCGACTAGAGCCTTAGATATGGCAGGGGTGGAGAGATTCGAACTCCCAACACGCGGATTTGGAATCCGCTGCTCTGCCAATTGGAGCTACACCCCTAAAATTAGATTCAAAAAAACCTCGATAAACGAGGTTTATAAGTGGCGGAGTGGACGGGACTCGAACCCGCGACCCCCGGCGTGACAGGCCGGTATTCTAACCAACTGAACTACCACTCCGCAGTGGTCTATTTAAAGTCTTATCTCAATCGTGCTTTAAACAGATAATGTTCAAAGCCTGGCGATGTCCTACTCTCACATGGGGAAGCCCCACACTACCATCGGCGCTAATTCGTTTCACTTCTGAGTTCGGCATGGAATCAGGTGGGTCCAAATCGCTATGGTCGCCAAGCAAATTTTGTTTAAGTTCTTAGAAGTGAGTGCCTAGACCCTAGTTCCTAGAACTTAATAATTCGGAAAGCTGCGTTTATCGTTTCTAGCTACTAGGAACTAGTCACTCGTCTCTTCATTACACATTCAATGTTCTTACATTGAGTCCATCAAAACCCTTTGGGTGTTGTATGGTTAAGCCTCACGGGCAATTAGTACAGGTTAGCTCAACGCCTCACAGCGCTTACACACCCTGCCTATCAACGTTCTAGTCTCGAACAACCCTTAAGGGCACTTAAAGTGCCAGGGAAGACTCATCTCAGGGCTCGCTTCCCGCTTAGATGCTTTCAGCGGTTATCGATTCCGAACTTAGCTACCGGGCAATGCGTCTGGCGACACAACCCGAACACCAGAGGTTCGTCCACTCCGGTCCTCTCGTACTAGGAGCAGCCCCCTTCAATCTTCCAACGCCCACGGCAGATAGGGACCGAACTGTCTCACGACGTTCTAAACCCAGCTCGCGTACCACTTTAAATGGCGAACAGCCATACCCTTGGGACCGACTTCAGCCCCAGGATGTGATGAGCCGACATCGAGGTGCCAAACACCGCCGTCGATATGAACTCTTGGGCGGTATCAGCCTGTTATCCCCGGAGTACCTTTTATCCGTTGAGCGATGGCCCTTCCATTCAGAACCACCGGATCACTATGACCTGCTTTCGCACCTGCTCGAATTGTCATTCTCGCAGTCAAGCGGGCTTATGCCATTGCACTAACCTCACGATGTCCAACCGTGATTAGCCCACCTTCGTGCTCCTCCGTTACTCTTTGGGAGGAGACCGCCCCAGTCAAACTACCCACCAGGCACTGTCCTCACCCCGGATAACGGGGCTAAGTTAGAACATCAAACATACAAGGGTGGTATTTCAAGGTCGGCTCCACAGATACTGGCGTACCTGCTTCAAAGCCTCCCACCTATCCTACACATGTAGGCTCAATGTTCAGTGCCAAGCTGTAGTAAAGGTTCACGGGGTCTTTCCGTCTAGCCGCGGGTACACTGCATCTTCACAGCGATTTCAATTTCACTGAGTCTCGGGTGGAGACAGCGTGGCCATCATTACGCCATTCGTGCAGGTCGGAACTTACCCGACAAGGAATTTCGCTACCTTAGGACCGTTATAGTTACGGCCGCCGTTTACCGGGGCTTCGATCAAGAGCTTCGACCGAAGTCTAACCCCATCAATTAACCTTCCGGCACCGGGCAGGCGTCACACCGTATACGTCATCTTACGATTTTGCACAGTGCTGTGTTTTTAATAAACAGTTGCAGCCACCTGGTATCTGCGACTCTCAATAGCTCCATCCGCGAGGGACTTCACCGTCAAGAGCGTACCTTCTCCCGAAGTTACGGTACCATTTTGCCTAGTTCCTTCACCCGAGTTCTCTCAAGCGCCTTGGTATTCTCTACCCGACCACCTGTGTCGGTTTGGGGTACGATTCCAACTTATCTGAAGCTTAGAGGCTTTTCCTGGAAGCATGGCATCAATGACTTCACGCCCTTGGGCGCTCGACATCGTGTCTCAGCCTTAAAGAGAGCCGGATTTACCTAACTCTCAAGCCTACGCACTTGAACCTGGACAACCGTCGCCAGGCCCACCTAGCCTTCTCCGTCCCCCCATCGCAATAAGTTGAAGTACGGGAATATTAACCCGTTTCCCATCGACTACGCCTTTCGGCCTCGCCTTAGGGGTCGACTTACCCTGCCCCGATTAACGTTGGACAGGAACCCTTGGTCTTCCGGCGAGGAGGTTTTTCACCCCCTTTATCGTTACTCATGTCAGCATTCGCACTTCTGATACCTCCAGCATGCTTTACAACACACCTTCAACGGCTTACAGAACGCTCCCCTACCCAATACCTAAAAGGTATTGCCGCAGCTTCGGTTTATTACTTAGCCCCGTTACATCTTCCGCGCAGGCCGACTCGACTAGTGAGCTATTACGCTTTCTTTAAATGATGGCTGCTTCTAAGCCAACATCCTAGCTGTCTAAGCCTTCCCACATCGTTTCCCACTTAGTAATAATTTGGGACCTTAGCTGGCGGTCTGGGTTGTTTCCCTCTCCACGACGGACGTTAGCACCCGCCGTGTGTCTCCCGGATAGTACTTACTGGTATTCGGAGTTTGCAAAGGGTTGGTAAGTCGGGATGACCCCCTAGCCTTAACAGTGCTCTACCCCCAGTAGTATTCGTCCGAGGCGCTACCTAAATAGCTTTCGGGGAGAACCAGCTATCTCCAGGTTTGATTGGCCTTTCACCCCTAGCCACAAGTCATCCGCTAATTTTTCAACATTAGTCGGTTCGGTCCTCCAGTTGATGTTACTCAACCTTCAACCTGCCCATGGCTAGATCACCTGGTTTCGGGTCTATATCCAGAGACTGAGCGCCCAGTTAAGACTCGGTTTCCCTACGGCTCCCCTAGATGGTTAACCTTGCCACTGAATATAAGTCGCTGACCCATTATACAAAAGGTACGCAGTCACACCACGAAGGTGCTCCTACTGCTTGTACGTACACGGTTTCAGGTTCTATTTCACTCCCCTCACAGGGGTTCTTTTCGCCTTTCCCTCACGGTACTGGTTCACTATCGGTCAGTCAGTAGTATTTAGCCTTGGAGGATGGTCCCCCCATATTCAGACAGGATATCACGTGTCCCGCCCTACTCGATTTCACTGAATGTGCGTTGTCAACTACGGGGCTATCACCCTTTATTGCCGGACTTTCCAGACCGTTCGTCTAACGCATATAAAGCTTAAGGGCTAGTCCAATTTCGCTCGCCGCTACTTTCGGAATCTCGGTTGATTTCTTTTCCTCGGGGTACTTAGATGTTTCAGTTCCCCCGGTTCGCCTCGTTATGCTATGTATTCACATAACGATACCTGCTTATGCAGGTGGGTTTCCCCATTCGGAAATCCCAGACTCAAGTGGTTTTTACTACCTAATCTGGGCTTATCGCAAGTTAATACGTCCTTCATCGCCTCTGACTGCCAAGGCATCCACCGTGTACGCTTAGTCACTTAACCATACAACCCCAAAGG
>NZ_JCBDHJ010000025.1:0-80338 GCF_059834135.1 Vibrio sp. R10-SG-ISO4
TTGTCTGCAATTATTTAAACATGATGCAGACTCGATTTTGCCGGACTCAAATATCTTTTTATTTTACTTTTTTATAAAAAGTGAAAACAAAAAGCCAAGAACACTTGAATGTGTTTTTGTGTATTCATAGATATGAATACTTTGAGAACTTTACAAACAACAATAAATTGTTGTTTTGTCAGCTTTCCAAATTGTTAAAGAGCATAGATTCTTCCGAAGAAGGTCATTTTCTAAAGACTTTCGGCGTCAAAAAAACCAACCACATACGAATTACTGAAGTGGTTTGGAATTTCTATCCAAAAACATTTAGAGAATGGTGGGCGATACCGGGCTCGAACCAGTGACCCCCTGCTTGTAAGGCAGGTGCTCTCCCAACTGAGCTAATCGCCCATCGAATTATGAATGGTTGACTTTTTTCTTAGGCAAGACAAGTTGTGAGGCCGTGTACAACAAGTACACAACGAGCAACTTAACGCCGCATAAGAGAAAAGTGGTGGGTCGTGCAGGATTCGAACCTGCGACCAATTGATTAAAAGTCAACTGCTCTACCAACTGAGCTAACGACCCGTGGTATCCCGTAGGGGAGTCGAACCCCTGTTACCGCCGTGAAAGGGCGGTGTCCTAGGCCTCTAGACGAACGGGACACTGGATAAGTTTCTAGTGAACTAGTGCCTAGTTCCTAGAGACTGTGAACCTTTTGGGAAAGGTTCATTGTATTCTAGGGACTAGGAACTAGCCTCTAGAATCTCTCTTTACTTTTACAAACCATATCAATCTGTGTGGACACTCAAAACGATAATCATCGTATAAGGAGGTGATCCAGCGCCAGGTTCCCCTAGCGCTACCTTGTTACGACTTCACCCCAGTCATGAACCACAAAGTGGTGAGCGTCCTCCCGAAGGTTAAACTACCCACTTCTTTTGCAGCCCACTCCCATGGTGTGACGGGCGGTGTGTACAAGGCCCGGGAACGTATTCACCGTGGCATTCTGATCCACGATTACTAGCGATTCCGACTTCATGGAGTCGAGTTGCAGACTCCAATCCGGACTACGACGCACTTTTTGGGATTCGCTTACTCTCGCAAGTTCGCCGCCCTCTGTATGCGCCATTGTAGCACGTGTGTAGCCCTACTCGTAAGGGCCATGATGACTTGACGTCGTCCCCACCTTCCTCCGGTTTATCACCGGCAGTCTCCCTGGAGTTCCCACCCGAAGTGCTGGCAAACAAGGATAAGGGTTGCGCTCGTTGCGGGACTTAACCCAACATTTCACAACACGAGCTGACGACAGCCATGCAGCACCTGTCTTACAGTTCCCGAAGGCACCAAAGCATCTCTGCTAAGTTCTGTAGATGTCAAGAGTAGGTAAGGTTCTTCGCGTTGCATCGAATTAAACCACATGCTCCACCGCTTGTGCGGGCCCCCGTCAATTCATTTGAGTTTTAATCTTGCGACCGTACTCCCCAGGCGGTCTACTTAACGCGTTAGCTCCGAAAGCCACGGCTCAAGGCCACAACCTCCAAGTAGACATCGTTTACGGCGTGGACTACCAGGGTATCTAATCCTGTTTGCTCCCCACGCTTTCGCATCTGAGTGTCAGTATCTGTCCAGGGGGCCGCCTTCGCCACTGGTATTCCTTCAGATCTCTACGCATTTCACCGCTACACCTGAAATTCTACCCCCCTCTACAGTACTCTAGTCTGCCAGTTTCAAATGCAATTCCGAGGTTGAGCCCCGGGCTTTCACATCTGACTTAACAAACCACCTGCATGCGCTTTACGCCCAGTAATTCCGATTAACGCTCGCACCCTCCGTATTACCGCGGCTGCTGGCACGGAGTTAGCCGGTGCTTCTTCTGCAGCTAACGTCAAATCCATACGCTATTAACGCATGAACCTTCCTCACTGCTGAAAGTACTTTACAACCCGAAGGCCTTCTTCATACACGCGGCATGGCTGCATCAGGCTTGCGCCCATTGTGCAATATTCCCCACTGCTGCCTCCCGTAGGAGTCTGGACCGTGTCTCAGTTCCAGTGTGGCTGATCATCCTCTCAGACCAGCTAGGGATCGTCGCCTTGGTGAGCCCTTACCTCACCAACTAGCTAATCCCACCTGGGCATATCCTGACGCGAGAGGCCCGAAGGTCCCCCTCTTTGAGCCGAAGCTATTATGCGGTATTAGCCATCGTTTCCAATGGTTATCCCCCACATCAGGGCAATTTCCCAGGCATTACTCACCCGTCCGCCGCTCGACGCCCTTAACGTTCCCCGAAGGTTCAGTTAAGTCGTTTCCGCTCGACTTGCATGTGTTAGGCCTGCCGCCAGCGTTCAATCTGAGCCATGATCAAACTCTTCAATTTAAGATTTTGTTCGGCTCAATGAATACTGATAAGTTCCTAGTGACTAGAAGCTAGTTCCTAGAAAACTTGAATTGACTGTGCTGAGTCCTAAGACTCAATGGTCACTCAGTTCATTGATAGCCAGTGATTCCGAAGAATCAATTTTTGATTTTACTTTTTATAAAAAAGTGAAAACCAAAAGTGGATTATCATCAACGAGTGCCCACACAGATTGATAGGTTTATATTGTTAAAGAGCGTTCTTGGCTGTGACCTTGGTCACTCACAAGAGGCGGTCATTTTAGCGATTCAAGTTTTAGTGTCAACCACTTTTTTCAAACTTTTTTCAAGCATTTTGCTTGGCTATTTGACCTTGCTGGAAAGGTTTCAACTTACTCAGTCGTCTTCCCTTGTCAGCGAGGGGGCATTATAGAGATCGGCGTCACATTGGCAACCCCTTTTCAGCGATTTTTTTGATTTTTTTACTGTTTGCGTATTTTCTATGCGCAACGGGCTATTTTTGCCACTATTCTTGGCAACATATCGTGCTATCGCATATAGGAGAAGAGATGAGTTCCCTACGCAGTTATAAAGGTATCCAACCTCAAGTTGGCGATCGTGTCTATATAGATAGCAGTGCTGTCTTGGTTGGCGACATCACACTAGGCGATGATGCCAGTGTTTGGCCTTTGGTGGCCGCTCGTGGAGACGTCAACCATATCCGAATTGGTGCGCGTAGCAACATTCAAGATGGTTCGGTGCTTCATGTCACCCATAAGAATGCAGAAAACCCTCAAGGCTACCCACTGATTATCGGTGATGATGTGACCGTGGGTCATAAGGTGATGCTGCACGGCTGTACCATTGGTCATCGCGTGCTCGTTGGCATGGGCGCGATCGTGCTCGATGGTGTGGTCATTCAAGATGAGGTGATGGTGGGAGCAGGCAGTTTAGTCCCACCGGGGAAAACATTGGAAAGTGGCTATCTGTATGTCGGCTGTCCAGTTAAGCAGGCTCGCCCTTTGACAGACAAAGAGCGCGCTTTCTTACAAAAATCTGCCGATAACTACGTGCAGAATAAAGACGACTACTTAAATGAGGTTGAGATCATTCCTGGTTGAGTTCAATTTCACCGCGGCTGTTAAACATCTCGTCTTCTATTAAAGACTCAGCTTGCTCTTCAAGGTCAAAGCGCCATTGTTCAAACAGTTCGATGGCGTGCTGACCCGAGGTAATGCTTTGCTGCGCATACGACTCCAGTACCGCTTGGCTCACCACACACTCAATCAAGGCACCCGCTTGCTGAGCAGGGAAGCAAACCGCAGCGCGCTCTTCATCCCAATGCTGTCGTTCGGGAAACAAAATCGATTGATTCATCTTTTACCCTTGTAAATTTTTACGCAGCTCGCGCAGCACCTGCTTAGTGCCTGGACGTAAACCTCGCCACAGCATAAAGCTTTCCGCCGCTTGGCCAACCAACATCCCTAAGCCATCATAGCTTACGGGCGCACCCGATTGTTCCGCCCAGGCATTAAAAGGCGTTTTGCCTGAGCGGTAGACCATGTCATACACCACTTGGCAACCTTGAAAAATGGTCGGTGATACCGCTGGCAACTCACCACTCAATCCCGACGACGTTGAGTTAATGATGACATCAAAGCCAGTCTCGACCTCTTCCAGTGAGGCGGCTTGCACCACACCAAACTCAGCGAAAAGCTCTGCCAACTGTGATGCTTTGGCTTTGGTGCGATTGGCGATCACTATTGAGTGCGGGTGCTGGTCGAGCAGCGGTTTGATCACGCCGCGCGCCGCGCCGCCAGCGCCAAGCAATAGTATTCTCGCCCCTTTCAGTACCACTTGCTGGGAAAGCAAATCTTGCACTAATCCTTCACCATCGGTGTTATCACCAATGATGTCTCCATCATCTAACTTCTTTAAGGTATTAACGGCACCGGCCAATTGCGCTCGCTCAGTCAGGCGGGTCGCAAACTGAAACGCCTCTTCTTTAAACGGTGCGGTGATGTTGCACCCCTTACCACCTGCAGCAAAGAACTCCGCTACCGCCGTTTTGAATGTGCCGATCTCAGGCTGCTGCGTTTGATAGGTTAACGCTTGGTTGGTCTGGCGAGCAAATAAGGTATGGATAAAAGGCGATTTACTTTGGCTAATGGGATTGCCAAACACCACATAGCGGTCAAGAGGTTGTGTCATGTCCTTACCTACACAAAAATAAACGGGTCAACGGTCATTGACCCTATCACTATCCCGGCCAGGATCAAGCGCTATGCCGAGATAAACATGTTACCAATCACGCGGTTTGAGGAAATCGCGATACAAAACCGCTTCAGGGCTGTCTGGCTCAATCTGATAATTGTACTCCCAGCGAGCCAGTGGCGGCATCGACATCAAAATCGACTCGGTTCGGCCACCACTTTGCAAACCAAACAAGGTTCCTCGGTCATAGACGAGATTAAACTCCACATAGCGACCACGGCGATAAAGCTGAAATTGACGCTCTCGGTCAGTGTAGGGCGTCTCTTTGCGGCGCTCAACAATCGGCAAATACGCCTGGGTATACCCTTCACCGATCGCTTTGATGTAATCAAAACACTTATCAAATGGCCACTCGTTGAGATCATCAAAAAATAGCCCACCGACGCCACGCGTTTCATCACGGTGCGGCAGGTAGAAGTAATCATCACACCATTTTTTGTGCTTGGCATACACATCATGACCAAAAGGTTCACACACCTCTTTCGCACTGCCATGCCAGAACTGAGCATCTTCTTCAAATGGGTAGAAGGGGGTCAAATCGAACCCGCCGCCAAACCACCATATCGGCGCCTCGCCCTCTTTTTCGGCAATAAAAAAGCGCACGTTGGCATGGGAGGTGGGCACATAAGGGTTATTCGGATGCATCACCAATGACACGCCCATGGCTTCAAAGCGTCGCCCGGCTAACTCTGGGCGATGGGCAGTGGCCGAAGCGGGCATCGCTTTGCCAGAGACATGAGAGAAATTGACGCCGCCTTGCTCAAACACCGCGCCTGCTTTCATCACTCGGGTGCGACCACCGCCACCGAGCCGCTCTCCGGGTTCACGCTGCCACGCATCCTCAACAAACAGCGCTTGGCCGTCGGCCTGCTCAAGCTGCTGACAAATGGTCTCTTGCAGTGCCAACAAAAACTGCTTCACCGCCTGCTTATCGATTTCTGACATTTTACTTCCTTGCAGGGTAGGCCCTGTTTCACCACGCAGTCACTGGCTGCGTCTTCTTGGGATGAGACTCAGTGTACAAAGAATCTGCGTCGAAGACTAATCACTGCGCGGTTCAAAGTGCGCGCAAACGTTTGCTTGCTAGGGAAAACGCCGTATAATGCGCACAAATTGGCGATGTGGTTGTACTGGGTTTACGACACATCCTGTTTTTCATTCCACACAAAAGGTTGAAGGAGTTTGAGATGAAAGTCGGTATCATCATGGGTTCAAAATCAGATTGGCCAACAATGAAGCTCGCCGCGGAAATGCTGGATAGATTTGGTGTTGAATACGAAACTAAAGTCGTCTCTGCGCACCGCACTCCTCAATTATTGGCAGACTACGCCAACAGCGCGAAAGAGCGCGGTCTGAAAGTGATCATTGCTGGCGCTGGCGGCGCTGCGCACCTGCCGGGCATGGCAGCGGCGTTCACAAGCTTACCTGTCTTGGGTGTTCCTGTTCAATCACGTGCCCTAAAAGGGATGGATTCGCTACTTTCTATCGTGCAAATGCCAAAAGGCATCGCGGTAGGTACACTGGCGATCGGCGAAGCGGGCGCAGCGAATGCGGGTATTTTGGCCGCGCAAATCATCGGTACCCACGATGAGTCCGTGATGGAGAAGGTCGAAGCGTTTCGCCAAGAGCAAACTGAGACCGTCCTTGCTAACCCAAACCCAGCCGAGGACTAAACCATGCATGTGTTGGTGTTAGGTGCAGGCCAATTAGCACGAATGATGTCTCTTGCGGGCGCACCACTGAACATTGAGATCTCGGCGTACGATGTCGGCAGTGAAAACATTGTCCATCCTCTCACCCAACACGTGGTGGGCCACGGTCTTCGCAATGCCATTGAGCGTGCCGATGTGATCACGGCTGAGTTTGAACATATCCCACACGATATTTTGACCCTCTGCGAGCAAAGCGGGAAGTTTTACCCGTCAGCAGAAGCGATCAAAACCGGTGGCGATCGCCGTATTGAGAAGGCGCTATTAGACAAAGCGGGCGTTCGCAACGCCAACTACCATGTCATTGAGAGCCGGGAAGATTTTGATCGCGCGATCGAAAAAGTCGGCATTCCTATGGTGCTGAAAAGTGCCCTAGGTGGCTACGATGGTAAAGGCCAATGGCGATTGAAAGACGCCGCTCAAGCGGACAGCATTTGGCAAGAGATGGCACAATGCATCCAAGCCAGTGAGACACAAGCGATTGTGGCGGAAGAGTTTGTCCCGTTTGGCCGAGAAGTTTCCTTGGTGGGCGCACGAGCCAAAGACGGCTCAGTCGCTGTTTACCCTCTGGCTGAGAACGTCCACACCCAAGGGGTGCTAAGCCTATCGACCGCCATTTCTGACCCGAAGCTGCAAGACCAAGCGCAGGCGATGTTTAGCGCTGTAGCCGAGAGTCTCGACTACGTGGGCGTGCTTGCCCTTGAGTTTTTCGATGTCGATGGCACCCTGCTCGTGAATGAGATTGCACCGCGCGTGCACAACTCCGGTCACTGGACGCAGCAAGGCGCAGAGACCTGTCAGTTTGAAAACCACCTAAGAGCCGTGTGTGGCTTGCCGCTTGGCAGCACCAAACTGGTTCGTGAAACGGCGATGATCAACATCCTTGGCGAAGATACGCTGCCACAAGCGTTGCTGGCCATTGAAGGGTGCCATATCCATTGGTACGGCAAAGAGAAGCGTGCTGGACGCAAGATGGGTCACATCAATGTCTGCGGCGACTACAGTGGTGAGCTACAACGCAAGCTGTGTGAACTGGCCACCCTGCTCGACAGCGATGCCTTCCCTGCGGTGCATGAGTTTGCACAAAACTTCGAATCGTAATCGGATCAAATGAGTGTTGGCTCTGCGAACACTGGATTGAAAAAGGCGCTCATGGCGCCTTTTTTGTCTTTAATGACATTGTATTTGCTGTAACGCTCGGCCGCTCCGATATCGCCTTACCACTGTATAGTCTTAAATCACGATATAGTCTTAAATAGGCACTCGCCGAAAATTAAGACTGAATGGCCTGACAACGTCGAGCTGCACACTGCAACTGTTGGCCTTTTGCGCTGTGCTTTTCCACCAGCAGTGGAAACCCACACACTTGGCACTCACCACTGACGGGCGGCTGATTGACGGCAAACTTGCATTTCGGGTAGCGGTCACATGCATAAAACAGCTTACCAAAGCGAGATTTACGCTCGGTCAGCTGACCTTGATGGCATTCAGGGCAGGCGATGGCGACGTTGTCCTCACTCGGCTCTGCGGGGGCATCGATCGACTCAATGTGGTGACACTCAGGGTAATGACTGCAACCGACAAACATCCCATAGCGACCTTGGCGCAGCACCAACTCATGACCACACTCAGGACATGGCACACCTAACTCTTTAACGATGTGGCCATCATTTTGATGCAAAGGTTTGATGTAATCGCATTGCGGGTACAAGGTGCACCCCAAGAAAGGACCATGTTTGCCATGGCGCAGCGACAGCTCCCCCGCCAAGCCTTGAGCTTGGCATTTCGGGCACGCCTGATGTTCTAAGGCGTGCTCGTGGGCAGAAAACAACTGATGGTCGATTTTATTACTCATATCACTTAGGGTCGCAAAGCGACGGTATCAGTGCAAGATACCCTGCTCTTTGGTGTAAAGAAGCTCTTCCATAAGCGTGTATTCATTTTCATTGCCCGGCACATTAAACAGCACCATTAAGACAATCCACTTGAGATCATCAAGCTCAAACTCATCGGTTTCGAGCCCCATCACTCGGTCAATGACCATCTCACGTGTTTCCGCCGTCAACACGCTCACTTGCTCTAAAAACATTAAAAAGCCACGACACTCAAGGCTGAGGCGGTCGCACTCTTTGGCGGTATAGATACGCGTAGACGGAGACGAGGTACTGACAGAGATCGCTGAGTGCGCTTCCGTTTGCTGTAGCGCCGCCAACTCTTCTAACCAGACCAGGGCCTTATATATGTCTTTCTGATGAAAACCAGCGCGAAGTAACTCTTCTTCTAGCTCATCTTGGTCGACCTGTAACTCTGCATCGCTATGGATGTAGGTCTCAAACAGATACATCAAAATATCCATCATCATAGCTAGCCCCTCCCCTTTAAAATGTAGCCACCGGAAACTGCAACAACGTGCCCTAAAAGCTCGAGCTCCAAGAGCTGCATCATGACATCCTGCACGG
Organism: Vibrio sp. R10-SG-ISO4; assembly: GCF_059834135.1. Classification (NCBI taxonomy): domain Bacteria; kingdom Pseudomonadati; phylum Pseudomonadota; class Gammaproteobacteria; order Vibrionales; family Vibrionaceae; genus Vibrio; species Vibrio sp. R10-SG-ISO4. Next base: position 8,780 of record NZ_JCBDHJ010000025.1, read on the forward strand.
GTATATGGGTCCGCGATGCTAAGATATCAACTGGTGTAGCCTCATTACCTACGTTAGCTAACAGCTCGGGAAATGGCAATTCTTCTTTGCTCACTTTCGTCGCTTCTTTATCGTTAGGAGATAAAAGCGTTGGGAAATGCGAGCAGCTCGGCGTCTGGGTGCGTGATTCGCTCTGTTTATCCGCCTGTTGCCGCGACCACGCCAGCAAGCTGTCGAGCTCGCACAAGATGTCCTCAACCTCTTGGACTAAGCTCGCCCCTTGCTGAATTAAGCGGTGGCACCCCCTGGCATAGACTTGATGAATGGAGCCGGGAATGGCAAATACTTCGCGGCCTTGCTCAAGGGCATAACGCGCGGTAATTAATGAGCCGCTTTTCTCGGCCGCTTCCACCACCAGCACGCCCAGCGATAAGCCACTGATAATGCGATTGCGGCGAGGAAAGTGATCCGCCTTGGGTTTAGCCTGCGGATGCAACTCACTGACCAACGCACCTTGCTGAGTGATACGCTCTGCCAGCGCTCGGTGGCGGGCCGGGTACACTTCGCCAAGGCCACTGCCGAGCACCGCGACCGTCTCTCCGCCCGCTTTCAGCGCACCATCATGGGCATAGCCATCGATGCCGAGCGCGAGTCCGCTGGTGATGCACAGCCCCTGTTTGACCAACGCACTGGCAAACTCTCTGGCGAGCGAAAGCCCATCCTGACTGGCATTGCGACTGCCCACCATGGCCAATTGCGGCAAGTGAATCGCCTCAAGCTTGCCTTTGACAAACAGCACCGCCGGCGATGCTGGGGCGTTGGCGAGCAGTGGCGGGTAGTCACTCGCGTCACGGGTAACAATATGGTGATCCGCCTCGCGCTCGCGCCAAGCCAAACATCCGTCCACCTCTTTTTCTGCGCGCCGCTGAATATACTCCACCTGATGCTCACTTAAGCCAAACGCGCGCATCTCGTCGCTCGAACTGGAGACAATCTCGTGCGGCTCAGCCACCTTTAGCAAACGCTCGAAGGTCTTCGGACCAATTCTGGGCGTAAAATAGAGCGTCAGCCAAGCGCGCAGCTCACGCTCTGTCATCCTTGCTCCTTACCCTGTAGCTCTGCGTCCACAACGTCTTCAGTGGATTTAAGCGTCGCCAGGGGAGAGCGCAAACGGGTTTCAGTGGCAATCGGCTGCTCGCTCTGAGTAACCAGCGCCAGACTAAAATCTTGATAAGGACGAATCACCATCAAATGCCCAATGCGCACGTCCGGCAATTGCTGCGTCTCTTGCCTAGCCAATACCCCTTGACCAGCTTTAGCCACCTTGTGACCCGGTTGATAGAGGTCGAACATGCTGCCTTGACGCAGCGCATCGCGCGCGCCGCGATCGATGACCACGACTTGATGCTTGCCCACATATTGGCTGCCTTCCAGCGACCCCAAGATTGAGGCATTAATGGCCCTAGGCGAGGGCTGGGGATAAAAGCGTTGACTGAAATCAGACTGAGCCTCACGCACGGGCAAGGCGATGTCTTGCGCGAGAATTTCCTGCGTTTGTTGGCGAACTTTGAGCGCCATCATGTCCGTATCGCTCGGCGCCGCAGGCTCATCCGCAGACTCGGCGACCGCGATTTTTTTCAGCGCAATGACGCGCTTATCATCGCGTGTGAAGGTGGTCATTTTGCGGTAAATATGCCACTCACCTTGCACTTGCTGCCCCATGACATAGAGCAGTTGTTGCCCGGTGAGATATTGCAAGCCATTGCTCGAGCCAATCACCTTGGCGCTCTCTGCCAATAACGACTCGTCAAGCAAGAGATCCGATTCTAGGTACGGCAACACCCACTCCTCACGCAGCGTCGGCAGCGCTTGTTTATCAAGCTTTCTTACTTTAGGGCTCAGTTTGTGCATCGGTTTCACCGTCAGAACCGGCTCACCATTGCGCCAAATCAGATTGAGCTTGTCACCGGGATAAATCAGGTGAGGATTATCAATATCGGGATTGACCTGCCATAGCCGTGGCCAAAGCCAAGGGCTATCGAGGTAGAGCGCCGAAATATCCCATAAGGTATCGCCTTTGACCACGACATACGTCGTGGGCGCATCGGGCTTGAGGGTTAACACCGACGAGACAGAGAAAGGAACCCAAGCTACCCACAAGGTCATCACGCAGAGAAGTGGCCTGCGCCAACTGGAACACCGTTTGAAACTCACCATCACCTAAATCCTTGGTTATCTAAAAGAAACCGCTGCTCAACTTAGGTGTGTGTGCTCAACATTGACACCGAGAGTGGCAGGGAAAATGCGTAATGATGCTGTCATTTAGGTTATAAAATGTCTAGAATTGAGCCAACAAGCTTTACCCTGATTCGGCACAGTTCAACATTTTGAGTGTATATGTCTGTATTACAAGTATTAACATTCCCAGATGATCGCCTTCGTACCGTGGCTAAGCCCGTAGAGAAAGTGACGCCTGAGATTCAAAAACTCGTCGATGACATGATTGAAACCATGTACGACGAAGAAGGAATTGGTCTTGCGGCCACCCAAGTCGATGTTCACCAACGTATCGTGGTGATCGACATTTCGGACACCCGTGATGAGCCAATGGTGCTTATCAACCCAGAAATCATCGAGAAACGCGGTGAAGATGGGATTGAAGAGGGCTGCCTATCGGTGCCTGGCGCACGCGCTTTAGTGCCTCGCGCAGCCGAGGTGACGGTCAAAGCGCTCAATCGCGATGGTGAAGAATTCACCTTCGAGGCGGATGACCTGCTGGCGATTTGTGTTCAGCACGAACTTGACCACCTAGAAGGCAAGCTCTTTGTCGATTACCTATCGCCACTGAAGCGTAAACGCATCCAAGACAAACTGGCGAAGATCAAGCGCTTCAACGAGAAACAATCCGCCGGTAAGTAAGCGTATTACTGAGAAAGAAAAGATAAGGAACGTACCTTGAGCAAACCACTTAAGATTGTTTTTGCTGGTACTCCGGACTTCGCCGCCCGTCACTTGGCGGCGTTGTTGTCTTCGGAGCACGACGTCATTGCCGTGTACACCCAACCCGACCGCCCTGCAGGTCGCGGTAAAAAGCTCACCGCGAGCCCAGTCAAACAGATTGCCCTTGAGCATGACATTGCGGTCTACCAACCGGAAAACTTTAAGTCTGAAGAGGCCAAGCAAGCGTTGGCGGATTTAGACGCCGATTTGATGGTCGTCGTCGCGTACGGTTTGCTGCTGCCGCAAGCGGTATTGGACACGCCTAAACTTGGCTGTATCAATGTGCACGGTTCGATTTTGCCACGTTGGCGAGGCGCAGCGCCGATTCAGCGCGCCATTTGGGCGGGCGATGAAGAAACCGGCGTCACCATCATGCAGATGGACATTGGCCTCGATACTGGCGACATGCTCTCCATCGCGCGCTTACCGATCGAAAGCAGTGACACCAGTGCGTCCATGTACGAAAAGTTGGCCGATTTAGGCCCAAGTGCGCTATTGGACTGCCTCACTGACATCGCACAAGGCAGCGCCGTCGCAACAAAACAAGACGATGCCCTAGCCAACTACGCCAAAAAACTCAGCAAAGAGGAAGCCCGCATCGATTGGCATGACGACGCCGAGCACATTGAGCGCTGCGTGCGCGCGTTCAACCCTTGGCCAATGAGCCACTTTGAAGCGGCCGATAACAGCATCAAGGTGTGGCAGAGCCGCGTGGCGGAACACACCACAGACCAAGCGGCGGGTACCATTATCCAAGCAGACAAAACTGGCATCTATGTCGCAACAGGCAAAGGCGTATTAGTCCTTTTGCAACTGCAAGTGCCGGGTAAAAAAGCCATGTCGGTGCAAGATATTCTCAACGCCCGAGCAAGTTGGTTCGAAGTGGGCTCGGTACTGAGCTAACCCTTCACACCCTGTCATTGCGCTGCAATGAATCACGTACATTTTGAGGGCAGAGATGCCCTCCCTTATTTAAGGTATTGATTATGAATGTTCGCGCTGCTGCCGCTAACGTTATCTTCCAAGTGGTCGACAAAGGTCAATCACTCTCGCATGCGCTGCCTGCCGCGCAAAAGACCATCAAACCGCGTGACCACGCTCTGCTGCAAGAGATTTGCTACGGCGCTTTGCGTTACTTGCCGCGTTTGGAGTCTATTGCCAACGAATTGATGGATAACCCGCTCAAGGGCAAAAAACGCGTTTTTCACCATTTGATTTTGGTGGGGATCTACCAACTGAGCTTTATGCGTATCCCTTCGCACGCGGCGGTCGCGGAAACCGTGGAAGCCACCAAAACCTTGCGCGGCCCAAGCCTGCGCGGTTTGATTAACGCAGTGTTGCGTAACTACCTACGCAATCAAGAAGAGCTGGATACCTTTGCGACCAGTCACAATGCCGGCAAGTATGGCCACCCTAACTGGCTACTGAAACTGCTGCAAGAGCACTACCCAGAGCAGTGGGAGCGCATTGTTGAGGCGAACAATCAAAAAGCGCCGATGTGGCTGCGCGTCAACCGCCAGCACCACACCCGCGATCAGTACATCGCTTACCTGAATGATGAAAGCATAGAATTCACCCTTCACCCCGAGGCCGCTGACGCCATAAAATTGGCCAAACCTTGTGATGTGACCCTATTGCCCGGCTTCGATCGCGGTTGGGTTTCCGTGCAGGATGCCGCCGCACAGTTGTCTGTCGATTACCTTCAGCCACAAGAAGGGGAGCTGATCCTCGACTGCTGCGCCGCGCCAGGTGGCAAGACAGCGCACATTCTTGAGCACACGCAAGACACCGAAGTGGTGGCGATTGATGCCGATCCTACTCGCCTTAACCGCGTGCATGACAACCTCGAGCGATTACAATTGAGAGCCGATGTGATTTGCGGCGATGCGCGCTACCCACATCAGTGGTGGCAAGGTGAGCAGTTTGACCGTATTCTACTCGATGCCCCTTGCTCAGCGACCGGTGTGATTCGACGCCATCCGGACATCAAATGGCTGCGCCGCGCTGATGACATTGAAGCACTGTCAGCGTTGCAGAGTGAAATCCTAGATGCCATGTGGCAACAACTGAAAGCGGGCGGTACCTTAGTCTATGCCACCTGCTCGATTGCGCCGCAAGAGAACGTTGAGCAGGTGCGCGCTTTCCTCTCACGTACGTCCGATGCACAGTTGATCGGCAGTGAGGAATCTCAGCCTGGCCGACAAATTCTTCCAGGTGAAGAGGACATGGACGGCTTCTACTATGCAGTTTTGAAAAAAAAGCGGTGTGAAGAAAAAGTGGTAGGTCTTGAGTCAAGCAATACGCCGCAATAAACAAGGACAGTGCGCCCCGCCATAGGGGCGATGACGACGTTCAAGAGAGCAAAAGATGAAGATCATTATTCTCGGTGCCGGACAAGTTGGCGGTACATTGGCAGAAAACTTGGTGGGTGAAAACAACGACATCACCATCGTCGACAAAGACAGCGACCGCCTACGTGAACTGCAAGACAAGTACGATCTGCGCGTGGTCAATGGTTACGCCAGCCACCCTGACGTGCTGCGTGAAGCGGGCGCTCAAGACGCCGATATGTTGGTGGCCGTGACCAATATGGACGAAACCAACATGGCCGCCTGCCAAGTGGCCTTCACCTTGTTCAACACGCCAAACCGCATTGCACGTATTCGTTCGCCCCAGTATCTCGCCGAGAAAGAAGCCCTGTTTCAATCCGGTGCCGTGCCGGTCGATCATCTGATTGCACCAGAAGAGCTGGTCACCAGCTACATTGAACGTCTGATCCAATACCCTGGCGCCTTACAGGTGGTCAGTTTTGCTGAGCAAAAGGTCAGCCTAGTGGCCGTTAAAGCCTACTACGGCGGTCCTTTGGTCGGTAACGCCCTCTCTGCGCTGCGCGAACACATGCCGCACATTGACACCCGCGTGGCGGCGATTTTCCGTCAAGGTCGCCCTATTCGTCCGCAAGGCACCACGATCATCGAAGCGGATGACGAAGTCTTTTTCGTTGCTGCGAGCAACCACATTCGCTCCGTCATGAGTGAGTTACAGCGTCTTGAGAAACCCTATCGCCGAATTATGATTGTCGGCGGGGGCAACATCGGCGCCAGCTTGGCCAAGCGTCTGGAACACACCTACAGCGTTAAACTGATTGAACGCAGTTATCAACGCGCAGAACGCCTCTCAGAAGAGCTGGAAAACACCATTGTCTTTTGTGGTGACGCCGCCGATCAAGAGTTACTCACCGAAGAGAATATCGACCAAGTCGATGTCTTTATTGCGCTCACCAACGAAGATGAAACCAACATCATGTCCGCCATGCTGGCCAAACGCATGGGCGCGAAAAAAGTCATGGTGCTTATCCAACGCGGGGCTTACGTCGATTTGGTCCAAGGCGGCGTGATAGATGTGGCGATTTCGCCGCAGCAAGCGACGATTTCAGCGCTGCTGACGCATGTGCGCCGTGCTGACATTGTTAACGTTTCTTCATTGCGCCGTGGCGCGGCAGAAGCGATTGAAGCGGTGGCACACGGTGACGAATCGACCTCGAAAGTCGTCGGCCGCGCGATTGGTGAAATCAAACTGCCTCCAGGTACCACCATTGGTGCCATTGTTCGCGGTGAAGAAGTGCTTATTGCACACGACAGAACCGTGATTGAACAAGATGACCACGTGGTGATGTTCCTTGTCGATAAGAAATACATCCCTGACGTGGAAACCCTCTTCCAACCGAGTCCGTTCTTCCTTTAAGGGGACGACCTTATGGTGAATTTTCGCCCGGTTTTATTCGTCATTGGCCTCGTGCTCTCTAAGCTGGCGCTGTTTATGTACGTGCCGACGCTGGTGGCGTTTGTCACCGGCACTGCAGGCTTTTTGGAATTTGGTCAAGCGGTGCTGATCACCCACTTGGTCGCCTTTGTCTGCTTGACGATTGGCCGAACTCGGCGCTTTCGCCTGAGCGTGCGAGACATGTTCCTCATCACCAGCTTGGTGTGGACGATTGCCAGCGCATTCGCCGCGCTGCCGTTTGTGTTCATCAATCACATCAGCTTCACCGACGCCTATTTTGAAACCATGTCGGGCATCACCACCACAGGTTCAACGGTCCTCAGCGGGCTCGATGAGATGGCGCCGAGCATCTTATTGTGGCGCTCTATTTTGCAGTGGCTTGGTGGCATTGGCTTTATTGTTATGGCGGTCGCCGTCTTGCCGATGCTCAATGTCGGGGGCATGAAACTGTTTCATACCGAATCCTCTGATTGGTCGGACAAAAGCAGCCCGCGCGCTAAAACCGTGGCAAAAAACATCGTCATCGTCTATTTGACCCTCACCGCCCTTTGCCTGCTCGGCTACTTGATGACGGGCATGACGCTGTTTGAAGGGATCAACCATGCCTTTACTACCTTGTCGACAGGTGGCTACTCGACCTCTGACGGTTCGATGAACCATTTCTCCCATGGCGCGCATTGGGTGGGCACACTCTTTATGTTCTTGGGCGGGTTACCGTTTTTGCTTTTTGTCTCCGCGCTGCGCAAACGCCGTTTGAATGAGCTCGCCAGTGACGCGCAAGTGCGCGGTTTCACCTTTTTGTTTCTCGCCAGCAGCGTGATCATTGCCAGTTGGTTGGTGGTGCGTGATGGCTATGCGGTGGCGGATGCGCTGCGAGTCTCCATGTTTAACATCGTCTCGGTGGTCACCACCACCGGATTCGGCTTAGAAGATTTCACCGCCTGGGGCGCACTGCCGACCACCTTGTTTGCCTTCTTAATGATGGCGGGCGCCTGCTCGGGTTCCACCTCTGGCGGCATCAAAATCTTCCGTTTTCAAATCGCCATTACGCTGCTCAATAAGCAGATGATGAAACTGATTCACCCGTCTGGGGTCTTCGTCCAGCGCTACAATCAGCGCCCAGTCAACGATGATATTGTGCGCTCAGTGGTGGCGTTTGGTTTGATGTTCTTCATCACCATTATTTTCATTGCAGGTTGCTTAAGTGCACTCGGCCTTGACCCTATCACCAGCATTTCTGGTGCGATTACCGCAGTCGCCAACGTCGGCCCGGGCATGGGCAGTGTCATCGGCCCCACCGGCAATTTCGCTCCCCTGCCCGACACCGCCAAGTGGTTACTCAGTTTTGGGATGCTGATGGGGCGACTAGAAATTCTCACCTTGCTCGTGTTGTTCTTCCCCGCCTTTTGGCGCCGATAGGCACTCGGCCTTCCTCTGTGGGCTTATCGGACCGGTAGCTGATAAATGGCAAAGAAGTGACAGGCGCAACCCGCCAAAACAAACAGGTGCCAAATGGCGTGGTTGTAGGGAATACGCTTCGCGACATAAAACACCACGCCCAGTGAGTAGACCACGCCGCCAATCGCCAGCAGCATCAAGCTTTCCAGCGGTAAGGTCATCGCCAGTTGATAAATCACCACCAGCGACAGCCACCCCATCAATAAATAGGTCACCAGTGAGAGGCGTTTGAAGCGATAAACGAACGCCACTTTCATCACGATACCCACCAAGGCAATCAGCCAGATCACCACCATCAAACCGATCGCGAGCGGCGTTCTAAGCGCAATCAATAAAAATGGCGTGTAGCTGCCGGCAATCAGCAAGTAAATGGCGCAGTGATCGAAGGTTTTCAGTGCCCGTTTGGCACGCGGCACATTAATGGCATGATAGAGGGTCGACGCCAAAAACAGCAGTATCATGCTGGCACCATACAGGCTATAGCTGACCCATGACAAGGCATCCGCCTGTTGCTCGAAGGCGCGCAGCAGCAAGGCCAACAGCCCGACCACACTGAGCAATAAACCCAGACCGTGGCTGAGCATATTGGCTCGCTCTTCTTCGCGGCTGTAAGAGGATAAAAGCGTCGACATAGGCATCACTCTGGAGCATTAGAATAAACACTCCAGAGTATGCCATGTTCAGCTTACAAGTGTAAGCTTAAATTAGATAAGGTTACTGATGAGGCTCGCTGTAGATGTCGCGCCCAAGCATCAATAATGCGCCTCAAGAATGCGCATCGAGGTAGTTCAGTACCTGCTCGCCCGCCTCTTCTGCGGGGGTACTGAGCACAATGGAAAGCTGGCGTTTCAACTGCCCCATACCCAGCAGACTCGCGAGCATCCCTTTTGCCCCTTCACGGTGGCGATCAATTTCAAACCACATTTGCAGTTCGTCTTCACTGCGATACGCCACCACTTCTAACTCTCGCCAACGACCATGAAACGGCCCTGTGGTCGGCACAAACTCAAACTCCTGCACAAAAGGCAGAGCAAAGCCATCCACCTCTTCACACTCTACCTGGCGAATACGCAGCCCCTGTGCTTCTAACGCAGTAAAGATGCCATCAAGCAGAGGATCGGGGCGCACCGTCAAAATATCTTTGTCGGTTGGATCTTTGGCCATCGCAATGTCGAGGCCAGTCTCAAGCCACACCTTGGAGTCACCAATGGTGACCGGCGTATTCCACGGCACATCCAACTCAACTTCGAAATCGCGCGTCTCACCAGGCTCAATCGTAAACGCGTAAGGCAGCGTCCACGTCGCCAGTGTATAACTGGTGGGCACGCGGCGCATTCGACCGGCGTTGTGGTCACTTTTATGGTGATTGTCCGGCACTTCTTTGATGTAACGGCAGTAGAGTTTGAGTTCGATGTTGTCTATCTCTTGCGCACTCGAACCGCCATAGACATGAATGGTGACGTTCACCTTCTGCCCCGGGTATAACACCTCTTGGCGCAGCACTGAATCCACTTTGGCACTTCCAATACCAAAGCTCGCGAGGGTTTTCTTGAAAAACGACATACACACCTCCCTTATGGGTGAAACCACCAAGCAGACCCTCACTATAGCGCGCTTTATCTCGCCAAAGTTTCTGTCTACTCACAGAATAATAGAGAATGAAAAACAGTGATCGATTAGTTATCGACCAATTCTACCCTTAGTGCTACTCTAACGATTGATATGCATGTATATCAACAATCCTGGTTAATTATTTGGATTGGCGAAAGCCAGAAGAGCCAACCTTCAGCAGCATCAAGGTGACGTTGAAGCTCAACTCATAGTTAATACAGGCCATTAAATTGGCAATGGAGATGCCTGACAGTTAGGTACATCGATGCGCCCAGCAGCAGTCAGGTTTTCGCACACAAACCGTAGTGCGATGCGTCGTCGTAGTGGATTTGCGTCTGCTCCAACGGCAAAAAAAGTCAACCCTGCGATGACGTTAGTGGAACAGACAACTCTTTTGATGTCTGCCCCATCAAAAGCGGTAAAAGCAGCATAATGAAAAGCGCAGCTTCGTCTGCGCTTTTTTTTGCCCCCTGATTACGCCCATTGTCGATAAGCACGGCACGATTCGCGTTGCTCTCTGCACGTCCCTTTTGCTACCTTAAGGCAAAACATTATAAAAATTGTGGAGAACAGCATGAAGTGTCACCGTATTGAAGAGTTATTAGAACTGCTTGAGCCAGAATGGCAAAAAGACCAAGAGATGAACTTATTGGCGTTTATCGTCAAACTCAGCCAAGAGGCGGGGTATCAAGGCAAACTTGAAGAGCTGACCGATGATGTACTTATCTATCATCTAAAAATGCGCAATAGCGCAAAAGACGAGATGATTCCCGGGCTCAAAAAAGATCAAGAAGATGACTTTAAAACCGCGATTTTGCGTGCGCGCGGTTTAATTGATTGAGCGACACATTGCGTCACGGATCAGATATGGCGACCTTAGGGTCGCTTTTTTATCGCTAAACCATCTAGTAGCACGTGTTATTAGTCATTATGGTTATAGCGTTTGGGCTAATTTGTGGTTAAAGCTTGATAGTCTTAAAGAAAACCCATTCCTATTGCGTATATAATCGCCAGCTAACAATAAAAAACAGATCACAAGATCTCCAAACAACTTGAACTCGGCTGCGCCGCACTGGGCCAAGTTGACAGGAGACCAGAGCAAAGTCGGACGCAACAAGGGCAACACACCCTTGCTTTAGCCTATAAGGAAGCACCATGAGTCAAGATAAGATCGATGTCAAAGACGTGACTCCGAAAACCTTCAATCCCAAAACTCACAAAAACAACGGCGACAGATTTAACCCAAGCAATCGCATCTACGTCAGAGAAAGCAAAGGCACCTTCCAAAGGCTGCGCCGCTATGGTGGCTGGTTTCTATTGCTGCTATTTACACTTATCCCCTGGATCCCTTACGGCGATCGTCAGGCGATTTTGCTCGACATCGGTCAGCAACAATTTAACTTTTTTAGTACCACACTCTATCCGCAAGATCTCACCTTGCTCGCGTTGCTGTTCGTGATTGCGGCCTTTGCGCTGTTTTTTATCACCACGTTTTTAGGCCGTGTCTGGTGTGGCTACCTCTGCCCGCAAACCGTGTGGACCTTTATGTACATCTGGTTTGAAGAAAAACTTGAGGGCAGCGCAAATAAACGCCGCAAACAAGACTCTGGCCGCTTGACCGCCTCACTCGCGTGGCGAAAAACCCTCAAGCACATGGCGTGGCTGGCCATTGCGTTAGCGACGGGCTTTACCTTCGTTGGCTATTTTGTGCCAGTGAAATCCTTAGTGGTTGAGTTTTTTACCCTCAACGCGTCGTTTTGGCCGGTATTTTGGGTGCTGTTTTTCGCCGGCTGTACCTACGGCAATGCCGGCTGGATGCGCTCGATCATGTGTATTCACATGTGCCCGTATGCACGTTTCCAATCGGCAATGTTCGACAAAGACACCTTTATCGTCGGTTATGACAGTGCACGCGGTGAGCAACGCGGCCCGCGCTCGCGCAAAGCCGATCCCAAACAGCTCGGTTTAGGCGATTGCATCGATTGCGATCTTTGCGTGCAAGTGTGCCCGACTGGCATCGATATTCGTGATGGTTTGCAATATGAGTGCATCAACTGCGGCGCTTGTATCGATGCGTGCGATCACACCATGGAGCGGATGGGCTACGACAAAGGACTCATCAGTTACACCACCGAGCACCGTCTCTCCGGCAAGCACACCAAGGTGATGAGGCCAAAACTGCTCGGCTACGGCGCGGTGCTATTGGTGATGATTGGCCTGTTCTTCGTTCAAGTCGCCAGCGTTGACCCCGCAGGGCTTAGCGTACTGCGTGACCGCAATCAGCTGTTTAGAGTCAACGGCTCTGGGGAGATTGAAAATACCTACACGTTGAAGATCATCAATAAAACCCAGCAACGTCAGGCGTATCAACTCTCTGTTGAAGGGCTGAGCGATGTCACTTGGTACGGTAAACAGACAGTACAAGTGGCGCCTGGGGAAGTCCTCAACTTGCCAATGAGCTTGGGCGTCGACCCGGACAATCTCAGCTCACCTGTCGCGACAATCCAGTTTATACTGTCCGACAGCCAAGACTTTACCACCCAGGTGGAAAGTCGCTTTATCAAGAAGCTGTGACCATCGTTTAGCAAGAGAAGGTCAATTCAATCACCTTGATAAAAATGCGTCGAGAGGCGACGCTCTAGGGTGAAGGGCTCATGATGAGCCCTTTTTGCCCCTCACGACCATGCTAGCGTCATGCATGGTTCTTTTTCTCAGTCACAAGAAACCGGCTATGACACAACAGATTCTCTCAACACACGCCTTTAACTTTGATGCCCTTACCCCGGATTTTATGTGGTATGCGCTAGAGAGCATCGGCATTCGCGCTGAATCCGGCTTTTTGCCACTCAATAGCTATGAAAACCGCGTGTATCAATTTAGCGATGAAGAGCGCCAACGTTATGTGGTCAAGTTCTATCGTCCTGAGCGCTGGAGTGCCGAACAAATTCAGGAAGAGCACGATTTCACCCAAGAGATGGTCGAAGCAGAGATCCCCGTCGCGCCGCCACTGGTCATCAATGGTGCCACGTTGCATCACTACCAAGGCTATCGCTTTGCGCTGTTTGCCAGCGTGGGCGGCCGCCAATTTGAAGTGGATAATGTAGAGCAGCTCGAGGGCGTCGGTCGCTATTTAGGGCGCATTCACAATATCGGAGCCAAACAAGCGTTTGTGCATCGCCCCAGCATGAGCCTTGAAGAATACCTCTACCAACCGAGAGCGCTGCTGCAAAATTCCGACTTTATTCCTCTTCATCTGCAAAGCGCCTTTTTCAACGATCTCGACCTGCTGATCGCCTCACTCGAAGCGCAGTGGGACAACAGCTATACGCCGATCAGGCTGCATGGTGACTGTCATCCAGGCAATATTTTGTGGCGTGATGGTCCGATGTTTGTCGACCTCGATGACGCGCGCAATGGGCCAAGTGTTCAAGATCTTTGGATGCTGCTCAGTGGCGAACGTAGTGACAAACTGATGCAGCTTGATATTATCCTCGAAGCGTACCAAGAGTTTCACGATTTTAATGTTAACGAATTGAAACTAATCGAGCCGCTGCGCGGTCTACGTATGGTGCACTACATGGCATGGTTAGCAAAACGGTGGCAAGATCCTGCGTTCCCACTCGCCTTTCCTTGGTTTAACGACGCAAAATATTGGGAAAATCAGGTACTCGGGTTCAAAGAGCAGATATCCGCACTGAGTGAGCCCCCCTTGTCATTGATGCCACAGTGGTAAAAAAAGCCTTTTAAAATGGAGTCATTATGAAAAAACTGTTTGCACTTGTCGCCGCCCTATTCCTCAGTGTTTCGGCACACGCGGCTCAGTACAACGAAGGTGAGCACTACAAAGTGTTGAACATGGAACCATCAAGCAAGCCTGTGGTGACGGAGTTTTTCTCTTTCTACTGCCCACACTGCAACTCGATGGAACCCGTGATTGTCCAGCTCAAAGCTCAGCTACCTGAAGGGGTGAAGTTGCAGAAAAATCACGTCTCGTTCATGGGTGGCAACATGGGCCTTTCCATGAGCAAAGCATACGCGACTATGGTGTCGCTTGGCGTGGAAGATCAAATGGTGCCGGTGATGTTTAACCGTATCCACAACTTGGGTAAAGCACCGAAGAGTGACGAAGAGCTGCGCCAAATCTTCACTGACGAAGGCATCGATGGTAAAAAATTCGACTCTGCCTTCAATGGTTTTGCGGTGGACTCTATGGTGCGCCGCTTTGACAAGCAGTTCAAAGACAGCGGCCTAACGGGTGTGCCTTCTATCGTGGTTAACAACCGTTACTTGGTTCAGCCACCACGCGGTTTTACCCTAGAGCAATACTTTGACTTGGTGAACTACCTGCTGACTCAATAAGACAGTCACTATCGTCAAACGAAAAAAGGAGCCTCGGCTCCTTTTTTGATGGGTCACTGTTTTGAGGGTGGTGGACTTGATGATGGCGGCTCATGGATTGCTTTGAGCTGCGCATCTTTCCTCTGCCAAACCTCACCGAGCCACTGCTGAAACTGGCGTTTATAGGGCTTATCATTGAAATAGTCACCCAGCACCTGCTCATCCACCGGCAACACTTGCACGCGAACTACGATCTTGGTCATTTTGCCCATCAACACATCGCGAAACGGTTTATCTGGGTTATTCGGGTACGCGAGCGTTACGTCTAGGATATTATCAAACTGCTCGCCCATCGCCGCTAAGGTATAGGCTATACCACCGGATTTCGGTTGCAGCAGATACTCATAACCGGCTTTGCTGCGACGCAATTTCTCTGGCGTGATACGGGTGCCTTCCACGTAGTTCACCACTGTGGTCGGGCTATGTTTGAATTTGGCGCACGAGCGACGTGTGGTTGCCAAGTCTTGTCCCCGTTTTTCAGGATGACGCAGCAGGTATTCGCGCGAATAACGGCGCATAAATGGCATGTCCAGCGCCCAGCACGCCATGCCAATAAACGGCACGTAGAGCAGTTGCTGCTTGAGGAAAAACTTCGGCATCGGGATTTTGTCTTTAAACACCGAGCAGAGCACCACAATGTCGGTCCAACTTAGATGATTGCTGATCATCAGATACCAACCATCGCGCTTCAGCGCATCTGCCCCTTGTACATCCCACTCCACACGGTTTGAGAGGCTCAAAATCGCGGTGTTGACCGTCGCCCACAACCACATCACCCGATTGGCCAATGCCGTCCCCTTCGCTTTCAGCTCGGGCGTTGGTAACAGCAACTTCAACAGCGCAATGAGACAAATGAGCAGAGAGCAGACAGCAGAATTGAGCGCCACCAGCAACACGTTCATTACCAGTAATAAATAGGCCAACATAGTGAAATAGTGAGATCCAATGAGTAGTTTACGATGTATGTTGCGTAATAATCTTGTCGTGTGGTCAAGATAACTTGGGTTTTAAAAAAGCGCGTGCAATTATACAAGTCCTTGACCACATTGGAATCGTTAAGGCGATGGTCTGAGTAGTTGGCCACGCCACGCACTGGAGTTTTAGGAGACGAAAATGGATGTTCGCTTTGCAATACCGGTTTTATCACTTATCGCCACCTCGTTATGTTCTGCAAGCGCCGCTGCTAATCCGAACGGTCGCCCTGGGCTCAGTGGCGAGATTTCGCTCAATGCGCTCTATCTCTCCTCCACCTCCAACTTCAACACGTCAGGTGATGAGGTCATCAACAGCATCGAGCAAAGTGGCACCAGCGACAGCAGTGTGATCCCTGCGCCGCTTGGCAACCTTCGCTATACCTTTGGCTCAAAAGGTGACAAACAACTCTATGCCGGTACCTCGCGCGATGACATTGCCATCGGCACCCTCGCACTTGAGCTCGGCTATAAACAGCGTTTAGCGTATGGCACCACGGTGGATGTCTCCTATTTGCCAACGGTGATGTCTGGCGAAGTGTGGCAAGACCCGTATCTTGTCGGCGTAGCGCGCGCCACCACCGATGAAAAAGGCGACGCGTATCGACTCAAGCTGGGCAATATTCTCGGCACAGGCATCAACCTTGATAGCGCTTACGGCAAAAAAGAGGTCGATGACGAACGTTCAGGACTGACACAACTCACGCCAGACAATGCCTTAGCCCTGCGCCGTGACAGCGACAACTACTACCTCAAAGGCAGTGTGCGCGTGCCTTTCAGTCGCGCCGCCTTTGTGGTGCCTGCGATCATCTACACGCGCAGTGATGCCGAAGGGGCCGCCAACTCATTTCGCTCTTGGGGCGGAGAGATCTCCCTCTTTCAGCGTATTGCCCGTCATCAGCTAGTGCTCACCGCGGGCTATCGCAGCCGCGACTATGACGCCATTCACCCTCTGTATGGTCAAACTCGCAGTGAAGACAAACTCAGTGTGTTTGCCGCTTATGAGCTGCAACAGTTTCTCGGCTGGCCAAATTTATCCTTGGTCTCCTTCGCCGGGTACAATGAAACCGACGCCAACCTCGACTTTTTTGACGAAAAACAAGCGCTGTTCTCTTTGGGTTTAAGCTTTCAGTTCTAACCTGCCCCACAGGGCTTGCGGCGTTCGTTGGCCCTCAGCTTGGTGCATCACACCGCCTGCGCAGTCAACTGCTTGAGCAAGCGATCCATCGCGCGATAACCGAGCGCCTCGGCCAAATGAGGTCGCTCTATGTCCTTTGTACCATCCAAATCAGCGATGGTGCGTGCCACTTTGATGATGCGGTGATAGGCACGAATCGACAGCCCCAATCGGTGCAGCGCCGTTTCCAAAAACTCTGCATCGGCTTTCTTGAGTGGGCAAAACGCCTCAATATCGCGACTGCCTAGCAGCGCGTTGACACACTCACTGCGCGCCAACATGGTCTCTCTTGCCTGCTCAACGCGCAGCCTGACCTGCTCGGTAGGCTCACCGCGATCGCCCCCTTCAGACAAGGTGCCTTTAGGCAATGCGGGGATCTCTATCGACATATCAAATCTATCCAGCAAAGGTCCAGACAAACGGCTCAAATAGCGCAAAATGGCCTGAGGATTAACGCGAGTTTGGTTGCCCTCATAGTAGCCGGTCGGACTCGGATTCAGCGCACCCACCAATTGAAAGCGAGCGGGAAAGCGCGTCTTACCTTGCGCTCTGGAGATAATGATCTCCCCGGATTCGAGTGGCTCGCGCAGTGAATCGAGCACTTTTCTCTCGAACTCGGGCATCTCGTCCAAGAAGAGTAAGCCATTGTGTGCAAGCGAAATTTCACCCGGTCTTGGCAAGCTCCCCCCGCCCACCAAGGCCGCCATAGAGCTGGAGTGATGCGGCGCGCGAAAGGGGCGCTGTTTCCAATTATGGGCGTTGATTTCTTGCTGAGTCAGCGAAGTGACGGAGGCGGTTTCCATCGCTTCGGCTTCGGTCATCTCTGGCAATAAGTCACACAAACGCGACGCAAGCATGGTTTTACCCGTACCGGGTGGACCCAAAAACAACAAGTTATGATTGCCTGCTGCGGCAATTTCCAATGCGCGCTTGCCTTGTTGCTGACCAATAATGTCTTGCAAACAACGGGTCGAGCGCAGCGGCTTGGTGGGCTCTGGTGCACTTTGAAACAGATTCAAGCTCTGTTGTCCGCACACATCCGCGCACACCTCTAGTAAGCTGCTGGCCGACTTGTGCACCGCGGCGCCTACTAGCGCCGCTTGATCGCCGTTCTGTTTGGGCACCACCAAGCAGCGCTGGACTCGGCTGGCAGCAAGCGCGGCGGGCAACACCCCTTTCACGCGGCGAATTTTGCCCGACAGGGCCAATTCGCCGATGTACTCTTTATCGCTCATCGCCGAGAGTGGTATCTGGTCTGAGGCCGCCAAAATCCCGAGCGCGATCGGCAAATCAAAGCGGCCGCCCTCTTTAGGCAGATCGGCAGGCGCGAGGTTGACGGTAATTCGCTTGGCAGGAAATTCAAACCGAGAGTTGATGATGGCGCTGCGCACTCTATCTCGTGACTCTTTGACGGTGGTTTCCGGCAGCCCCACTAGGGTAAACCCAGGCATCCCATTGCTGATATGGACTTCCACCGTCACCGGCGGGGCTTCGACACCGACCGATGCGCGGCTATGAATCACGGCTAAACTCATGTGTACTCTCTGATTGAATTGACTAGGCGTGATGTTATATAGCGTGTAGAGAAGCAGCGGGAATGTGAAAAAAGAATGACTTTTTGCTTGTCATGTAACGGAATTCTATGTTACCACTAGTGACGCAATCAATTTCGTACGAAATTAAGCCGACGCACGTAACCAAAACTGCACAAACAGCAGAACCAGTGAAATGCGCGATTGGTACGAATGGCGACACAACATCAACGTAAATAATTAAATATGAATTTCAACGCCCGCTTCACTTCACTGCTAGCCCTGATTATCGTGGTCATTATTGATTCCGCGCGGGGGATGGTGGGCAAAAAATAACCACAGATTCTAAAAAACCCCCGCACTGAAAAGTCCGGGGGTTTTTTTCAACCTATGGGATGGCAGAATTTTAAGCGTTAGACAGTTCATCATTAAGAACTGCAGGAAGAATGGGAGCGCACATGACGTGCAAAGCAACACAACAAGACTGCCAAGCCACTCGCTGTCACAAGACACAAGGTCGCAGTCACAAGACACAAGGAGGCCTTTGATGACTGGTGCAGAGTTAGTCGTAGCCGCATTAAAACAGCAAGGCATCCAAACCGTCTTTGGGTACCCCGGCGGGGCCATCATGCCAATTTACGATGCCCTTTATGATGGCGGTGTTGAGCACATTTTGTGTCGACACGAGCAAGGCGCCGCAATGGCCGCCATTGGAATGGCACGAGCCACTCAAGAAGTGGCCGTCTGTATGGCAACCTCAGGACCGGGAGCCACCAACTTGGTCACTGGCCTTGCCGATGCCTTTATGGACTCCATTCCACTGGTGGCGATCACCGGACAGGTCGCCAGTTCACACATCGGCACCGACGCGTTCCAAGAGATGGATGTGATTGGCATGTCGCTGTCGTGTACCAAGCACAGCTACCTAGTGACCGACATCAACGAACTGGCACCGACCTTATCCGAGGCATTTGAAGTCGCTAAAACCGGCCGCCCGGGCCCTGTGATTGTCGATATTGCCAAAGATGTCCAACTGGCCAACGCGCCGGTTTCTGTTCTTTCTTCTTTCACTCCACCTGCCATGCCACGCGCCAGCGCTGATGAGATTGCCAAAGCACAAGATCTGCTGTCACACAGTGCCCGCCCCGTATTATACGTCGGTGGTGGTGTGCAACTTGGCCATGCCACGGGTGCCGTGCGCGAATTTTTGCGCCTCAACCCGATGCCATCGGTCAGCACACTTAAAGGCTTAGGGACAATTGAACGTCATGACCCACACTACTTAGGCATGCTTGGCATGCACGGCACCAAAGCCGCTAACTTGATTGTGCAAGAGTGTGATTTGTTGATTGCCGTCGGCGCCCGTTTTGATGACCGCGTGACCGGCAAACTCGACACCTTTGCGCCAAACGCCAAAGTAATCCATATCGATATCGACGCCGCCGAAATCCACAAGCTACGCCAAGCCAATGCGCCTGTTCGCAGTGAAATCGGCGTTGCGCTCTCTCAGCTCGAATTGTCTCAAGACATTACACCGTGGGTGAAACACAGCGAGAGCTTACGCAGTGGCTTTAAGTGGCGCTATGACCACCCAGGCTCATTGATTTACGCGCCGGGCTTATTGAAAACCTTGTCGGATATGATGCCTGACAGCAGCATCGTCTCGACCGATGTTGGCCAGCACCAAATGTGGGCGGCACAGCACATCCAGCCGCGCGAGCCGCAGAACTTCATCACCTCAGCCGGTCTTGGCACTATGGGCTTTGGCTTACCGGCAGCCATGGGCGCCGCCGTTGCCAGACCGGGCGATCAATCAATTCTGGTCACCGGTGATGGCTCATTTATGATGAACATTCAGGAACTGGGCACGTTAAAGCGTCGTCAGATCCCGGTGAAAATTGTGCTGCTCAACAACCAACGCCTCGGCATGGTGCGTCAATGGCAATCGCTGTTCTTTGATGGCCGCCACAGTGAAACCATTCTGGATGACAACCCTGATTTCGTCATGTTGGCAAAAGCGTTCGACATTCCGGGTAAAACCATCAGCCGCAAAGAAGAAGTCGGCCCTGCGCTAAAAGAGATGCTTGAGAGCGAGACGTCGTACTTGCTGCATGTCCTTATCGATGAAGAAGAAAACGTATGGCCGCTGGTCCCACCAGGCGCGTCCAACAACGATATGCTGGAGAACACTTAACATGGAAAGATACTTAATTGATATTAAAGCCGATGATAAACCGGTACTGCTTGAGCGTGTCCTTCGCGTGGTTCGTCATCGTGGCTTTGTGGTCAAACAGGTGGCCGGTACGCAAAACCACTCCAGCAAAATCGCCAGCGTAGAGATCATCGTCGACAGCGATCGCCCCATTTCATTTCTCACCAATCAGATTGAAAAACTGTGGGACGTGCGCAGTGTCGAAGTGACGCAAATTGCGAATGACGCATTGCCAAACAATAACCTACAACAACAAATTTGCGCATAAGGAAGGCAATCATGGCAACAAAAACCGCAGACTACATCTGGTTCAACGGCGAGATGGTCCCTTGGGCCGAAGCCAATGTGCACGTGCTGACCCATGCGATGCACTATGGCACCTCCGTGTTTGAAGGCGTGCGCTGCTACAACACGCCTAAAGGGCCGATTGTTTTCCGTCACCGCGAACACGCGCAGCGTCTCAAAGACTCCGCCAAAATTTACCGTTTCCCAATTCCTTACAGCATCGATGAGATCATGGAAGCGACCCGCGAAACCCTGCGCCAAAATAAGCTTGATAACGCTTATATCCGTCCGCTCGGTTTTGTCGGCAACGTCGGCTTGGGCGTTTGCCCGCCCGCGGATACCGAAATGGATCTCATCATTGCCGCTTTCCCTTGGGGCTCTTACCTAGGTGAAGAAGCGCTAGAGAAAGGCGTTGATGCGATGATCTCCAGTTGGAATCGCGCCGCACCGAACACCATCCCAACCGCAGCAAAAGCGGGCGGTAACTACCTATCTTCCTTGCTAGTTGGCGGTGAAGCCCGTCGTCACGGCTACGATGAAGGGATCGCGTTGAGCGTTGATGGCTACCTGTCTGAAGGGGCCGGTGAGAACATTTTCGTCATCAAAAATGGCGTGATCACCACTCCACCCGCCACCAGTGCGATTTTGCCTGGCATTACCCGTGATTCGATCATGACGCTCGCGCGTGACATGGGTTATGAAGTCCGCGAAGTCAACATTGCGCGTGAAGCGCTCTACCTTGCCGATGAAGTCTTTATGACCGGCACCGCGGCGGAAGTCGTTCCCGTCGCAACCATTGATAAAATCGAAGTGGGCTGTGGCCGCCGAGGCCCTATCACTCAAGCCCTTCAAACGGCCTACTTTGGCCTATTCAACGGCACCACTGAAGATAAGTGGGGCTGGTTAGATTACGTTTACCCCGCAGACGCAGCAAAATAAGGAAGTATGCAAAATGCCTAAATACAGATCCGCCACCACCACTCACGGACGTAACATGGCCGGTGCTCGTGCACTTTGGCGCGCAACTGGGGTAAAAGATGAAGATTTCGGTAAACCGATCATCGCCGTAGTGAACTCGTTCACTCAGTTTGTTCCCGGTCACGTTCACCTCAAAGACATGGGCCAACTGGTAGCTCGCGAAATTGAGAAAGCAGGCGGTATTGCCAAAGAATTCAACACCATCGCGGTCGATGATGGCATTGCGATGGGTCACGGCGGCATGCTCTACTCGCTGCCTTCTCGTGAGCTGATCGCCGACTCGGTGGAGTACATGGTCAACGCCCACTGCGCGGATGCCATGGTGTGTATCTCCAACTGTGACAAAATCACACCGGGAATGCTGATGGCCTCAATGCGCCTCAATATTCCGGTGATTTTCGTCTCGGGCGGACCAATGGAAGCGGGCAAAACCAAGCTGTCTGATCAACTGATCAAGCTCGACTTGGTTGACGCGATGATCCAAGGCGCTGACCCTAAAGTCTCCGACGAGCAAAGTGAGCAGATTGAGCGCAGCGCCTGTCCAACTTGTGGTTCGTGCTCAGGCATGTTTACCGCCAACTCGATGAACTGTCTCACCGAAGCCCTCGGTCTTTCTCAGCCGGGTAACGGTTCGATGTTGGCCACACACGCCGATCGCGAGGCGCTGTTCATCAATGCCGGTAAGCGCATTGTCGAGTTGACTCGCCGCTACTACGAGCAAGAGGACGAGTCTGCCTTGCCGCGCAACATTGCCACCTTTGACGCGTTTGAAAATGCTATGGCGCTCGACATCGCCATGGGCGGCTCCACCAACACCATTTTGCACCTGCTTGCGGCGGCGCAAGAGGGTGAAGTGGACTTCGATATGGAAGACATCGACCGTCTGTCACGCCAAGTACCTCACCTATGTAAAGTGGCGCCGTCGACGCAAAAATACCACATGGAAGATGTCCACCGTGCAGGCGGCGTCATGGCGATTTTGGGTGAGCTTGACCGCGCCGGTTTGCTGCACAATGATGCCCGCACCGTACTGGGCCTATCGATGAAAGAGCAGTTGGCGCAATACGACATCATGCAGACCGAAGACCCAGACGTGTTGACCTTTTTCCGCGCAGGACCGGCCGGCATTCGCACTACCAAAGCCTTCTCTCAAGACTGCCGCTGGGATCGACTCGATGACGATCGCGTCTCTGGCTGTATTCGCGCCAAAGACAACGCCTTTAGCCAAGAAGGCGGCCTTGCGGTGCTAAAAGGCAACATCGCACTTGATGGTTGTATCGTTAAAACCGCTGGGGTGGACGAGAGCATTCTCAAGTTCACTGGCCCTGCGGTGGTCTTTGAAAGCCAAGAAGATGCCGTCGAAGGTATTCTCGGTGGCAAAGTCAAAGCGGGCGATGTGGTCGTCATCCGCTATGAAGGCCCGAAAGGCGGCCCGGGCATGCAAGAGATGCTCTACCCTACCACCTACTTGAAATCTATGGGGCTTGGTAAAGAGTGTGCTCTGCTTACCGATGGCCGCTTCTCTGGCGGTACTTCGGGTCTCTCTATCGGTCACGCCTCTCCAGAGGCGGCCAATGGCGGCGCGATTGGCCTGGTGAAACCGGGTGATTTGATTGCGATCGACATTCCAAACCGCACCATCTCGCTTGAGGTGTCTGAAGAAGAGCTGGCGACTCGCCGCGCAGAGCAGGACAAACTGGGCTGGAAACCGGTTTCTCGCGAGCGTGAGGTCTCTTTTGCTCTGAAAGCCTACGCCAGCATGGCCACCAGCGCAGACAAAGGCGCGGTGCGTGATAAGTCCAAACTCGAGGGCTAAACCATGACTGACACGGCCACTAGCGAGAAAAAAACGACCAAAAAGCCTCAGCCCTCTGGCGCCGATTATCTGCGCCAGATCCTGCGAGCCCCAGTGTATGAAGTGGCCACAGTAACGCCGCTGCAAGCGATGCCGCGCCTATCCGCGCGCATCCATAACCATGTGCAGCTCAAACGAGAGGATCGCCAGCCGGTCCACTCGTTCAAGCTTCGCGGCGCTTATACTATGGTCTCTAGCCTGACGCAGGCGCAAAAATCCGCCGGTGTGATTGCCGCCTCGGCGGGCAACCATGCCCAAGGGATGGCGCTTTCGGGCACCAAACTAGGCATTAAAACCATCATAGTGATGCCCAAAACCACACCGGACATCAAAGTCGAGGCCGTGCGCGGTTTTGGCGGCGAAGTGGTGCTGCACGGGAGTAATTTCGATGAAGCGAAAGCCCAAGCGGAGTTACTGGCCGCCGAACATGGCTATACCTTTGTGCCGCCTTTTGATCACCCATTGGTGATCGCAGGGCAAGGGACGATCGGGATGGAGATGTTGCAGCAAAATGGCCACCTCAACTACATCTTCGTTCCTGTCGGCGGTGGCGGTTTAGCAGCCGGTGTGGCGGTATTGGTGAAGCAGTTGATGCCGGAAGTCAAAGTGATCGCGGTGGAGCCGGAAGATTCGGCCTGCTTAAAAGCCGCGTTAGACGCCGGCGAGCCTGTGGTGCTTGACCAAGTCAGCATGTTTGCCGATGGCGTCGCGGTCAAACGCATTGGTGATGAGACCTTCCGTCTGTGCCAAAAGTACATTGATGGTCACATCAGCGTATCCAGTGATGAGATCTGCGCCGCAGTCAAAGACATTTTTGAAGACACGCGCGCCATTGCAGAGCCTTCTGGGGCACTGGCGTTGGCCGGTCTGAAAAAGTACGCGGAAAAGCATCAGCTGCGCGACCAAAACCTCGGCACTGTGCTCTCTGGCGCCAACACCAACTTCCACGGTTTGCGTTACGTCTCTGAGCGCTGTGAGCTGGGCGAAAAACGAGAAGGCTTGCTCGCGGTAACCATACCGGAGCGACAAGGCGCGTTTTTTGAGTTTTGCAACCTGATCGGCGGTCGTGCCGTGACCGAGTTTAACTACCGCTACAACGACGACACCTTGGCCAATATTTTTGTTGGTGTGCGTCTGCAAGGCGGCCAAGAGGAACTCGACCACATCATTGCCGATCTGCGCGAAGGGGGCTATCCGGTGGTGGATCTCTCCGACGACGAGATGGCCAAACTGCATGTGCGCTACATGATTGGCGGAAAGCCGTCGAAACCGCTCAAGGAGCGCCTCTACAGTTTTGAGTTTCCGGAATACCCAGGGGCGCTACTGAAGTTTTTGTCCACGCTCGGTACGCACTGGAACATCAGCTTGTTTAACTATCGCAATCATGGCGCCGATTACGGTCGCGTGCTGTGTGGCTTTGAGTTAAGCGAAGACGATCTCTCCCGCTTTGGCGCGCACCTACGCGAGCTCGGCTATCAGTACAAAGACGAAACGGACAACCCGTCCTATCAGTTCTTCTTGTCCTGATCTCTCGATCATCAAAATCGTTGGGAATGAATAGTGAGCCAGTCTTCGGACTGGCTTTGTTCTTACTGGTTTTTTTCTTCCATCCGCATCGCCCCTCAGCCCTCTCACCCGCTTGCTACTCTCCTTACCCATAGAGTAATGCGTGATGCGCATGAACATAATGCTAAAGTTTCATTTTAGTCATAGTGGTTTTGCGTCTACACTCAACACAGTTCTTACTATTGCTGCACCACTGTGGAGAGTTTTATGTTTAACGCACTGATCCTAAACCAAGAAGAAAAACGCACCATCGCATCGATTGAGCAAATTGACGAAAACCAACTGCCCGAAGGCGAGGTGTTGGTGGAGGTCGATTACTCATCATTGAACTACAAAGACGGTTTGGCGATCACGGGTAAAGGTAAAATCATCCGTCAGTTCCCTATGGTTCCCGGCATTGATTTAGCGGGCACCGTGGTGCGCTCTGACGACGCTCGTTACCAAGCGGGCGACCAGGTGGTGTTAACCGGCTGGGGCGTGGGTGAAAACCATTGGGGCGGCATGGCGCAACGTGCGCGCCTAAAAGCCGATTGGTTGGTTCCACTGCCACAAGGGCTAGATAGCAAGAAGGCGATGATGGTCGGCACCGCAGGCTTTACCGCGATGCTGTGTGTCCAAGCGCTGCTTGATGCGGGCATCAAACCGGAACAAGGTGAGATTCTTGTCACTGGTGCCAGCGGCGGTGTGGGCTCAGTGGCGGTGACGCTGCTGGCTGAGCTCGGCTACAGCGTCGCTGCGGTCACAGGGCGTGTTGAACAAAATGGCCCACTTCTTGAAAAGCTCGGTGCGAAACGCATCATCGATCGCGCAGAATTTGAAGAGCCTGCGCGCCCACTTGAAAAACAAATTTGGGCCGGCGCGGTTGATACTGTGGGTAGCAAGGTACTGGCAAAAGTGCTCGCGCAGATGGATTACAACGCCACCGTGGCCGCCTGTGGCCTTGCGGGTGGTTTTGATCTGCCTACGACCGTGATGCCGTTTATCTTACGTAATGTGCGTCTGCAAGGCGTTGACTCAGTCTCTTGCCCAACCGACAAGCGTATTCAGGCGTGGGAAAGCCTCACCAAGCTGCTACCTGAAAGCTACTTCGCGCAAGCGTGTAACGAAATTACCCTTGAGCAAGCGCCGCAATTTGCCGAGCAGATCACCAACGGCCAAGTCACGGGTCGTGTAGTCATCAAGCTGTAATTGCGCACATTTGACGAGACCTCTGCCATGCACTCGAGAGGGTGCATGGCATTAATCTAATCCCATATCTTCTATGCGCTTGGCGATGAGTCGTCCGCACTCTTCTTTGACAATCGCTCTTAGCCACTCTTGCGCCGGCGAATGCTCACAACGCGCATGCCAAATCATCGAGTAGTCAAACGACGTGAAGTGAAACGGCAAAGGTTTGATCACCAAGTCATAACGCTCCGCGACCAGATACGCCAAATCCGCCGGGACAGTAATGATCAGCGGCATGGTATCCACTATCGCTAGCGCAGCTTCTAAATGATACGCGCGCAGCACCATTTTTCGTTTGGGCAGATCCACCAGCGCTTGCTCTATCAAGGCGTTCACACCATCACTGATGGCAATCATCGCATTGGGGTAGTGCAGGTAGTCGTCGAGCCGCATCGTCTTCTCAGCCAATGGGTGCTGTTTAGACAGCAAACACAACACGCCCACTCTGCCGAGCACCTCACTGCGCAGCGGTTCAACGGGGCCTGTCGGTCGGCAAATGGCTAAATCTGCACCTTCATAAATCAGTTGATCGGCAAGTCGGTCATGCTGAAGCGGCTGAAAGTGAAACGACACGTTAGGCGCTTCTTGATAAATCCTCGGCAGAGCGAACGGCAAGATGGTTTGCATCGCGTAGTCGGTGGTGGCAATGGTGAAGGTTTGATCGCAGCGCTGCGGGTCAAAATCGAGCGGCGAAAGCAATTGCCGCAGTGATTCCAACGGCTCGCCGAGCGCGCGATCTATCTCCAACGCTTTTTCTGTCGGGATAAGCTGCTGACCTTGACGGGTAAACAAGGGATCGCCCAGTAAATCACGCAATCGCCCCAACACACGGCTCATGGCCGATTGACTCAAATTGAGCCGCTGCGCCGCTTTGCTCACGCTGCACTCTTCAATCAAGACTCGCAGTGCAACCAATAAATTGAGGTCGCGGCGATACACATCTTCTAGTTCCACAATGACCACTCTGGAGATAAGGTATTGTTAGTGTAACCGCTAAGAAAAAAAAATCCCGCCTTTCAGCGGGGAAGCCCAAGAAAACTGGGGGATAGTGTCGGAATGTATTTGGAGATGGGGTTAGGTCAACGCCACTAGGAAGGGAAGCGTTAACCTCTATGTTCGTCAGAGGCTTTTGAAAATCGGTGCATCTCTAACCATATCCCTGTCACGCAGGCCACCATACCGAGCAAAGGCATGAAGGAAGCGTCCGCCGGGGCGCGTAACACAAGCGCGCAAAATGAGATCAAGCAAAGCACCGAGTAAATGGTCAATCGATCCAATGCGGTCAACATAAGCGCTCCTTGCTGGTGTCAACTCAAGTCAGCGTATCCCTGCCTTGAGCTTTAAATGTTACCAAGTTGTTAACTAAGTTAAAACAAAATGATCCATTTGCCAAGTGCTTATTGAAGTTTTTTTCACCGCCAGTATTATCAAGCGCCTAATTGACCTGACAAAGAGCGCCCGATGACTATCGATACCACCCAGGCAACCCACACCTTAGAGGCAGAAGGACTTCGCTGTCCGGAGCCCGTTATGATGGTCAGGAAGACAATTCGAAACATGGACGATGGCGATGTATTACTGGTCACAGCGGATGACCCCTCGACCACCCGCGACATCCCGAGTTTTTGTCGTTTTATGGATCACCAGTTGCTGGCTGCGCAGACCGACGCTGTGCCATATCAATACTTGATTAAGAAAGGGGTCGCCTAAGATCTCGCCAACAACAACGATCTCGCAAACAAAAACGGCAGCCCATCTGGCTGCCGTTGTTGATTTGATTCTCTCGACTTCGGGTCGCTATTCGTCGTACTCCAAGCTGCGCACTTCTGCTTGCAGTTTTTGCAACTGCTTTTGCATCGCCCGCATCTCTTCATGCATTGGGATGATGTGCGCGACTCGAATCCAGGCCTCCACCGTGAGACCGGTTAATATAAACGAGCCGGCAACAATAGGCAGCCACATATCGGTCAGTGGTAGTGCCAATAAGCAAAGCGCCAAACCAAAAGTGAACAGATAACTTTGACTTTTCGGAGTGATACCCATGTAACGTGTCAGCATGCATTTGCCCTCTCGCTATCATCGACAACACTACGTTAACACGCACGCACAGTGGCAAATCAAACCTGGATCACGACTCAGGGCAAATGTTGCCTGTGTGACGCCGAGGCCATCATGGCCATAAGGCCGCGCCTAAAGCGAGCGCGACAAACAGCAGTGCGGTGACTTTACGAATCAAACCTAGCGGCATCTTGTGCGCAGAAAGCTTACCAATCGCAACAACCGGCACGTTCGCCGCCAACATACCAATGGTGGTGCCTAAAATGACCCAAGTCAGCGCGTCAGCAAACTGGGCGCCAAGAATCGAGGTCGCAATTTGGGTTTTATCGCCAATCTCAGCAATAAAAAACGCAACAAAGCTCGCGACAAAAGGGCCGCGATTGGAAATGGATTCTTCATCATCGAGTTTATCGGGGATCAGCACCCAGCCAGCCATCGCCAAAAAGCTGGCAACAACGACCCACTTGAGTACCTCTGGCGAGAGGTAATCCGCAACAACCACACCGAGCCACGCCGCAAGGGCATGATTGGCGATGGTGGCAAAAAAGATCGCCGCTATAATCGGGATGGGTTTGCGATACCGACTGGCCAACAATAAAGACAATAATTGGGTTTTGTCGCCAATCTCAGCAAGGGCAACAGTAGTAATAGAAATGGCTAAAACGCTCACGACATGCTCATTGGGGCAGGATTATTATTTTTTACCATAGACAAACCTCGCGCCCCACCCCGGTTCACGATGTTTATCTAAGGTCTTGCTTAATTCATCGGGCGATGAATCTCGAGCGCCACGGTGATTTTGCACCGATTATGTTGACGGTCGAACCAAACAGAAGCCCTCTATTTGGTCAGCTACTCCCCAAAGATGGCGGCAATTCTATCCATCTCACTGAAAAATCTCAAGTCGCAAACGTGCGCATATACCCAAAGGGGCGTTCGGCGAGATTTCTCATAGAAATGCGACTTTAAGAAAAATTTGGTCATTAAGTCGATAAAATTCCATTAAAGGAGATTTTTCAGCGAGAATTTCTCCCGATTTGCTCTACTCGGACATCGAATATCTCGGTATACTTGATTGTTATTTTTTCTTCATTTAGACAGAACTTTCTCAGAGAATCGCGCGAATACTATGCAAAAATACGACATCAAAACCTTTCAAGGTATGATCCTCGCGCTGCAGGATTATTGGGCCCAACAAGGCTGTACCATTGTTCAACCACTCGACATGGAAGTAGGTGCAGGTACCTCTCACCCAATGACATGTTTGCGCGCCCTTGGCCCAGAGCCAATGTCAACCGCTTACGTTCAGCCTTCTCGTCGTCCTACCGATGGCCGTTACGGTGAAAACCCTAACCGTCTTCAGCACTACTACCAGTTCCAAGTGGCACTTAAGCCATCGCCAGACAACATTCAAGAGTTGTACCTAGGCTCACTGGAAGTGTTGGGTATCGACCCGCTAGTCCACGACATCCGTTTCGTTGAAGATAACTGGGAGAACCCAACGCTAGGCGCTTGGGGTCTAGGCTGGGAAGTTTGGCTAAACGGTATGGAAGTGACGCAGTTTACCTACTTCCAACAAGTCGGTGGCTTAGAGTGTAAACCGGTGACTGGTGAGATCACTTACGGTATCGAGCGTCTTGCTATGTACATCCAAGAAGTTGACTCCGTTTACGACCTAGTATGGAACGTCGCACCAGACGGCTCGAACGTGACATACGGTGATATCTTCCACCAAAACGAAGTGGAGCAGTCAACGTACAACTTTGAGCACGCTGACGTCGATTTCCTATTTAGTTTCTTCGACCAGTGTGAAAAAGAGTCGAAAGAACTCCTTGAGCTAGAGAAACCTCTACCTCTACCCGCTTACGAGCGCATCTTGAAAGCGGCGCACGCTTTCAACCTGTTAGACGCACGTAAAGCCATCTCGGTCACCGAGCGCCAACGTTACATCCTTCGTATCCGCAACCTGACTAAATCTGTTGCAGAAGCCTACTACGCATCACGTGAAGCACTAGGCTTCCCAATGTGCCGTACCCAAGATGCAAAGAGCGAGGAGAAGTAATCATGGCGAAAGAATTTCTAATTGAACTGGGTAC
The DNA here is from genome assembly GCF_059834135.1 of Vibrio sp. R10-SG-ISO4. Taxonomy (NCBI): domain Bacteria; kingdom Pseudomonadati; phylum Pseudomonadota; class Gammaproteobacteria; order Vibrionales; family Vibrionaceae; genus Vibrio; species Vibrio sp. R10-SG-ISO4. The sequence continues at coordinate 38,966 of NZ_JCBDHJ010000025.1, forward strand.
TGAAGAGCTACCACCAACGCAACTTCGCACTCTAGCGGAAGCGTTCGCAGCAAACTTCGAAGCTGAGCTAAAAGGCGCAGACCTAGCACACGAAGGTGTGAAATGGTACGCCGCGCCTCGTCGTCTAGCGCTTAAGGTTTCAGCGCTAGCGGAAGGCCAAGCGGACAAAGTGGTTGAGAAGCGCGGTCCTGCGGTTTCTGTCGCATTCGATGCTGACGGTAACGCAACTAAAGCGGCTCAAGGCTGGGCACGTGGTAACGGCATCACGGTTGAACAAGCTGACCGTCTAGTGACAGACAAAGGCGAATGGCTACTGTTCAAACAAGAAGTGAAAGGCCAAGCAACGTCTGACATCGTAGTCGACCTAGCCGCTAAAGCACTGGGTAACCTACCAATCGCTAAGCCAATGCGTTGGGGTGACAAGACGACTCAGTTTATCCGCCCAGTTAAAACACTGACCATGCTAATGGGCTCTGAGCTGATTGAAGGTGAGATCCTAGGTGTCGCATCCAGCCGCACACTCCGTGGTCACCGCTTCATGGGTGAACAAGAGTTCACTATCGATTCTGCCGAGCAATACCCTGCTATCCTAGAAGAGCGCGGTAAAGTCATGGCCGACTTTGAGGCGCGTAAAGCGATCATCCTTGCTGACTCGCAAAAAGCAGCAGCAGCGCTTGGTGGTGTTGCTGACCTAGAAGATGATCTCGTTGAAGAAGTCACGTCTCTGGTTGAATGGCCAGTGGTTCTAACCGCGAAGTTTGAAGAAGAGTTCCTAAAAGTGCCTTCTGAAGCGCTGGTTTACACCATGAAAGGTGACCAGAAGTACTTCCCTGTCTATGACGAGAACAAGAAGCTACTGCCTAACTTCATCTTCGTATCGAACATCGAATCGAAAGAGCCTCGCTACGTCATCGAAGGTAACGAGAAGGTGGTGCGTCCACGTCTGGCGGATGCCGAGTTCTTCTTTAACACTGACCGTAAGCGCCCGCTTATCGACCGTCTCCCTGAGCTAGAGCAAGCGATCTTCCAAAAGCAGCTTGGTACTATCAAAGACAAAACTGATCGCATCACTGAGCTTGCTGGCTACATCGCTGAGCAGATCGATGCTGACGTTGAAAAATCGAAGCGTGCAGGTCTTCTTGCTAAGTGTGACCTAATGACCTCTATGGTATTCGAATTTACCGATACTCAAGGTGTGATGGGCATGCACTACGCAACCCACGATGGTGAAGACGAGCAAGTGGCTCTAGCGCTTTACGAGCAGTACATGCCGCGTTTCGCCGGTGACGCCCTACCAAGCACAGGAATCTCATCTGCTGTCGCTATGGCTGACAAGCTCGATACCATTGTAGGTATCTTCGGTATTGGCCAAGCACCTAAAGGCTCTGACCCATTCGCACTGCGCCGCGCATCTCTAGGTGTACTACGTATCATTGTCGAAAACGGCTACAACCTAGACCTAACAGACCTTATCGCGAAAGCGCAGTCTCTGTTTGGCGACAAGCTCACCAACGCGAACGTTGCAAACGACGTTATCGAATTCATGCTCGGCCGTTTCAATGCATGGTACAAAGACCAAGGCTTCAGCGTGGACATCATCCAAGCGGTACTGGCGAACCGTCCAACCAAACCAGCAGACTTCGACCAGCGCGTTAAAGCGGTCTCTCACTTCCGTGAGTTAGAAGCCGCGGAAGCACTCGCCGCAGCGAACAAACGTGTCGGTAACATCTTAGCGAAGTTCGATGGTGAGCTGGCCGCAGAAATCGATCTCGCTCTTCTACAAGAAGACGCAGAGAAAGCACTGGCGGAAAGCGTTGAAGTGATGACAGAAGCGCTCGAGCCTGCGTTCGCAACGGGCAACTACCAAGAAGCACTCAGCAAGCTAGCAGGTCTACGTGAGCCTGTGGATGCCTTCTTCGATAACGTCATGGTTATGGCTGATGACGAAGCACTGAAGAAGAACCGTCTAACACTGCTGAACAACCTACGTAACTTGTTCTTGCAGATTGCCGACATTTCTCTTCTGCAGAAATAATCGCGCGTACGGATAGATGACACCAAGCCCAACTCAATGAGTTGGGCTTTTTTATGCCAACAAAACAGACCAGTTCTGCGCACTAAAATAGTGCTTTGCCTCACATTGCCATTGCTGTATGTTCAAGGATTACTCTATTGGTCAGCCACGCACTGATCAGCACACCCATTCAGTAAAGCAATAATCAAATCAAGGTTAGTGAGTCATGCAGTTCTCAAAGTTTGGTGAAAAATTCAATCAATATTCCGGCATTACCCAATTAATGGACGACCTCAATGATGGTCTACGCACACCCGGCGCCATCATGCTCGGTGGCGGTAACCCTGCGGCCATTCCCGCCATGATTGATTACTTTCACCAAGCCAGCCAAGAGATGCTGACCAGCGGCGAGTGGATTCAAGCGCTCGCCAATTATGATGGCCCACAAGGCAAAGATGCCTTCGTCAAAGCACTCGCTGCCCTGCTGAAAGAGACCTATGGCTGGGAGGTCAGTGAGAAAAACATCAGCTTAACCAATGGCAGTCAAAGCGGCTTTTTTTACCTGTTTAATTTGCTGGCAGGCACGCAGCCCGATGGCTCACACAAAAAGATTCTGCTGCCGTTAGCGCCTGAGTACATTGGCTATGGGGATGCGGGCATTGATGAGGATATTTTTGTCTCTTACCACCCGGAAATTGAGCAACTCGACAATCGCATGTTCAAATACCACGTCGATTTTGAGCAACTAAAGATCGATGACTCGATTGCGGCGATCTGCGCGTCTCGCCCGACCAACCCGACGGGTAATGTGCTGACCGATGAGGAGATCATCAAGCTCGATAAACTCGCGCGCGACAACCACATTCCGCTGATCATCGACAACGCCTACGGCGTGCCCTTCCCCAACATCATTTTTGAGGAGGTGACGCCCTTTTGGAATGAGAACACCATTCTCTGCATGAGTTTGTCCAAGTTAGGCTTGCCTGGCGTGCGCTGTGGGATTGTGATTGCCAATGAAGCCATCACACAAGCGCTCACCAACATGAATGGTATTATTAGCCTAGCGCCAGGCAGTGTGGGGCCGGCGCTGGCACATCATATGATTGAAAAAGGCGATCTTCTGCGCTTGAGTGAAGAGGTCATCAAGCCGTTTTATCAGCAGAAATCTCAGCGTGCGGTCGAACTGCTGCAAGAGGCGATTACCGATCCGCGCTTTCGTATTCACAAGCCAGAAGGGGCGATTTTCCTCTGGCTCTGGTTTGATGCACTGCCTATCACCACCATGGAACTCTACCAACGTTTGAAAGCACGCGGGGTGTTGATTGTTCCTGGTGAGTACTTCTTTATCGGCCAAGAAGATGAGTGGGATCATGCGCACCAGTGCCTGCGAATGAACTATGTACAAGACGACGAGATGATGCAACAAGGCATCCAAATCATCGCGGAAGAAGTGCAAAAAGCCTACCAGCAGGGCTAATTGCCCTAACATTACCAAGCATAAAAAAGAGCGCCGATTGGCGCTCTTTCACTATTTATACCCGCATTTTATATCCGCAGCATAGCGGCGCACAGGCTCGCTTATTTGTTTTCCAGCAACTGGCTTGAGTTGATGGCAATTTTACGCGGTTGCATCGCTTCAGGGATTTCACGCTCGAGATCAACGTGCAGCAAGCCATTTTCCATACTCGCGCCGGTGACTTTCACATAGTCGGCCAACTGGAACTTGCGCTCAAAGTCACGCTCAGCAATGCCTTGGTAAATATAGTTCTTACCCTCTTCCTCTTTACGCTCACCTTTAACAATTAAGGTGTTCTCTTTTTGCGTCAGTTCAAGCTGCTCTTCAGCAAAGCCTGCCACTGCCATGGTGATACGGTAGTGGTTTTCATCTTTCTGTTCGATGTTATACGGAGGGTAACCGCCGGAGCTGTTTTTCGTGCTGTTGGCTTCCATCATATTAAGAAGACGGTCAAAACCAATCGCGTTGCGGTATAAAGGAGTGAAATCTACAGTTCTCATCATACTATCCTCTTGATTAAGCAATAGTCTTAGTCGTGACTGTGTAGGGACGATGATTAACTCGCCCCCTAGCGACTAAGGGATTCGTTCACTATTCCTCTGGCTGCCCCTATAGGGCCAGCACGTAGGACATAGAAACAAACTCAGTGTTAACGTGTGCTGTTAAGGCCATCCTCATAGGAGCGATACCTCTTCAGCGAGTCCAGAAGGTCTGTTTCTTCTCATCGGAGCAAGACAGCTTCCCTCTTCAACAATAGATATAGGGATCGGCCAAAATGGTTTCAAGAGGAGAGAGTAAAAAAGTTTCTAGTTCCTAGTTCCTAGTTCCTAGAGTGGGACAATGTATTGGATTGAAATGGAAAATAGAAACCAATAAAAAAGCGCAGATCGTTCGATCTGCGCTTTTTATAATTCTAGAAACTCGCTTCTAGAAACTAGGAACTTTACACATCCAAGTTCGCTACTTTCAACGCGTTCTCTTCGATAAAGTGACGACGAGGCTCAACCTGATCACCCATCAATGTCGTGAAGAGCTGATCGGCTCCAACGGCATCTTCGATGGTCACTTGCATCATGCGACGCGTTTCTGGGTCCATGGTGGTTTCCCAAAGCTGATCCGGGTTCATCTCACCCAGACCTTTGTATCGCTGTGTGCTCAATCCGCGGCGAGACTCTTTGATCAGCCACTCTAGCGCTTCGACAAAGCTGCTCACAGGCTGAGTGCGTTCACCACGTTTGATGTACGCGCCCTCTTCAATAAGGCCATTCAGCGCTTCAGAAAGCTCGCCCAACTTGGCAAACTCTTTCGAGTTGATCAAATCGATGCTCAGTGCGTATTCGTGTCTTACGCCATGTGTGCGCACGATGATTTTCGGCAAGTTCAAGCCGAGCTCAGCATGCTGCTCTACTTCATATTGGTACTGACTTGCGCCTACTTCTTTAGCGTTCAACTGCTCAACCAAAGTCTTGGTCCAAGCCTCTACCACAGCAGCGTCATGACACTGCTCTGCGGTCAAACGTGGCACGTAAATCAACTCATGAATCAAGGCGTGCGGGTAACGGCGGCTCATACGATCCACCAGCTTGATGCCAGCATTGTATTGCTGAACCAGCTTCTCTAGAGATTCACCCGCCAACGCTGGCGCGTCCGCGTTGACGTGCAGCGCTGCGTTGTCCAAGGCCAAAGAGACTTGGTACTGGTTCATCGCTTCTTCATCTTTGATGTACTGCTCTTGCTTACCCTTCTTCACTTTGTACAGCGGTGGCTGAGCAATGTAGACGTAACCACGCTCAATCAGCTCAGGCATTTGACGGTAGAAGAAGGTCAACAGTAGCGTACGGATGTGCGAACCATCGACGTCCGCATCGGTCATGATGATGATGTTGTGGTAACGCAGTTTGTCTGGGTTGTATTCGTCACGACCAATACCACAGCCAAGCGCCGTAATCAGCGTCGCCACCTCTTGAGAAGAGAGCATCTTGTCGAAACGCGCTTTCTCTACGTTCAGGATTTTACCTTTCAGAGGAAGAATCGCTTGGTTCTTACGGTTACGGCCTTGTTTTGCGGATCCGCCTGCCGAGTCACCCTCCACTATGTAGAGTTCAGACAGTGCTGGATCTTTTTCCTGACAGTCCGCCAATTTACCTGGCAGACCAGCAAGGTCTAGGGCGCCTTTACGGCGAGTCATCTCACGTGCTTTACGCGCCGCATCACGAGCACGTGCTGCATCAATGATCTTGGTACAAACGATTTTTGCTTCTGTTGGATGCTCAACAAGGAACTCTGACAGTTTCTCGCCCATGGCAGACTCAACCGCAGATTTCACTTCAGAAGAAACCAGCTTGTCTTTGGTTTGGCTTGAGAACTTGGGATCAGGTACTTTCACCGAGATAACCGCGGTGAGACCTTCACGCGCATCATCACCAGACGTTGCGGTTTTCGCTTTCTTCGAGAAGCCTTCTTTGTCCATGAACGAGTTCAAGGTACGCGTCAATGCCGCACGGAAACCGGCAAGGTGAGTACCACCATCACGTTGTGGAATATTGTTGGTGAAACAGAAGATATTCTCTTGGTAACCATCATTCCACTGCATCGCCACTTCGACTGCGATGCCATCTTCACGTTCTGAGTTGAAATGGAATACTTTCTCAATAATTGGAGTTTTGTTGGTGTTCAAGTGATCGACAAAGGCTTGAATACCCCCTTCGTACATGAAGTGATCTTGTTTGTCTTCTTCACGCTCATCACGTAACTTGATCGAAACACCAGAGTTTAGGAAAGAGAGCTCACGCAAACGCTTTGCAAGAATGTCGTAATGGAACTCAGTGTTAGAGAACGTCTCTTCACTCGGCCAAAAACGAATTTCTGTGCCCGTTTTTTCTGTCTCACCAATCACAGCCAGTGGCGCTTGAGGTTCACCATGGTGATAAGTTTGAGTGTGAATTTTTCCACCGCGATGGATTGTCAGCGTCACTTTCTTAGACAACGCGTTCACCACCGACACGCCCACACCGTGCAGACCACCCGATACTTTGTACGAGTTGTCATCAAATTTACCGCCTGCGTGAAGCACGGTCATGATCACTTCTGCCGCCGAGACTTTCTCTTCCGGGTGAAGCTCTGTTGGGATACCACGGCCATCATCGTTGACAGAGACAGAGTTATCCTCATGAATGGTCACCACGATGTCTTTACAGTGACCCGCCAACGCTTCATCAATTGAGTTATCTACCACCTCAAAGACCATGTGGTGCAGACCGGTGCCATCATCCGTGTCGCCGATGTACATACCCGGACGCTTACGAACCGCATCCAGACCCTTTAGTACTTTAATACTCGATGAATCGTAATTTTCAGCCATGAGTTATCTTCCGCTATATATTTTGCTCTATTGTGCCATGTTCCACATGGAACATCCTGCCATTTTCATCACGCATGTCGCTGATTTGGCTTTCAGTAATAGAGCTGACAAAAACTTGAGCCCCCGTCTGTTTCAAGCAATCGGCAAGACGCTTGCGACGTTGACTGTCTAATTCAGAGGCAAAGTCATCTATCAAGTAGATGCATTGCTTGCCCGTCATCTCAGTCAGATGTTGGCCTTGTGCTACGCGTAGCGCGCACACCATCAACTTTAACTGACCCCGAGACAGGACATCTTCCACTGGCGTACCATTTACCTTAATGCGTAAATCCGCCTTGTTTGGGCCACTGAAGGTGTAACCCAGCGCCTGGTCGCGCTCAAAGTGGCTCTCGAGAATCGCTTGGTATGGCGTCTCTTTGTCCCAACCACGATAATACTTGAGCGAGATATCAAACTCAGGCAAAAATGCCCGGCATATCTCTTCGGCTTTGTGCGTCAATTGCTCAACGTACTCACCACGCCAACGACTGATGTTTTCCGCCAGTGTCGCCATCTCTTGATCCCAATAACTGAGCTCTCGATAGCTACGCGCCGTTTTCAGCAGTGCGTTGCGCTGTTTGTTTAGGCGCTTAAAACGCCCCCATGCATCATAAAAGGCCGATTCGGTATGAAATACGCCCCAATCAATAAATGCACGGCGATGTTTCGGCCCATCGGTCAACAGATCAAACCCTTCAGGATGAATCAGTTGCAGTGGTAACACTTGCGCCAACTGGGCTAACTTTTGCCCAGATTGACCGCCTATTTTAACCTCTGTTGAGCCATCACGCTGCTTATTAATGCCAATGGGTAGCTCAAATTGATCCGAGTTCAAAAAACGACCGTGAACAAACAGCTCATCATGGTCATTTTGAATCACTCGCCCGGTCAAACTGCTTTTGAACGACCGACCGTGGCCCAGTAAATAAATGGCTTCCAGAACACTGGTTTTCCCGCTGCCGTTCGGGCCAATAAGAAAGTTAAAGCCTGATGATAACGAGATATCACAGGCTTTGATATTGCGAAATTGCTTAATAACAAGACGAGAGAGCGGCATGCTAGAGTCGGATCGGCATCACCACGTACATGGCACTGTCATCGACGCTGTTCTCAATTAACGCACTGGCGTTGGCATCAGACATTGAGACTCTCACGGTCTCGCAGCGCAGCGTATTAAGCACATCCAGCACATAGCTGACGTTAAAGCCAATCTCAATCGGCTCGCCGTCAAAGTGAACATCGAGCATCTCTTCCGCTTCTTCTTGCTCTGGGTTGTTGGCGGTAATGCGCATTTCGCTGCCATCGAGGTTAACGCGCACGCCACGAAACTTCTCATTCGAGAGGATCGCCGCACGCGAGAACGCTTGGCGCAGCTCATCGCAGCCCGCTTCCAATGTTTTGGTGGTGCTTTGTGGCATCACGCGGCGGTAGTCAGGGAAACGACCGTCCACCAGCTTAGAGGTAAAGACGTAATTGTTGACCTCAGCGCGCAGGTTTGAGCTACCAATTTGCAACACCACAGGTTGCTCTGGCGCATCCAGCAACTTGACTAATTCCAGCACCCCTTTACGCGGCACGATGATCTGCTTTTTGGCAAACTCACCGACCAGCGGAGTTTGCGCGACCGCCATACGGTGACCATCGGTGGCCACGCTGCGCAGCGTGGTGTCTTCAATCTCAAACAACATGCCATTGAGGTAGTAACGCACGTCTTGGTTCGCCATCGAAAACTGCGTTTTTTCTACTAGTCCACGCAGTTCACTTTGCGTCAGGGAGAGTTCGACTTCACTCTGCCAATCTTCAATGTTTGGAAAATCGCTGGCTGGCAGTGTAGAGAGAGAGAAACGACTACGACCAGAGCGCAGTTGCACGCGATCGCCCTCTAAAACAAATGTGATCACCGCGTCATCAGGCAGTCCACGGCAAATATCAAGAAACTTACGCGACGGGACAGTCACGCTGCCCGCTTCAAATTCACCTTCAAGCTGCACACGGCTGACCAGCTCGACTTCTAAATCCGTCGCCGTCAACGTCAGTTGGTTGTCCACTACTTTGATCAATAAGTTACCAAGGATAGGTAGAGTGGCACGGCCACCTAACGCCCCTGAGACTTGCTGCAGTGGTTTCAGCAGATGACTACGTTGAATGGAAAATTTCATAGCACGCTCTTAAAGAAATCTTGTTGTTGGCGAAGAGAACAAACATGGCCACGATAAGGGATTGAGCCCTACCTTGGCCATGAATATAAACCGTTAGAATAGCGCGATTTACGAAGAAAGAGTACGGATTAAGTTGGAGTAATCCTCTTTAATATCGTGACTCTCTTCACGCAGTTGTTCAATCTTACGACACGCATGAAGTACGGTCGTATGATCGCGACCACCAAAGGCATCGCCAATCTCTGGCAAGCTGTGGTTGGTCAGCTCTTTAGCCAGCGCCATCGCCAATTGACGAGGTCGCGCAACCGAACGAGAGCGGCGCTTCGAGAGCAGATCCGCCACTTTGATTTTGTAGTATTCCGCGACCGTTTTTTGAATATTGTCGATGGTGACCAGCTTTTCTTGTAAGGCAAGCAGATCACGCAGAGCTTCACGCACAAAATCGATCGTAATAGGACGACCCGTAAAGTTGGCGTTCGCAATCACCCGATTGAGCGCCCCTTCAAGCTCACGAACGTTGGAGCGCAGGCGCTTAGCAATAAAGAACGCCACTTCATCGGCCAGATGGATTTGGTGATCTTCCGCTTTTTTCATCAAGATGGCGACGCGCGTTTCAAGCTCAGGTGGCTCAATGGCGACCGTCAATCCCCAACCGAAGCGGGATTTCAGGCGATCTTCTACGCCGTTGATCTCTTTCGGGTAGCGATCCGAGGTCAAGATGATCTGCTGATTGCCCTCAAGCAAGGCGTTGAAGGTATGGAAGAACTCTTCTTGTGAACGCTCTTTGTTGGCAAAAAACTGAATGTCATCGATCAAGAGGGCATCCACACTGCGGTAGTAACGTTTGAACTCTTCAATCGCGTTGTTTTGCAGCGCTTTCACCATATCTTGCACAAAACGCTCTGAGTGCATGTAAACCACTTTCGCGTTGGGTTTGTTGTCGACAATCGCATTGCCCACGGCGTGCAGCAAGTGGGTTTTACCCAAACCGGTACCGCCGTACAGAAAGAGCGGGTTGTACGCCGCGCCTGGGTTGTCCGACACCTGACGTGCCGCCGCCAAGCCCAATTGGTTCGATTTACCTTCAACAAAGTTGTTGAACTTATGCTTGGGGTTCACATTGGAGCGGTGGTTGATGTCTGCCATCGCTTGCGGGTCATCATCCCAGGTTTTATGCACAGGCTTACGCGCCTGCAATTGTGCCGGGGCTGACGATTCCGCCGCCACATCGGCCGGGGTGCGTTTGGGTGCAGGTGCCTGCGCTTGCACAGGGCGACTGCCCACCTCAAAACGTAAATGAGGAATATCGTTGCCACAATATTCCTGCAAAAGACGGGTGATGCTGTTGAGGTATTTATCGCGAACCCAATCAAGGACAAAACGGTTGGGCGCAAATAAAGTGAGAGTATTGTCGTTGAGCTCAGCTTGTAAAGGACGGACCCACATGCTGAATTCAGTTGCTGGAAGCTCTTCTTGAAGCTGTTGCAAACATTGCAACCAAAGCGAAGATGACACGATGCCCTCACTCGTAATTCTATGATCGGAAAAGACTGGCAATTTTACCTGTTGATAACCGAGATCGCCAGCGATTGATCGAGGATCCAGTGAATAAGATCGAAGTTATTCACAATATTTCTGCCATTATTGGTGAGATCATCACACCCTGCCCCATTTTTACCCACACATTGATCCACAATGGCGCAATGATCGCAGGATCGTCGATCTGGTGATAACTCTGTGAATGAATAGTTTCACAGCGATCATATTTTGCGGATCTCGGCGCCAGAAGTCGCCCCAACCCCATCAATAGAGCGTCAATGATTATCCACAGCTATAATCTTATTCCGCATCCATCTAGATTATGGCAACTTGTTATTTATCTAAATGACAAGGATGACAGTAGTATTTCTCCCTATAAATTTTAGGAGTTGTAAAATGAAAAACTGGATTAAAGCGGCTGTTGCCGTTATCGCACTTTCTGCTGCCACCGTTCAAGCTGCGACTGAGGTCAAAGTGGGTATGTCTGGCCGTTACTTCCCGTTCACCTTCGTTGAGCAAGACAAGCTGCAAGGCTTTGAAGTGGATCTATGGGATGAGATTGGCAAACGTAACGACTATCAAGTGGAATACGTGACCGCCAACTTCTCAGGTCTGTTTGGTCTGTTAGAGACGGGCCGCATCGACACCATCTCAAACCAGATCACCATGACAGAAGCGCGCCAAGCGAAATACCTGTTTGCTGACCCATACGTCGTAGATGGTGCGCAAATCACCGTGCGTAAAGGTAACGACGACATCCAAGGCGTGGAAGATCTCGCAGGTAAAACCGTTGCGGTGAACCTAGGTTCAAACTTTGAGCAACTGCTACGCAGCTACGACAAAGACGGCAAAATCAACATCAAAACCTACGACACAGGTATCGAACACGATGTGGCACTAGGCCGCGCGGATGCGTTTGTTATGGACCGTCTCTCTGCACTTGAGCTGATCAAAAAAACGGGCCTACCGCTACAATTAGCCGGTCAGCCGTTTGAAACCATTCAAAACGCATGGCCATTTGTGAACAATGAGAACGGCCAAAAACTGCAAGCAGAAGTGAACAAAGCACTGGCAGAAATGCGTGCTGACGGTACACTAGAGCAAATTTCTCAAAAGTGGTTTGGCGCTGACATTACTCAGTAATCGGCTCCGCCTCCATAAATCCGTTTCGGATTGACGAAAAAACCCACTGCTCTCTTGCTTGCAGTGGGTTTTGTTTTTCTCGCCTTAGTCATTGGGATACGTAATGGGATTCGACTTTAATTACATGCTCAACCTGATGCCAATACTGCTCAAGTACCTTGGCACCACCATGGAAATGGCCACTTGGGGTTTGGTGTTTTCACTAATTTTAGCCGTGATATTGGCCAATATTCGCGTATTTCGCGTCCCAGTGCTCGATCAGTTGAGTCAGCTCTATATCAGCTTCTTCCGTGGTACGCCGCTGTTGGTGCAGCTGTTTCTTCTTTATTATGGCCTGCCACAAATTTTTCCTTTATTGGTGGGACTCGATGCCTTTAGCGCCGCAGTGATTGGCTTAACGCTCCACTTTGCCGCCTATATGGCAGAGAGCATTCGCGCCGCCATCATCGGCATCGATCGCAGCCAAATGGAGGCGAGCTTGTCGGTGGGTATGACGACACCTCAAGCCATGCGCCGCATTATTTTGCCGCAAGCAACGCGCGTAGCGCTGCCATCGCTGATGAACTACTTTATCGACATGATCAAATCGACCTCGCTTGCTTTTACCCTTGGCGTGGCCGAGATCATGGCCAAAGCGCAGATGGAAGCGTCATCCAGTTTTCGTTTTTTCGAAGCGTTTTTGGCGGTTGCGCTGATTTACTGGGGCGTGGTGGTCATTTTGACCCGCGTGCAGATTTGGGCAGAAGCGAAACTCAATAAGGCGTACGTACGATGATTACACTGACCAATATTCATAAGCGCTTTGGTGACAGCGAAGTACTCAAAGGGATTGATCTCAGCATCAAACAGGGCGAAATCATCGTAATCATCGGCTCAAGTGGTACCGGCAAATCGACGCTGCTGCGCTGTGTGAATTTCCTTGAGAATGCCGATCAAGGCACCATCACTATTGATGATGTTACGGTCGACAGTGCCAAACACACCAAATCGGACGTGTTAGCCCTAAGGCGCAAAACCGGCTTTGTGTTTCAAAACTACGCGCTGTTTGCACATATGACCGCCAGACAAAACATTGCCGAAGGGCTGATTACCGTACGTGGCTGGAAAAAAGAGCAAGCGCTGGCTCGCGCGCAGCAAATCCTCGACGATATTGGCCTTAGTGACAAAGGCGACAGCTACCCAGCGGCCCTCTCTGGTGGTCAGCAGCAACGGGTCGGCATTGGTCGAGCGATGGCGCTGCAACCGGAACTGCTGCTGTTTGATGAACCCACCTCAGCCCTCGACCCTGAATGGGTGGGTGAGGTATTACAACTGATGAAAGATCTCGCCACCAAGCACCAAACCATGCTGGTGGTCACTCATGAAATGCAGTTTGCAAAAGAAGTGGCGGATCGCGTGATCTTTATGGCTGAAGGCCATATTGTTGAGCAGGGATCGCCAGATGAACTCTTCAATCACCCACAAGATCCAAGGCTGAAGAAGTTCTTAAGACAGGTAGGCGCTGAGTAACTATCGCTGAAAGGGATCACCGGTAAACAGCGACAAGGATCGCCGATAAGGATCCTTTGATCCTTGAGATTTTGCTCACACTACGTATAATCCCCCGGCGCGGAATTTCATCATTGACTCTTAATGTGACAGTGATTACAATTCCGCCTCTTTGTTGAGAGGCGTCGGTTTGTCCTCCTTATCTTAATAAAGAAGACACTTTGACCCACGCCGGGTTAACATCGACCTAAAACTACTGATCAGTAAAGGTAATTATCATGAAACGCACTTTTCAACCTACAGTTCTAAAGCGCAAGCGTACTCACGGCTTCCGTGCTCGCATGGCAACTAAGAACGGTCGTAAAGTAATTAATGCACGTCGTGCTAAAGGCCGTGCGCGCCTGTCAAAATAATTTTTTATTTTGAATACGTACGCGTTCAATCGGGAGTTACGTTTGTTAACTCCCGAGCATTATCAAAATGTCTTCCAGCAAGCTCACCGAGCTGGCTCACCTCATTTCACCATCATTGCCCGTAACAATACCCTTTCCCATCCAAGACTGGGACTTGCGGTACCTAAAAAGCAAATCAAAACTGCCGTTGGCCGCAATCGCTTTAAACGCCTTGCTCGCGAAAGTTTTCGTAACAAACAACACCAACTTCCTAATAAAGATTTTGTTGTTATTGCCAAGAAAAGCGCGCAAGATCTCAGCAATGATGAAATTTTCGCCCTGTTTGATAAATTATGGCAGCGTCTGTCTCGCCCTTCACGTGGCTAGCCATCGGGCTGGTCCGTCTCTATCAAGGCCTGATTAGTCCTCTTATTGGGCCGCGCTGTCGTTTTACTCCAACCTGTTCTACCTATGCCATTGAAGCGTTGAAAGCTCACGGTTTTGTAAAAGGGTGTTGGTTATCAAGCAAACGTCTATTAAAATGCCACCCTTTGAATGAAGGTGGCTATGACCCCGTTCCACCAGCCCAAACACAAGACAGAGATAAATAACGATGGATTCTCAACGTAATATCCTGTTAATCGCGCTAGCACTGGTTTCTTTCCTCTTGTTCCAACAATGGCAAGTCGCAAAGAACCCAGCACCGCAGCCGGTTGAGCAGGCACAATCAAGCAGTACTTTACCTGCACCATCTTTTGCAGATGAGCTTGATCCCGCGCAATCCCAACAAACTTCGGCTAGCACCGTCACTATTACTACCGACGTACTCACGTTAGCGATAGATACTGCAGGAGGTGACGTTGTTAGTGCCCACCTAAATCAGTACCAAGCGGAACTGGAATCTGAAGAGTCGTTTGTGCTTTTGAAGCAAGAGGGACGTCAACAGTTTATTGCTCAAAGTGGTTTGTATGGACCACAAGGGATAGATAAACCCACCGGTCGCGCCACATATAGCTCCGACGCTTCTAACTATTCATTAGCCAGTGGTGACGATGAAATCCGGGTTCCACTCACCTACATTGAAAATGGCATTACCTACACCAAAACATTCGTACTCAAACGTGGTAGCTATGCGGTTGACGTCGAGTTTGAAGTAAACAACCAATCGGGTCAAAATGCGGCTTTAGGTATGTATGCTCAATTGAGTCAAACTTTATCTGACAGCGGCGGCAGTCTAACCATGCCAACCTATGCAGGTGGCGCGTACTCTACTCAAGATAAAAAATACGAGAAGTACAGTTTCGATGACATGCAAAAACGCGATCTTGCGTTGAACTTAAACAATGGTGAAGGCTGGGCTGCGATGATTCAGCACTATTTTGCTGTTGCTTGGGTTCCACGCAACGAAGTCAATACTAAACTGTACACCAAGCAAAACCCATCAACTCAGCTCGGTTTTATTGGTGTCAATACACCACTGAAAACTATCGCTAACAACGAACAAGCACTCTTTGAAGCGACACTATGGGTGGGTCCAAAACTGCAAGACGCAATGGCAGAAACGGCACCTAACCTAGACTTGGTGGTCGATTACGGTTGGCTATGGTTCATCGCTAAGCCACTGCACTCTTTGCTCTCTTTCATTCAGAGCTTTGCGGTGAACTGGGGTGTCTCTATCATGATCCTCACGTTCATTGTCCGTGGTGCCATGTACCCACTGACCAAAGCCCAATACACCTCAATGGCGAAAATGCGCATGCTCCAACCTAAGCTGCAAGCGATGCGTGAGCGTATTGGTGATGATCGCCAGCGCATGAGCCAAGAGATGATGGAGCTGTATAAGAAAGAGAAAGTGAACCCACTGGGTGGCTGTTTACCGCTTATCCTTCAGATGCCTATTTTCATCGCACTTTATTGGGCATTAATGGAATCTGTTGAACTTCGCCATGAAGAATTCTTATGGCTGAAAGACTTGGCAGCGATGGACCCATACTACATCTTGCCGCTACTGATGGGTGCGTCGATGTTCCTCATCCAGAAGATGAGCCCAACCACAGTGACAGACCCAATGCAGCAGAAGATCATGACCTTTATGCCGGTGATGTTTACCTTCTTCTTCCTGTTCTTCCCGTCTGGCCTAGTACTTTACTGGTTGGTTTCGAACGTGGTAACACTTATCCAGCAAACGCTCATTTACAAGGCGCTGGAGAAAAAAGGCTTACATTCGAAGTAACAGCTAAGCATCATCAAAAGGCGGCCAAAAGGTCGCCTTTTTGTTTTGCGCTGTTTACAATTTGCTGACGACCATTGCGCCATACAGATTCAGCGCCTAATTCGCTGTTTATTGACCATAGAGATAATCTTATGACCACAGAGACCATCGTAGCCCAAGCCACCGCCCCAGGCCGAGGCGGTGTCGGCATCATTCGCGTGTCAGGCCCGCTTGCCGAGCAAGTGGCTATCGCGGTGACCGGCAAATCACTGCGTCCTCGCTACGCCGAATATTTGCCGTTTATGGCCCAAGATGGCAGCCAACTAGACCAAGGCATTGCACTCTATTTCCCCAATCCCCACTCGTTCACGGGCGAAGATGTCCTTGAACTGCAAGGGCATGGCGGCCCTGTTGTGATGGACATGCTGATAAAACGCATCGTCGATATTCCGGGGATTCGCATCGCACGCCCAGGGGAATTTTCCGAGCGCGCGTTTTTAAATGACAAGCTCGATTTGGCGCAAGCCGAAGCGATCGCCGATTTGATTGATGCGAGCTCAGAAGAAGCGGCTAAATCGGCGCTCCAATCGCTTCAGGGCGCGTTCTCGGGCCGAATTAATACCCTGGTCGAGTCACTGATTCATCTGCGTATCTACGTTGAAGCCGCGATTGATTTCCCCGAGGAAGAGATCGATTTTCTCGCCGATGGTAAAGTCGCCGCCGATCTACAAACCATCATCGACAACCTAGAAGCTGTGCGCAAAGAGGCCAACCAAGGCGCCATCATGCGTGAAGGGATGAAAGTGGTGATCGCTGGTCGACCTAACGCCGGTAAATCCAGCCTACTCAATGCGCTATCAGGCAAGGAATCTGCGATTGTGACCGACATTGCAGGCACAACGCGTGACGTGCTGCGCGAGCACATCCACATTGACGGCATGCCTTTGCACATTATTGATACCGCTGGGCTGCGTGATGCGTCGGATGAAGTGGAAAAAATCGGTATCGAGCGCGCTTGGGATGAAATTGCCCAAGCGGATCGCGTGCTATTTATGGTCGATGGCACCACCACCGACGCCACCGATCCCAAAGAGATTTGGCCGGATTTTGTCGATCGCCTGCCCGACAGCATCGGCATGACCGTGATCCGCAATAAAGCCGATCAAACAGGCGAGGAACTTGGGATCTGCCATGTGAACACACCGACGCTGATCCGCTTGTCCGCAAAAACGGGCGCTGGCGTCGATGCACTGCGCACTCACCTGAAAGCCTGTATGGGCTTCTCCGGCAGCAGTGAAGGTGGCTTTATGGCCCGCCGCCGCCATCTCGATGCACTCGCCAAAGCGGCTGAGCACCTCGATATCGGTCAGCAGCAACTTGAAGGCTACATGGCCGGAGAAATCCTCGCAGAAGAGCTGCGTATCGCTCAGCAGCATCTCAATGAGATCACTGGCGAATTCAGCTCTGATGACCTACTAGGCAGAATTTTCTCTTCATTCTGTATCGGTAAATAACTCACAATGCGCGGCACACGGTCGCGCTTTTTATTGGCGTAAGGAAAACCCATGATCCACATAATAACAGGCAGTACCTTAGGCGGAGCCGAATACGTGGGCGATCACCTCAGTGATCTGCTGATTGAACAAGGCTTTGAAACCACAATCCACAACCAACCGGTTCTGAATGAGATAGAGGCACAAGGCACTTGGCTCATCATCACTTCAACCCACGGTGCGGGCGAATACCCAGACAACATTCAGCCCTTTATTGCCGCGCTGCAAAACACGCCGCCAAATATGGCGAACGTCAACTATGCGGTGATCGCGATTGGTGATTCGAGCTACGATACCTTTTGCGCTGCAGGCCAACATGCCTACGCCCTATTGGAAGACATAGGTGCAACGCCGCTCGCGGAGTGCGTGACGATTGATGTCCTTAGCCATGACGTACCAGAAGATGCTGCACAGGCCTGGCTAGAAACTCATATCGACCGTTTCTGATCCCCCTTCTCGGCCAGTATTGTGCGCAGTATTGGCCGATGTTCACCTCACCTTCTCTTTTCCTCTCGTACTGTTCGCTGCTTTTTTAGCCAAAACATCTGTGGATAACTAAAATGATATCCCGTTATCTTCCTTTAGTTATCCAAATAACAACTTTTACCTTTGCCAACCCCTGTGTATAACCATCGATTTTGATCCCAGGTAATCCTCGATCTGATCAAGGTAAGATCACATGATATGATCATAAAAAGATCCATGATCTTGTTGATCATTTTTTAGTTATCCACAGAGATCGTCGATCCTAATAGTAGATCTAATAAAAGATCATATATATAGATCTTATATATATAAGAGTTTCAGCCCTTTAAGACAAAAGCGTCAAAAGCATTTTCTCTCCCTTGGAAAGAAGGTAGAATAACGCTCTTTTAACTTTTCTATTGCTTGATTGAATACCTGAGGTCAGTTCATGCTTTATCACGAAAACTTTGACGTCATCGTTGTCGGTGGCGGTCATGCAGGAACGGAAGCCGCCCTCGCGTCTGCACGTACAGGTCAAAAGACGCTGTTGCTGACGCACAATATCGACACCCTAGGACAGATGTCATGTAACCCTGCCATTGGTGGGATCGGTAAAGGCCATCTTGTCAAAGAGGTCGATGCAATGGGCGGTTTGATGGCACAAGCCATCGACCACGCAGGTATTCAATTTCGTACACTCAACGCTTCCAAAGGCCCAGCGGTACGCGCCACTCGCGCTCAAGCGGATCGTGCTTTGTACAAAGCGTATGTTCGCCATGCGTTGGAAAATGCGCCAAACCTAACCCTATTCCAACAATCGGTGGATGACCTGATTGTTGAAAACGAAGTGGCGGTGGGTGTGGTGACTCAAATGGGTCTCAAGTTTCGCGCCAAAGCAGTGGTACTTACCGTCGGGACATTCCTAGGTGGCAAGATCCACATTGGCATGGAAAGCGCTTCTGGTGGCCGCGCTGGGGATCCACCATCGATCGCGCTTGCGGATCGTCTGCGTGAATTACCGTTTCGCGTTGATCGTTTGAAAACCGGTACGCCTCCGCGCATCGATGCACGCAGTGTGGATTTCTCACAGCTAGAAGTGCAACACGGTGACAACCCGACCCCGGTATTCTCGTTTTTAGGTGATCGTCGCCAACATCCGGCGCAAATCCCGTGTTACATCACGCACACCAACGAGAGCACCCACGAAGTGATCCGCAACAACCTCGATCGTAGCCCAATGTACGCCGGGGTGATTGAAGGGATTGGGCCACGTTACTGTCCGTCGATTGAAGACAAAGTGATGCGTTTTGCGGATAAGAACAGCCACCAGATTTTCATTGAGCCGGAAGGCTTGACGACACACGAACTCTACCCCAATGGTATTTCCACCAGCTTGCCGTTCGATGTTCAGGTTCAAATCGTGCGTTCAATGAAAGGGTTTGAAAACGCGCACATCGTGCGTCCGGGATACGCAATCGAATACGATTTCTTCGACCCACGCGATCTCAAGCAAACCTATGAAACCAAATTTATCTCTGGTCTGTTCTTTGCGGGCCAGATCAACGGTACCACCGGTTACGAAGAAGCGGCGGCACAAGGTTTGATGGCCGGTTTGAACGCCAGTTTGCACAGCCAGGGCAAAGAAGGTTGGAACCCACGACGTGACCAAGCCTACATGGGCGTGTTGATTGATGACCTCTCGACCATGGGCACGAAAGAACCTTACCGTATGTTCACCTCACGTGCCGAGTACCGTTTGCTGCTGCGTGAAGACAACGCCGATCTGCGTTTGACCGAAAAAGCACATGAATTGGGCTTGGTGAGTGAGGCGCGTTGGACGCGATTCAATCAAAAGATCGAGCAGATGGAAAAAGAGCGTCAGCGCCTACAAGATATCTGGATCAACCCGAAATCGGCGGGGATCGATGCGCTGAACGATCTACTGAAAACTCCGTTAGTGCGTGAAGCAAGCGGTGAAGATCTTCTTCGTCGCCCTGAAATCACCTATCAGCAGCTGACCTCGCTAGAGACCTTCCAGCCTGCGCTGGATGATCAGCAAGCGGCAGAGCAAGTGGAGATACAAGTCAAGTACGAAGGTTACATCAAGCGTCAGCAAGACGAGATTGAGAAATCATTGCGTCATGAACACACCAAGTTGCCGCTCGATTTGGATTACCGACAAGTGAAAGGTTTGTCGAACGAAGTGATTGCCAAGCTGTCAGAAGCCAAACCTGAGTCGATTGGTATTGCTTCTCGTATCTCAGGTATTACGCCAGCCGCGATCTCCATTTTGTTGGTGCATTTGAAAAAGCACGGTATGTTGAAAAAAGGTGAGGAAGCGGCATGAGCGCACTACGTGACAAACTCGATGCGCTGATCGCGACCACTGACTTGCAGGTCTCTGATGCACAACGCGAGCAGTTGGTGGGCTATGTGGCAATGCTGGACAAGTGGAACAAAGCCTATAACCTGACCTCAGTGCGTGACCCGTTTGAGATGTTAGTTAAACACATCTTGGATAGCATTGTTGTGAGTACTCACTTAGTTGGTGAGCGCTTTATCGATGTCGGCACTGGCCCAGGATTGCCAGGGATCCCCTTGGCGATCATGCACCCAGACAAAACCTTTTATTTGCTCGACAGTCTCGGCAAACGCATTCGCTTTATCAAACAAGTGCTGCATGAGCTGGGGATAAAAAACGTGACGCCGATTCAAAGTCGCGTCGAAGAGTTTCAACCAGAAGAGAAGTTTGACGCTGTTCTAAGTCGCGCATTCGCTTCTATGGTAGACATGGTCAGTTGGTGTCATCACCTTCCAAAAGCGGAGTCAGGCGTGTTTCTGGCGCTGAAAGGTCAATTGCCTCAGGATGAGATTGAACAATTGCCCGACTGGTGTTCTGTGAGCGAGATCAAAGCTTTGAATGTTCCAGAGTTGGAAGGCGAGCGTCATCTAGTAATCTTATCGCGCAAGGATTAATAGCGAGGTTCACTGTGGGAAAAATCGTAGCAATTGCTAACCAAAAAGGTGGCGTGGGTAAAACAACGACCTGTGTCAACTTAGCCGCATCTATGGCTGCGACTAAGCGCAAAGTGTTGGTCATTGACCTCGACCCACAAGGAAACGCAACCATGGCAAGCGGTGTCGATAAGTACCAAGTCGACGCCACGGCCTATGAACTGCTGGTTGAAGACGTACCGTTCGAAGAGGTGGTCTGTCGTAAGACATCTGGCAATTACGATTTGATCGCGGCTAACGGTGATGTCACCGCCGCAGAAATCAAATTAATGGAAGTGTTTGCCCGCGAAGTGCGTCTCAAGCACGCCTTATCCTCCGTTCGTGATAACTATGATTTCATCTTTATCGATTGTCCTCCGTCGCTAAACCTTCTTACAATCAATGCTATGGCTGCAGCTGATTCCGTCTTGGTTCCGATGCAGTGCGAGTATTTCGCGTTAGAAGGGTTAACGGCATTGATGGATACGATCAGCAAGCTCGCTGCTGTCGTCAACGAAAATCTAAGAATCGAGGGCTTGTTACGCACCATGTATGACCCGCGTAATCGCCTCTCGAATGAAGTGTCCGATCAACTCAAAAAGCACTTTGGCAACAAAGTGTACCGCACTGTTATTCCCCGAAATGTTCGCTTGGCCGAAGCGCCGAGTCATGGCAAACCTGCCATGTATTACGACAAGTATTCAGCGGGCGCAAAAGCGTACCTTGCCCTTGCTGGAGAAATGCTTCGCCGCGAAGAAGTACCCGCATAATCAACCGAAGGATTCCGTCTTATGTCTAAACGTGGTTTAGGTAAAGGGCTTGACGCTCTGCTATCGACCAGCTCACTGGCGCGTGAGAAACAGCAAAGTGCGCTCAATAGCCAAGCGTTGTCGTCCGATGGGCATTTGACTGAACTGAGTATCAATGCGTTACAACCGGGCGTGTATCAGCCCCGCAAAGAGATGGAGCCTGAAGCGCTCGAAGAGTTGGCCTCATCGATAGAGTCGCAAGGGATTATCCAGCCGATTGTTGTGCGTCAGGTAGAGGCGGACAAATACGAAATCATCGCTGGTGAACGTCGCTGGCGTGCGGCGCGTAAAGCGGGCCTTAAGCAAGTGCCTTGCGTGGTCAAAAATGTCGAAGACCGTGCGGCGGTTGCGATGGCATTGATTGAAAACATTCAGCGCGAAGACCTCAATGCAATTGAAGAAGCCCAAGCATTGGAGCGTCTTCAAGACGAATTTGAATTGACTCATCAGCAAGTGGCGGATGCGATTGGCAAGTCACGCACCACTGTGAGTAACTTGTTAAGACTCAACCAGTTAGACAATGAAGTGAAAGCCTTGATGTCGGCCAAATTGATTGAGATGGGCCATGCTCGCGCGTTACTGGCGTTAGAAGCCACGCAGCAAGTGGCTCTCGCCAATCACGTTGCCAAGAAAAAACTGACGGTGCGTCAAACAGAAAACTTAGTAAAAAAGACGCTCCAGGGCGAAGTTGAATCAACCACGCCAAAACCAGAAATTGATAACACGACGGAGTTGTCGTTAAAGCATTTGTCTGAACAATTAAACACAAAAGTTGCCCTACAAATGTCAACAAAAGGCGATGGTAAAATTGTCATCAACTTTGCAGACAATGAGCAACTTCAATCGATGTTAAAACAACTACAAAACATCGATTCCGCTTCCTAGCTCACACTTCCTAGTAGGAATAAAGCTTATCACCGAAGCAATTATTGTGTTTTTGGGTAAGAACTATATAATTTTCGTGCTTTTTTTCACCATGCATTGACTGTGATCAATGCGGTGTTAGATACAGAAACAGGTGCTTTTGATGTTTAGTGCAAATCGAAGCAAGCAAGGAAGAGCTGCTTTTAGACTCGTCCACCTCCAGCTGATATTTGTGCTCCTCATCGGGAGCTTGGCTTATGTGATGATCAGCCCTGAAACGGCTCGCTTTGTTTTAAAAGGCGGCTTTATCGCGGTGATGGGTAATTACATTTATGCCCTGTTTACGTTTTTCCCTAAACCAGGGTCCGATGGGAAAGTTCTTCTTGGCTTCCTGATGGTGGGATGGGCGTTAAAGCTGGTGTTTACCATAGTGATGTTTGTGTTGGTGTTTTCTGTCAACGAGTTCCTCAAACCAGGGGCGTTCTTTACAGGTTACAAGCTCACACTGCTGATCTTCTGGTTATCACCAATTTTATTTTTTCATAAAAATGGGATTAACCATGGCTGATACTCCGCAGGAATATATTCAGCACCACCTAACCAACGCGAAGATTTGTGTGGTTGATGGTGGCGTAGCAACCAACTATGGTTGTGCCGACGCTGGGTTCTGGACCTTACATTGGGATTCATTGTTGTTCTCTGTTGGTCTAGGTGCACTATTTTTGTGGTTGTTTTATCGTGTCGGAAAAAATGCAACCACAGGCACGCCTGGTAAGCTGCAATGTTTTATCGAAATGGTCGTAGAGCAAGTCGATGCCATTGTAAAAGATGCTTTCCATGGTCGTGATAAATTAGTCGCACCACTAGCTCTCACCTTGTTTGTGTGGATTTTCCTCATGAACTTGATGGATCTAGTACCCGTTGACTTTATTCCTCATCTAATGGGGGCGGCTGGCTTTGAGTACTTTAAGATCGTACCAACGGTTGACTTAAACATCACGCTAGCACTTGCATTAGGTGTCCTAGTACTGACGGTGGTTTACTACATCAAGTACAAAGGATTTAAAGGATTTGTGAAAGAATTTACGCTTCACCCAATTAACAATAAAGCGTTAATTCCTTTCAACTTAGTTTTGGAAAGTGTCTCATTGCTGGCTAAGCCGGTGTCTCTTTCTTTACGTCTTTACGGCAACATGTACTCGGGCGAGTTGATCTTTATTCTGATCGCTGTGACCTACGGTGCTGGTGTTGTATTGGGTGGATTAGGTGTCGTCGCGCACGTCATTTGGGCAATCTTCCACATATTAGTAATTGTTTTACAAGCCTTCATTTTTACAATGCTGACTGTTGTTTACCTCAGCATGGCAAGTAACGATTCACATTAATTTTTACCTAACTTTTTTATCAAATCTGATTTGGAGATAATTATGGAAATTTATTTGGTTGTAGGTCTACTACTAGGCATGTGTGCTATCGCAACAGGTTTTGGTTTCGCGATCCTTGGTGGTAAGTTCCTTGAGTCAGTTGCTCGCCAGCCTGAAATGGCGCCTGTTCTACAAACCAACATGTTCATCATCGCGGGTCTATTGGATGCGGTTCCAATGATCGGTGTTGGTATCTCTATGTACATGCTATTCGCACTGTAATAGACCTCTCTTATTCATTCATGATACGTCGTTTCGATGTTTCGAAACTAAGAATAGGTAAAGGAGGGTCATTGTGAATATCAATGCTACTCTGCTGGGACAAGCAATAGCATTTCTAATTTTTGTGTGGTTCTGCATGAAGTTCGTGTGGCCACCATTAATTGCTGCTATTGAAGAACGCCAAAAGAAGATCTCTGAAGGTCTAGAGTCGGCTGCACGTGCGGACAAAGCGTTAGAGCTTGCCAAGCACAATGCGGCAGACCAGCTGAAAGACGCGAAGAAACAAGCATTAGAAATCATCGAGCAAGCGAATAAACGCAAAGCTCAGATTTTGGATGAAGCCCGCAACGAAGCTACTGTCGAGCGAGATCATATTCTTTCTCAAGGTAAAGCTGAGCTGGAAGCAGAAACATTGCGTGCGCGCAATGAGCTGAAGAAAGACGTGGCGAGCTTAGTGATTCTTGGCGCAGAGAAAGTGATCGAGCGTTCTATTGATCCAGCTGCACATCAAGACATCCTTGATAGTATTTCAGCAAAACTATAACAAGAGGGCATCAGTATGTCGGATTTGACAACTATTGCTCGACCATATGCTAAGGCTGCATACGGCTTTGCGAGTGATAATAGTGCCATTGAACAATGGTCACAGATGCTTGCATTTGCCAAAGAGATGTCTTCAGTAAAAGAGCTAAAGACCGCTGCTTTGAGTTTGCAGCCTGAGCAACTAGTGCAATTGTATGTTGATGTTGGCGGGGAATACTTTGATGAACCCTTTCAAAACTTTTTGAAAGTGGTGATCGAGAATCGTCGCACCTCAGCGTTAAGTGATATTTATCAGCAGTACAAGAAACTGGCAGACAAGGCTTCAAACACGAAAGAGGTGACGGTTACGACGTCTACTGAATTGTCTGAAGCGCAAAAGTCGCAGCTTATCGCCAGCCTTGAACAGCGTTTTGGTGGCACAGTGAAATTAAACTGTATCGTTGATGCGCACTTGATCGGCGGCGCGGTTATCCGTGATGGCGATACTGTGTTGGATAACTCACTCGTTAGCCGTTTAACTCGTCTTAAAGACGTTATTAAGTCTTAAATTAGGGGAATTGGAGCAATGCAACTTAATTCCACGGAAATTAGCGAACTGATTAGACAGCGCATTGAAAAATTCAATGTCGTGTCTGAAGTTCGTAATGAGGGTACGATCGTCTCTGTAAGTGACGGTATTCTCCGCATTCACGGTCTTGAAGATGTGATGCAAGGTGAAATGATCGAGCTTCCAGGTGATCGTTTTGCATTGGCATTAAACCTAGAGCGCGACTCTGTTGGTGCTGTAGTGATGGGCCCGTACGCAGACCTTAAAGAAGGGATGAAAGTGACGGGTACTGGACGCATCCTTGAAGTACCTGTAGGCCCTGAGCTGCTTGGCCGTGTGGTTAACACACTGGGTCAACCAATTGATGGCAAAGGTCCTATCGATGCGAAACTGAGCTCACCAGTTGAAGTGATTGCACCAGGTGTTATCGACCGTAAATCGGTTGATCAGCCTGTTCAAACCGGTTACAAGTCTGTTGACTCAATGATCCCAATCGGTCGTGGTCAGCGTGAGCTTATCATCGGTGACCGTCAGACTGGTAAAACGGCGATGGCGATCGATGCCATCATCAACCAGAAAGACTCGGGTATTTTCTCTATCTACGTAGCGATTGGTCAAAAAGCATCGACCATTGCTAACGTGGTTCGCAAACTAGAAGAGCACGGCGCACTGCAGAACACGATTGTTGTCGTAGCATCGGCTTCTGAATCTGCAGCGCTTCAATACCTAGCGCCATACGCAGGTTGTGCGATGGGTGAGTACTTCCGTGACCGCGGTGAAGATGCACTGATTGTTTACGATGACCTGTCTAAACAAGCGGTTGCTTACCGTCAGATCTCTCTACTCCTAAAACGTCCACCAGGCCGTGAGGCTTTCCCGGGTGACGTATTCTACCTCCACTCACGTCTACTAGAGCGCGCTGCGCGAGTAAACGAAGAGTACGTAGAGCGTTTCACCAACGGTGAAGTGAAAGGTAAGACAGGCTCTTTGACTGCGCTACCTATCATCGAAACTCAAGCGGGTGACGTATCGGCATTCGTACCGACCAACGTAATCTCGATTACCGACGGTCAGATCTTCCTACAAACTGAACTGTTCAACGCGGGTGTACGCCCAGCGGTTGACCCAGGTATCTCAGTATCTCGTGTAGGTGGTTCGGCTCAGACGAAAATCATCAAGAAACTGTCAGGTGGTATCCGTACTGCATTGGCGGCATACCGTGAATTGGCAGCCTTTGCTCAGTTCTCATCGGATCTTGATGCAGCGACCAAACGCCAGCTAAATCACGGTCAGAAAGTGACTGAATTGATGAAGCAGCAGCAGTACGCGCCAATGTCAGTGTTTGACCAAGCATTGTCTATTTTCGCGGCGGAACGTGGCTATCTCGATGATATCGAGCTCAACAAAGTCCTCGACTTTGAAGGTGCTCTACTATCGTATGCTCGTGCTCAGCATGCAGATTTTGCAGCTGAGATCGACAAGTCTGGCGCTTACAACGATGAAATCGAAGCTCAACTGAAAGCCTTGGTTGATGATTTCAAAGCAACCCAAACTTGGTAATTACAAGCAAGTTTTGTAATTAACGGAGAGTAACGATGGCCAATACAAAAGAAATTCGTAGCAAGATTGGTAGTGTCAAAAGCACTCAAAAAATCACGAAAGCGATGGAAATGGTAGCGGCTTCCAAAATGCGTCGTACGCAAGATGCAATGGAAGGCCCTCGTCCTTACGCTGAAATAATACGTAAAGTCATTGGTCATTTAGCGCACGGTACCTTGGAATACAAACATCCATTCCTTGTAGAACGTGGCGCTAAGCGCGTTGGGTATATTGTGGTATCGACCGATCGTGGTCTTTGTGGCGGCTTGAACATTAACTTGTTCAAGCAAGCCGTCAAGGAGATGAACGATTGGTCGAATCAAGGTGTAGAGATTGAGCTGGCAGTGATCGGTTCAAAAGCCACATCTTACTTCAATAGCATAGGTGCGAAGATTGTCGCTCAAACCTCAGGTTTGGGAGACACGCCATCATTAGATGATCTGATCGGTTCTATCAAAGTCATGCTTAAGAAGTATGAAGAGGGTGAAATCGATCGCTTGTACCTAGTGTTCAATGAGTTTGTGAACTCAATGACACAGCAACCCAAAATTGATCAATTAATACCTTTGCCTAAGTCCATGAGTGACGATGAGTCGTTCAAGCATGCGTGGAGCTATATGTTTGAGTCAGACCAAAAGGTTCTGCTCAATACCTTGATGTCTCGTTATATCGAGTCTCAGGTGTACCAGGCTGTGGTTGAAAACTTAGCGTGCGAAATGGCTGCTCGTATGATTGCTATGAAAGCAGCATCTGACAATGCTGGAAACTTGATCGATGAACTAGAGCTTGTGTACAACAAAGCCCGTCAAGCGGCGATTACACAAGAGCTATCCGAGATCGTTTCTGGTGCGGCAGCAGTGTAATTTAGGCAGATTAAATTTAGAGGATTAACGATGGCTACAGGTAAGATCGTACAGATCATCGGTGCGGTAGTCGACGTAGAGTTCCCACAGAGCGATGTACCAAGTGTATATGACGCTCTAAACGTTACGGACTCAAAAGAGCGTCTTGTTCTTGAAGTTCAGCAACAGCTAGGCGGTGGCGTAGTTCGTTGTATCGTAATGGGTAGCTCTGATGGTTTACGTCGCGGAGTGGAAGTGGTTAACACAGGCGCTCCAATTTCAGTACCAGTAGGTACTAAGACCCTAGGTCGTATCATGAACGTTCTAGGTGACGCGATTGACGAGCGTGGCGAAATCGGTGCAGAAGAGGTTTACTCTATCCACCGTCAAGCGCCAAGCTACGAAGAGCAATCAAACGAGACAGCGCTTCTAGAAACCGGCGTAAAAGTAATCGACCTAGTTTGTCCATTCGCTAAGGGTGGTAAAATCGGTCTATTCGGTGGTGCAGGTGTAGGTAAGACCGTTAACATGATGGAACTTATCAACAACATCGCACTACAACACTCTGGTCTTTCTGTATTCGCGGGTGTAGGTGAGCGTACTCGTGAGGGTAACGACTTCTACTACGAAATGCAGGAAGCGGGCGTAGTAAACATCGAAAAACCTGAAGAATCAAAGGTTGCGATGGTTTACGGTCAGATGAACGAGCCACCAGGCAACCGTCTACGTGTTGCACTGACAGGTCTAACGATGGCTGAGCGTTTCCGTGACGAAGGACGTGACGTTCTACTGTTCGTTGATAACATCTACCGTTACACGCTGGCGGGTACGGAAGTATCTGCACTGCTAGGTCGTATGCCTTCTGCAGTAGGTTACCAGCCAACTCTTGCAGAAGAGATGGGTGTACTTCAGGAGCGTATCACGTCAACAAAAGCGGGTTCTATCACGTCTGTACAGGCGGTATACGTACCAGCGGATGACTTGACTGACCCGTCTCCAGCCACCACGTTCGCGCACTTGGATGCAACGGTTGTACTTAACCGTAACATCGCAGCTATGGGTCTATACCCAGCGATCGACCCACTTGACTCAACGTCTCGTCAGCTTGACCCAATGGTCGTTGGTCAAGAGCACTACGACATCGCTCGTGGCGTTCAGCAGACACTTCAGCGCTACAAAGAGCTGAAAGACATCATCGCTATCCTAGGTATGGACGAGCTATCTGAAGAAGATAAGCAAGTCGTATCTCGTGCACGTAAGATTGAGCGTTTCTTGACTCAGCCTTACCACGTAGCGGAAGTCTTTACGGGTGACCCGGGTGTATACGTACCTCTTACAGAGACACTTCGTGGCTTTAAAGGTCTTCTTTCTGGTGAGTATGATGATATTCCTGAGCAGGCATTTATGTACTGCGGAAGCATCGACGACGCTCTAGAAAACGCGAAGAAGATGTAAGCGAAGACTTTAAGGAGGCGTTATGACTGCATCAGTGACCTTTAACCTAGACGTTGTGAGTGCCGAAGAGCGTATTTTCTCTGGCTATGCTCGCAGCATTCAAGTTTCAGGTGAAGAGGGTGATCTCGGTGTTTTAGCGGGTCATACTCCGTTGTTGACGCTGATTCGTCCTGGTATGGTTCGCATCGTAACAAAGAAAGGTGAGGAAGAAATTATTTACCTTTCGGGCGGTATTCTTGAAGTACAGGCTCACGATGTCACCATCTTGGCGGATACCGCTGTTCGAGGTGAAGACCTAGACAAAGCAAAAGCGGAAGAAGCAAAACAGCGTGCAGAAGAGCTGATCAACCTACCTCACGGTGACGTTGATTACGCGAAAGCTGCGGCTGAGCTGGCGAAAGCGGTCGCTCAATTGAAAGTCATTGAGCTCGTGAGACGCAGCAGCCGTCGCTAGTATGATTGTGCGTTGAATCGCTAGATAAAGCCTCGAGTTCGCTCGGGGCTTTTGTTTATTTACCGCAACCTATTTTCTCCGAGTGAAACAGTTTCGCCAACCGAGCAGAGCGCCGTGAGTTAGCCAACTTAGGTGGCGAGAAGGCTGGTGGCTGCTTAATTTTTAACGGAAAATTTTCCGATTTCATTAACTAATCGTTGATTAGTGTCTAGAATACCCCTCAAGTTTTTATGACAACGTCTATAGGTAATTTCATGAAGTTTAGCGCGGTGATTCTCGCGGCGGGCAAAGGGACTCGCATGTACTCTAACAAGCCAAAGGTACTGCATACCCTAGCGGGTAAACCCATGGTGAAGCACGTGATTGATACTTGCTCTGGGCTCGGCGCGCAAAACATCCATCTCGTCTATGGACACGGTGGCGATCAAATGCAAGCTGAACTGAGCCAAGAGTCGGTTAACTGGGTATTGCAAGCGGATCAATTAGGGACAGGTCATGCGGTGGATCAAGCGTCGGATCAGTTTCAAGATGATGAAAAGATCCTGGTGTTGTACGGCGACGTGCCTTTGATCTCGGAAGAGACCATTGAGAGTCTGCTTGATGCGCAGCCTACCGGCGGTATCGCGCTCTTGACTGTCGTCTTAGACAACCCAACAGGCTATGGCCGTATCGTCCGTAAGAATGGCCCTGTTGTGGCGATCGTTGAACAAAAAGATGCCACCGAAGAGCAGCGTCAAATCAAAGAGATCAACACAG
This sequence comes from Vibrio sp. R10-SG-ISO4, assembly GCF_059834135.1. NCBI lineage: Bacteria > Pseudomonadati > Pseudomonadota > Gammaproteobacteria > Vibrionales > Vibrionaceae > Vibrio > Vibrio sp. R10-SG-ISO4. The sequence continues at coordinate 69,356 of NZ_JCBDHJ010000025.1, forward strand.
GTGTGATGGTTGCGACAGGCGGCGATCTTAAGCGCTGGCTATCTGGCCTCAACAACCAAAACGCGCAAGGTGAATATTACCTCACCGATGTCATTGCGGCCGCGCACGACGAAGGACGCGCTGTCGAGGCCGTTCACCCAGTCAATCCTATCGAAGTGGAAGGGGTGAACGATCGCAATCAGTTGGCGCGCTTAGAACGTGCCTTCCAATCCATGCAAGCTCGCAAGCTGCTTGAACAAGGCGTGATGCTGCGTGACCCAGCACGTTTTGATTTGCGTGGTGAGCTGCAATGCGGTATGGACTGTGAGATTGACGTCAATGTTGTGATTGAAGGTAGCGTCTCTCTTGGCGATAACGTAGTGATTGGCGCTGGGTGTGTGCTCAAAGATTGCGAAATCGACGACAACACCATTGTGCGCCCATACAGCGTGATTGAAGGTGCTACGGTCGGTGAAGAGTGTACCGTTGGGCCATTTACCCGTCTTCGCCCTGGCGCAGAGCTGAAGAAAGATGCCCACGTTGGTAACTTTGTTGAAGTGAAAAACGCGCGTCTTGGTCAGGGTTCAAAAGCCAACCATCTCACTTATCTTGGCGATGCTGAGATTGGTGAGCGCACCAACATTGGCGCGGGTACGATTACGTGTAACTACGATGGCGCAAACAAGTTCAAAACCATCATCGGCAACGACGTGTTTGTTGGCTCAGACAGCCAGCTGGTGGCACCAGTGACGATTGCTGATGGCGCGACCATAGGCGCAGGCACGACGCTGACGAAAGACGTTGCACAAGGTGAGTTAGTCATCACTCGCGCTAAAGAGCGCAAGATTACAGGCTGGCAGCGTCCGGTGAAGAAAAAATAATCGTCTATGCTCAGTTTCAAAGCCGCTTCATTGAAGCGGCTTTTTTCTATCTATAAGCTTGGAATCGCAATGCGCTTTTCTAGCCAGCGCACGGCTTGAGAGACCAATAAGATAAGCAATAGATATTCGAGCACCAAGAAGGTGTATATCTCCAAAGGTAAGTATTCGGTGACCACCAGCTCGTTCGCTCTGCGGGTCAGATCGCTCAGACCAATGACACTGACCAACGAACTCATTTTGAGGATATAGACAAATTGGTTTCCCAGTGGCGGCAAAATCTGACGGAAGGCTTGTGGCAACATCACAAAGCGCATGGTCTGCCAGTAACTGAGTCCTAACGATTCAGAGGCTTCGCGTTGACCTCGGCTAATGGCTTGAATACCACCGCGAAAGACTTCCGCCATAAAGGCGCTTTCGGCGATCGTTAGGGCTATCACGCCTGCCCAGAAATGGTTTAAGGAAAGATCGAGTAAGGTAGGCATCCCATAATAGACCCACAGCAGCAAAACGAGCACCGGGACTGAGCGTACGCTTTCGACATAGAGGCGATTAAACCAACGTAACACTCTCAGGTTAGATAAGGCAGGCATCGCGACCATCAAGCCAAGGCTCATCGCGAGCACCATACTGAGCAAGGAGATCTGCACCGTCTCACCAAATCCACCCATCAAAAACAGCACATTTGCTCGGCCTTGCTCGGTGGTAGGATCGAGTACATACCATCCCCATTGATAGTCACTGCAGCCAGTCAGCAGCAGCGTAGTGATCAACACCCATACTTTAGTGGTCACATTACACCTTGTTTAGACTAGAAAATCCGTTTCTTACTGCTATGTTAACAATGAAAGTGGAATTCGTGTAATGACTAAGGACGATAAAATGAAACCGATCATCTTTGCACTGCTCATCAGCTTGTTGTCGCTCCCGCAAGCGATGGCTAAAGGCAGTCGCCTCCATCAGATTTTAGATTCAGGCGTTCTGCGTGTTGGTACGACTGGCGACTGGAATCCAATGACGATGAAAGACCCGGCGACCAATAGTTATCGAGGGTTTGATATCGATGTGACCACCGAATTAGCCAAAGACCTAGGGGTCAGTGTCGAGTTTGTCGCCACTGACTGGAAAACCTTGGTCAATGGCGTGACTGCCAACAAATATGACATTACAGGCAGTGCGTCGCTCAATATGTCTCGCGCTAAGGTAGCGGGGTACAGTCAGCCCTATTTTTATCTCGCTTTTGTCCCGGTTGTGCAGAAGAAGGATCTGGAGCGTTTCTCTGACTGGTCTGATTTTGACTCGCCTGACGTCAAAGTGGCTGCCACACTGGGTACCGTACAAGAAAAGATGGTGAAAGCGTTTTTCCCTTCTGCGCAGCACATTGTCATCGAAGCACCCGCTCGTGATTTTCAAGAGCTATTGGCGCGCCGCGCGGACGTCTCGGTGACCTCCAACGTGGAAGCTGCGACCTTGGTCGAGAAGTTTCAACAGCTGGCGATTGTGCCTGTCAAAGAGGCAAGAAAGCCCACCCCGATCGCGATGCTGTTACCCCAAGATGACCAAGTATGGATCAATTACATTAATCACTGGGTTGAGTTGAAGAAAACCCAAGGATTTTTCAAACAGACCGCCGAAAAGTGGGGGCTGAAAACACTTTAGTGTAATAGGTATAGATAGTAAAAGAGCCGCAAAGCGGCTCTTTTGACATTATTTGACACGCCTTATGGGCGTTCAAACACCGTCGCGATGCCTTGACCTAGACCGATACACATGGTCGCTAATCCGTATTTGGCGTCTTGCGCTTCCATAAGATTGATCAAGGTAGTTGAGATGCGTGAACCTGAGCAGCCTAACGGGTGACCGAGAGCGATAGCGCCGCCATTCAGGTTGACCTTTTCATCCATCACGTCCAGTAAGCCGAGATCTTTCGCAACAGGCAGAGCCTGGGCGGCGAAAGCCTCATTGAGCTCAACCACATCCATATCATCAATAGAGAGGCCAGCGCGCTTGAGGGCTTTTTGTGTTGCAGGTACAGGTCCGTATCCCATGATGGAAGGATCGCAACCGGCAATCGCCATACCTTTGATGCGAGCGCGAATGGTGAGACCAAGCTCTTTGGCTTTCTCCTCACTCATGATCAACATGGCTGAGGCGCCATCAGACAGGGCGGAAGAGGTGCCTGCAGTGACGGTACCGTTGGCAGGGTCAAACACGGGGCGCAACTGAGACAGACCTTCGACCGAGGTTTCTGGACGAATTACTTCATCAAAGTCGAGGGTAAACAGTGTGCCGTCTGCGGCGTGACCTTCGGTTGGAAGAATCTCGTTCTTAAAACGGCCTTCGACCGTGGCTGCGTGAGCTCTTGCGTGCGAACGTGCCGCGAACGCATCTTGCTGCTCACGACTGATCTGGTGCAGTTTGCCGAGCATCTCCGCGGTGAGACCCATCATACCCGCCGCTTTCGCTACGTGTTTTGACATGCCTGGGTGAAAGTCGACGCCATGATTCATTGGAACGTGCCCCATGTGCTCGACACCACCAATCAGACAGATCTCTGCATCGCCTGTCATGATGGCGCGCGTGCCATCGTGCAGCGCTTGCATTGAGGAGCCGCACAGACGGTTAACCGTCACGGCACCAATCTCAATCGGCAGCCCTGCGAGGAGCGCGGCGTTACGGGCAATATTGAAGCCTTGCTCAAGGGTTTGTTGCACACAGCCCCAGTAAATGTCTTCAATCTCGCTTGGGTTCACCTGCGGGTTACGGGCCAAGATGCCTTTCATTAAATGTGCCGATAAATCTTCTGCACGCGTATGGCGGAATGCGCCGCCTTTTGAACGTCCCATCGGAGTACGTAGACAATCGACAACGACAACGTTTCTAGTGTGGGTAGTCATGCTGAAATCTCCTTATATAGAACTTTGCTGCTGTTGGCCATAGAAGGTCTCGCCTTTTTCAGCCATGGTTTTGAGCAGTTTTGGCACCTGGTACATCGCACCCAGATCCGAGTATTGCTGCGCCATTGCGACAAACTCAGCAATGCCCACACTATCGAGATAACGGAACACCCCACCACGGAATGGAGGGAAGCCAAGACCATAAACCAGCGCCATGTCCGCTTCTTGAGGAGAGGCGATGATGCCCTCTTCAAGACACAGCACCACTTCGTTGATCATTGGAATCATCATGCGTTGAATAATGGTTTGGTCATCAAACGCTTGCGACGATTGCGTCACTTCAGCGAGCAGCGGTAACACATCATCACTGAAGGTTTTCTTCGGTTTGCCTTTTCGATCGATGCTGTAGCTGTAGAAGCCACTGCCGTTTTTCTGGCCGTACTTGTTTGCATCAAACAGCGCATCAATCGCATCGCGATCCGATTTACCCATACGCTCTGGGAAGCCTTGCGCCATGACGGCTTGAGCATGATGCGCCGTATCAATACCGACCACATCGAGCAAGTAAGCAGGGCCCATCGGCCAACCAAATTGACGCTCCATGACTTTATCGACTTGGGTGAAATCGGCCCCATCACGCAGTAGCAAGCTAAAGCCGCCAAAGTAAGGGAAGAGCACACGGTTGACGAAAAATCCCGGGCAGTCATTGACCACAATCGGGGATTTGCCCATCTTAGCCGCATAGGCGACCACGCGGTTGATGGTGTCGTCTGAGGTGTGTTCACCACGGATGATCTCGACCAATGGCATGCGGTGTACTGGGTTAAAGAAGTGCATACCACAGAATTTGTCTGGGCGAGACAGCGACTTCGCCAGCAAGTTGATTGGGATAGTCGATGTGTTCGAGGTGATCACCGTCTCTTCGCTCACCTGCTGCTCAACTTCACTCAGCACGGCGGCTTTGACTTTCGGGTTTTCAACCACAGCTTCGACGACAACATCAGCTTGCTCAATGCCCGCGTAGTGCAAGCTTGGTGTGATGGAAGCAAGGATGCCTGCCATTTTGAAGCCATCAATACGGCCACGTTCAAGCTGCTTGTTGAGTAGCTTAGAGGCTTCGGTCATGCCCAGATCCAGTGATGGCTGAGCAATGTCTTTCATTAGCACCGGTACCCCTTTGAGGGCGGATTGGTAGGCAATACCGCCGCCCATGATGCCTGCGCCAAGTACCGCAGCTCGCGCCGTGGCTTTGTCGGCCGATTTTTCTGCTTTCTTGGCAATCCCTTTGATGTATTGATCGTTCAAGAACAGGCCAACTAACGCCTTCGCTTCCTCGGATTTTGCCAACGTAATAAAGTGTTTACGTTCAATGGCCAGCGCTTCATCGCGCGCAAAACCTGCGCCTTGTTCGATGGTCTTGACCGCCGTCATCGGCGCTGGGTAGTGTGGGCCTGCTTTCTGGGCGACTAACCCTTTGGCCATGGTAAAGCTCATCATAGATTCGAGCTTGCTGAGCGTCAGCGCGGAGGTTTTTTGTTTGCGGCGAGCTTGCCAGTCGATTTTCTCATTGACGGCTAGGGTGAGCGTGCTCAGCGCAGAGTCGTAAAGTCTCTCAGAGTCGACGACGGCGTCCAACAATCCGATCGCCAGTGCTTCGTCTGCACGGCAGGCTTTGCCTTGAGTGATCACTTCCATCGCGCTGTCTGCGCCGATCACGCGCGGTAGGCGAACACAGCCACCAAAGCCTGGCATGATGCCCAGTTTGGTCTCAGGTAGGCCGATGCTGGTGGTTTTATCGCCAATGCGCATGTCGGTAGCGAGTACACACTCACAACCGCCACCTAAGGTGTGGCCTTTGACTACAGAGACGGTCGGCACTGGGAGATCTTCAAGCTTATTGAAGATGCTGTTGGCGAATTGGAGCCACGTATCGAGCTGGGCTTCTGGTTTGGCAAACAAACCTAAGAATTCGGTGATGTCGGCGCCAACAATGAACGCGTCTTTGTCTGAAGTCAGCAGCAGACCTTTAAGACCGGAATGTTGAGCGAGGGCATCGAGCGCCTTATCGAGAGACTCGAGTGTGGCGAGATCGAGTTTGTTAACGGATTGTGGAGAGCAGAAACAGAGTTCAGCTAACCCGTCTTTTAATTCCTTTACCTGTAGGGTGTCGGCTTGGTAAATCATTGTCTATCTCCATGACATACAATCGTGGATTGCGTGTTGATCTCGCGAACCGGTCGTTATGGACCACGCAAGATTAACTAGGAAAGTTGTTATATTTATTGCTCTGGTTAGACCAGAGAACTTAGTGTGGATCGCTCATTGGACAAATTCAATACATTTTTCAAACAAGTGTTTAACATTGTGCGCTTGAACAAATCTTAGACGACGCGCAAACCGCTCTCATGTTAGACTCACGCCAGTTTGCCAAGACTTGCTATGCCCATGAATGATCACCCTTATTTAATTCCCTTGCAGCCTGCGGTGTTTGAAGAAGAGATAAAGAAGAGCGTCTTTATCACCCAGCTCGCCCATACACCGAGTATCGACAGTGCCAAGGCGTTTATCGAACAAGTGAGACGGGCGCACCCCAGTGCTCGGCACCATTGTTGGGGTTTTGTCGCAGGGCGACCGGAAAATTCCATGCTGTGGGGATTCAGTGATGATGGTGAGCCGTCGGGGACGGCGGGCAAACCCATTTTGGCTCAATTATCCGGATCGGGAGTTGGTGAAGTGACGGCAGTCGTCACCCGTTATTCAGGTGGTATCAAGCTGGGGACGGGAGGCTTGGTCAAAGCCTATGGTGGCGGTGTGGGGCAAGCGCTTAAGTTGCTTCAAACAATTGAGAAAAAAATCACCACAAACTTGCGACTGGAGTTAGACTATGGCTTCCTGCCTATTGCGCAGGCGATGCTACCGCAATTCAATGCCGTGGAAGTATCGGCCGAGTACAGCGATCATGTCGTGCTGGTGGTAGAGATAGAGCGGAGGGATGCCGCTGTGTTTACCCAGGCGGTCATCAATAAAAGTGGCGCCAAAGCTAACATCACCTCTTTCGATGGAAAACAATGATAATTAGGAAGTCTGAAGCCAAGCTTCAATAGTCGTCTCTGTATGCAATTTCGTTCAATTATTCGCATCGTCGGCCTACTGCTGGCCTTATTTAGCGTCACCATGCTGGCGCCTGCTTTAGTCGCACTTATCTATCGAGATGGTGCGGGCGTGCCCTTTGTCACCACCTTTTTTGTTTTGCTTGCCTGTGGCGCAGTGTGTTGGTTTCCGAATCGTCGTCATAAACATGAACTGAAAGCCCGTGATGGTTTTCTGATTGTGGTGCTGTTTTGGACGGTACTGGGCAGTGCAGGGGCGCTGCCTTTTTTAGCGGCGGATTACCCCAATGTGTCGGTGACCGATGCGTTTTTTGAATCATTCTCTGCGCTGACCACGACAGGGGCCACCGTCATTGTTGGGCTGGATGAGTTGCCAAAAGCGATCCTTTTTTATCGTCAGATACTGCAATGGTTTGGTGGCATGGGGATCATCGTGCTCGCGGTGGCGATATTACCCGTGCTGGGTATCGGTGGTATGCAGCTTTATCGCGCTGAGATCCCAGGTCCAGTTAAAGATACCAAGATGACGCCGAGGATTGCAGAAACTGCGAAAGCGCTTTGGTATATCTACCTCAGTTTGACGATCGCGTGTGCACTTGCGTTCTGGTTGGCCGGCATGACGCCATTCGATGCGATCAGCCACAGCTTTTCGACTATCGCGATCGGGGGCTTCTCTACTCATGACGCCAGTATGGGTTATTTCGATAGCTACGCCATCAATATGATCACTGTGGTGTTCTTGTTGATTTCTGCCTGTAACTACTCACTTCACTTTGCCGCCTTTGCTTCTGGCGGTGTGCACCCTAAATATTATTGGAAAGATCCCGAGTTTCGCGCATTCCTCTTTATTCAAGCGCTGCTCTTTATCATCTGTTTCCTCGTGTTATTGAATCATCACTCTTACGACTCAAAATACGATGCGTTTGACCAAGCGCTGTTCCAGACGGTTTCGATTTCGACAACAGCAGGCTTTACCACCACAGGATTTTCAGAGTGGCCGCTGTTTCTTCCCGTCCTATTGCTGTTCTCCTCTTTTATTGGTGGTTGCGCCGGTTCGACCGGTGGTGGGATGAAGGTGATCCGTATCCTACTATTAACACTACAAGGCGTGCGAGAGCTCAAACGTCTGGTTCACCCAAGAGCGGTGTACACCATTAAAGTCGGCGGAAGTGCTCTATCACAACGAGTGGTCGATGCCGTGTGGGGATTTTTCTCTGCCTACGCATTGGTCTTTGTGGTTTGCATGCTGGGTCTTATTGCGACCGGCATGGATGAGTTAAGTGCCTTCTCCGCAGTGGCCGCCACGCTCAACAACTTAGGCCCGGGTCTTGGCGAAGTGGCGCTCCACTTCGGCGATGTGAATGATAAAGCCAAATGGGTGTTGATTGTCTCTATGTTGTTTGGGCGTCTCGAAGTGTTCACCCTACTGATTCTGCTGACCCCTACCTTTTGGAAAAGTTAAAGGAAGCCTATGTCAAAAGCGCTGTTTCTCTATTCTTCCCGTGAAGGACAGACAAAAAAAATTCTCCACACCCTGCAACAACAATTGGACATGGAGTGCGACATCATCGATCTCCACCTTGTTGATCAGGTCGACTTTGCCCCCTACGAGCGCGTGCTGGTCGGCGCCTCTATTCGTTATGGCCACTTAAATAAGCAACTGTATCGTTTTATTGAGCGAAACCTCGATCAACTGCAGCAGCACAAAGCAGCATTTATTTGTGTCAATCTGACCGCGAGAAAAGAAGCGCAAGGAAAGGACACCCCAGAAGGGAGTGCGTACATCAAAACCTTCCTCAGCAAATCCGCTTGGCAACCCAGTCTGATTGGTGTTTTTGCCGGGGCGCTGCGTTACCCACGTTATAATTGGTTCGATAAAACTATGATTAAGTTCATTATGTCGATGACAGGCGGTGAAACCGATACAACCAAAGAGGTGGAGTACACCAACTGGGAAAAAGTGCGCTTATTTGGTGAAAAGTTTAAAAATATGTAAAGAAAACGCTCGCTTATAACGCTTTGAGGTGATGTTTTAATCGAATAGCAAAGAAATGCCATTTTTTTTGAAAAAGGGGTTGCCAAGTATCATCGGATATCTATAATGCCCCCTCGCTGACACGGCAAGGCTCCAATAAGGATACTCACCGTAACAGCAGGTCTAAAAGCCCAGCAAAAATTGCTGAGAAAAGTTTGAAAAAAGTGGTTGACACTAAAACTTAAATCGCTAAAATGACCGTCCGTTTTGAGTGAGACTCAAAACTAGCTCTTTAACAATATAAACCTATCAATCTGTGTGGGCACTCGTTGATGATAATCCAAATAGTTTCTTCGGAAACAATTTAGGTTTCAATGATACGAAGTGACCATTGAGTCTTCGGACTCAGCACAGTCAATTCAAACATTACTTTCGCTATTTATTAGCGAAGGGAATGTTCAGTATTCATTGAGCCGAACAAAACTTTAAATTGAAGAGTTTGATCATGGCTCAGATTGAACGCTGGCGGCAGGCCTAACACATGCAAGTCGAGCGGAAACGAGTTAACTGAACCTTCGGGGAACGTTAACGGCGTCGAGCGGCGGACGGGTGAGTAATGCCTGGGAAATTGCCCTGATGTGGGGGATAACCATTGGAAACGATGGCTAATACCGCATAATGCTTTCGAGCCAAAGAGGGGGACCTTCGGGCCTCTCGCGTCAGGATATGCCCAGGTGGGATTAGCTAGTTGGTGAGGTAAGGGCTCACCAAGGCGACGATCCCTAGCTGGTCTGAGAGGATGATCAGCCACACTGGAACTGAGACACGGTCCAGACTCCTACGGGAGGCAGCAGTGGGGAATATTGCACAATGGGCGCAAGCCTGATGCAGCCATGCCGCGTGTATGAAGAAGGCCTTCGGGTTGTAAAGTACTTTCAGCAGTGAGGAAGGTTCATGCGTTAATAGCGTATGGATTTGACGTTAGCTGCAGAAGAAGCACCGGCTAACTCCGTGCCAGCAGCCGCGGTAATACGGAGGGTGCGAGCGTTAATCGGAATTACTGGGCGTAAAGCGCATGCAGGTGGTTTGTTAAGTCAGATGTGAAAGCCCGGGGCTCAACCTCGGAATTGCATTTGAAACTGGCAGACTAGAGTACTGTAGAGGGGGGTAGAATTTCAGGTGTAGCGGTGAAATGCGTAGAGATCTGAAGGAATACCAGTGGCGAAGGCGGCCCCCTGGACAGATACTGACACTCAGATGCGAAAGCGTGGGGAGCAAACAGGATTAGATACCCTGGTAGTCCACGCCGTAAACGATGTCTACTTGGAGGTTGTGGCCTTGAGCCGTGGCTTTCGGAGCTAACGCGTTAAGTAGACCGCCTGGGGAGTACGGTCGCAAGATTAAAACTCAAATGAATTGACGGGGGCCCGCACAAGCGGTGGAGCATGTGGTTTAATTCGATGCAACGCGAAGAACCTTACCTACTCTTGACATCTACAGAACTTAGCAGAGATGCTTTGGTGCCTTCGGGAACTGTAAGACAGGTGCTGCATGGCTGTCGTCAGCTCGTGTTGTGAAATGTTGGGTTAAGTCCCGCAACGAGCGCAACCCTTATCCTTGTTTGCCAGCACTTCGGGTGGGAACTCCAGGGAGACTGCCGGTGATAAACCGGAGGAAGGTGGGGACGACGTCAAGTCATCATGGCCCTTACGAGTAGGGCTACACACGTGCTACAATGGCGCATACAGAGGGCGGCGAACTTGCGAGAGTAAGCGAATCCCAAAAAGTGCGTCGTAGTCCGGATTGGAGTCTGCAACTCGACTCCATGAAGTCGGAATCGCTAGTAATCGTGGATCAGAATGCCACGGTGAATACGTTCCCGGGCCTTGTACACACCGCCCGTCACACCATGGGAGTGGGCTGCAAAAGAAGTGGGTAGTTTAACCTTCGGGAGGACGCTCACCACTTTGTGGTTCATGACTGGGGTGAAGTCGTAACAAGGTAGCGCTAGGGGAACCTGGCGCTGGATCACCTCCTTATACGATGATTATCGTTTTGAGTGTCCACACAGATTGATATGGTTTGTAAAAGTAAAGAGAGATTCTAGAGGCTAGTTACTAGTCCCTAGAATACAATGAACCTTT